>NZ_JAIQXR010000020.1:0-91779 GCF_020166615.1 Sphingobium sp. 3R8 | reverse complement strand
CCCTGCCGGTATTTCTCGTGGCACTTCTTGGCCGTCGCGGTGGCAAAGCCGTCGCGCAGCGTCTCGACCACGAAATCCAGTTCGCGGCGCTTGGCCAGCGGCAGGGTCACATCCTTGTCCGTGATCGATTTCATGGGGCCAAGCCTTGCGGCAAATTACGCCCATGCCAAGCAAAAAATCGGCAGGGGCGGATCAGGAAAGAAGGATGGCTGGCGGCACGATCGCCGCCAGCCATGGGTGGGATCATGCAGCCTGTCGTTCCGGTTCGGGCTCTGCTGTGAGCGCTGCGTCCGCTTGCTGCTGCTCCTCGCGGGCAGATAGGTCCAGCGCCTTCTCGACGCTGCCGACCCCGCCGCGCGTCGTATAGGCGCTGGGCGGAAACTGCATCCAGCGTGGCACCCAGCCCTCGATTTGTCCGCGCCCATTGCTGCCGGTGAGGCAGTCATGGACGATCCCCCGCTGTACCTTGACCGTCGCCTTGGCATTAGCCTCGGCTATGTCGGCGCCTGCCACATCGGCAAGGACATGGTTCATCACTTCGCGGTCACGGATGAGGTCGAGCAGCGTGTTATCGGTTTCCCATACGCTCGCCATATTGACGTCCAGTTCCCGGCCCAGCGTCTCGATCATCGCTGATCCCGGCTCCAGCGTCTCGGCCATCACCACGGCAAAAATGCCCATGACGGTGGGGTCATCCATGGCCAGTAGTCGCGCGAACAGGGCGTTGATGTCGCGATCATAGCGATGGCCGGTGACGGTCGGGGTGTCGGGATCGAGGCCAAGCAGGTCGAGCGCGATGCGCCGTTCGCTATCGAACGCTGTTTCCGATGCACAGGTCTCGACGCTCTCGCTGATCGCGTCGGTCGCGCCCCGCTGGAATGCCACATCCACCCGCCACAGGCTGCTGCCGCTGATCGCGTGGGCGACCATGACCCGCAGGGCGATGGTCGGCGCAGTCGCCACCTTCGCCCGCACGGCGGCATGCCGATGCAGGTCGACATAGCTCGCCAAGGGGGTGGAGAGTTCGGGGCGGACCGGCTTTTCCAGCACGTCGCCGCGTTCCAGACGTCGTGCTTCCTTCTGGCTGATATAGCCCTCATGGACCGCTACGTCGCCGCCATGGCCGACCGTGATATAGATGCGGCCTCCCTTTTTCTTCGGGCAATGGACGTGCTCCCAATGATGGAAGGTTTCGCCGCGGGCCAAGACAAGGACATCGGCCCATCCGGCCTCGCGATAGTCATCCGCCAGCGTATTGATCGCGTCCTCCTGCGCCTGCCAGAACTGGGTCGCATCGGCAAAATAGCTGTCCTCACCGAACAGGTCTGCGACGATTTCGCCTGAGTGAAGGGACAGGTCGAACAGCGCCTTGCCGGGGGCGATGGCTTGACCGCCCATCAGCCAGCTTTTGAGCGCGTGGCCGGTGGGCGCATAGGCGCTGCCATCGTCCAGCAGGGCCAGCCATTCGCGCTGCCTTGGCCGGGACGCAAGGGTCAGGTGCCGGACGGTGACGGCGTCGATAGCCCCATTGCGATAGAGGGTGCGGATACGTGGCAGCAGATTGCCCAGCGCCAGCGTCCGCTTCACCTGCAGGGATGTCAGGCCAAAGGTCAGCGCTATGTCGTCGGGCGAACGGCCTTCCTTGACCAGACGGGTGAAACTCTCCCAGCGGGTCACCTCGTCGGGATCGAGCCGGGCGATATTCTCGATCAGCGAGGCTTCGAGCGCGGCGGCATCGTCGCCTGCTTCCATGACCGCGCACGGCAGTGGATCGATGCCGCCGTTCTCCTGCGCCACGGCAAGGGCGGCATGATAGCGTCGCTTGCCTGCTACGATCTCATAGGTGGTGGGCGATCCTCCCTCGACCGGCTCGGGACAGGCTCCTGCTCGCACGATCAGCGGCACGAGTATGCCCCGCGCCCGCACGGATGGCAGGATGTTGGTGAGGTCGGGTTGCTTCTTCACGCCGCGCATGTTGGCGGGCGAGACCGAGAGGCAGGCGATGTCGATATGCTTGAGTTCCATGTCTTTCTACTCCTTCTTTACAGCGCACCGGCCCCGGACGGCGGGGTGGGCGGCAGGAGCGATCCGGCAGTCCCGCCGAACAAGGCGGGCCGCACCTGAAAGGCCGGAACGCAAGTGGAGGAGCCGCGCGCAGCGCGGCTTGCGGCACGCCGCGGCGGGACTAGAGGAGAGGGACGCCCACCCCGCTTGTTCGGAGCCGCAACAGCCTCATCGCGCCCGGCGCGATGGCCGCTGGCCGGTCAGTGACCGGCACGCGTGAGCGATCGTCACCCGGCAGGGACGAGACAAGCGCAGCGCAGGCTCGGTGGCGCACAGCGCCATAGAGCGCGGTCCCACCGGGGCACGCCATGGATTTTTGTCCTTGTCAGCCCTTGGGCGTGGATATCGATTAGTTGCAAGTCACAGGAAATGGATCATCATGTTTCAATGATGACGTCTGCATCGCTTGACATACCTCTCGGAATGCATTTGAGGCCGCGTTCATTGCAAGGAGGCTATGGATGGATGAAGCTCAGATCAAAGCAGCTGTTCTCAACCACCTCCGGTCCGTTGCCCCGCGAGGAAAAAAGCCAACGGTTACAAGTGAGTTCACTTTAGGAAATGCGTCAGTGCGCGCCGATCTCGCAATTCTGGCGGACGAATTTATCGGTGTTGAGATCAAAAGCGCCACCGATACGCTGAAGCGCGTTCCCTCTCAGATGGCAGGCTATGCGCTGCACTTTGACCAAGTTGTCCTGGTTGTAGCGGAACGGCATCTAAAGCGCTTGGTGGCGGAGGATTTGTGCGGCGCATCGCTTTGGACTGTGACCAAGGACGGCGGCATTGTCCCCGTGCATCACGGGCGCGCTAACAAGATTGCTGCTCCGGCTTACATGAATTTGCTGACCCAGGCTGAAATTGAGCGCTTGGTATATCGCCCGAACGCTCAGCGTCCAAGCAGCGCAGGTTTAAGCGACGCGGTGATTCGTAGCGCTTTTACCAAAGCGTTTGAGCAGCGTTATAATCCGACCAGCGAGACATTTTGGCGTGCTGTGGCTCGGCGCAAGATCCGTGCACAGGATCTGACGCTGCTCAGCAGGTTCTCGGAGGAGCGAGTTCGGCGCCGTGCTGTCGCACAACAGCAGGCGGATTTCTGGCAAAGCTGGACCGACAACTTTCGATCAAATTTCATGCTGACGGCTTAGAGGTCCCAGTCTTCCTCGGTATCCCTCGCGGCTCCAGGATCACCGTAGAAGCACTGCACTTGCAGATGAAGGTTTACCCTGGCCGCAGTCGCTTTGTTCGGGTTTGAGATCGCCGACATGTCTCCGGCGGCGGTTCGCTCGATCATTTGCGTCCCCCACACACGCAACGTCGGGTCCCAACAGCTTGTGTCGCGCATCAAGGCCGAGGCTTGGGACTGATATGCGGCAAATCCAAAGTCATCTGATCGAAAAAATTTCCAGTTATCTTGCAAAGGATAGTCGATGCGCGGGGCTGGAGTTCCGCCACCTCCGAGCTGCTTTTCTGCTCTGACGCTACCTCTATCGCTGTAGATCAGGCTCCTCGTGTCGATCTGGCCCCTAACCTCGTTGAACAGCAGGCGCTCATAGATCGCCTGCTCTGTCAGGTCTTTGAACCCTTCAGGAAACGAAGAAGCGGAAATTGAAACGCGGGCGGCCGGTGCCCGACTCAGAATGGAATTTATATATCCTACGCAGATTGCGGCAGCCTGCAGATGATCGCGACTGGCCCGGCCGAAATCCAATACGAATATGACGTCCCGCCCGCCGTCGCTATTGGCCGCGATTGTCGCCGCCAAAAGATCAAGCGCTCCAAAAGCTAGTTTTGGAACGATGACAAACAGCCCACGGCCGAGCTTGTGCAGGCACTGCACTTGAGCGGGTAATTCTGCGGTGTGTTGAAGCTGTACAGCTGGAATGAAGTTAGGATGCACTTCAATAAATGCGCACCAGTTGGCATAGGCTTCTGCTGGCTGCCGCAAGGCATTGAGTTGATGATGGACCGGCCTGACTGCGTCCTTGCTGTCTGGATCAGCAAGTGAAATGACGCAGGGCCGCTCTCCATAGGCAAGCGCCAAACGTTCGAGGCCACGATCTAGATTATGGGAACTGCTCCATGGCCTAAGATGGACTATTGGAAGCAATGCATCCTTGGTCTGACCCGGTAGCTCTTCAAGGGCTCGCATTTCTGCGGGATAGAGAGACAAAAGGGGAAGATACGGAATCTCATCCAAATTACGAAGAGCCATGCATCCCCCAGTTTATAGCCCAAGCTTAATTTTCATTGCAGATTCGGATACACCAAATCGCTTTGAAAGATGCAGCGGAATATCATTGATATTCAAGACCTCACTATTCGCCTTGATCCTCTGAACAAGGTGATCTGGCATAAGTATGTCAGCCGCCAGCCTATTCGCTTCAGCTTCTATTTTGCTGGATAAGCTCGATCGGTAGAGAACGTCATCGGTAATACCTTTACCGATTTCGGATTGGTGAAGCAAAAAATGTGCGATCTCATGCGCCACCGTAAATCTTTGCCGAACTGCGGCGTCATGGCGGTTTACACGGATTACAAAGCTATTGCCTTCCGGTCTGATCTCACCTGAAATGCCAGGGGCCAGGGTCGCCGCCTTAACGCTCAGACCGAAGCCTCTCGCCAACGCAGCAAGATCAACGGGTGCCTCCGCTTGATGCTGTTCAACCGCTGCTCGCAATTTCGCAGGCAAATTGCTCCATTCTCGGCTTACAGTCATTTAAGCACCTCTCGGCCTTCATCCGACGAACTATCGTCGTCGGCTGCGAGGTCATCACTTCTTCCACCACCGAAAAGGACGGAATCTACCCGACTCTGTATCAGCTCAGCAATGGTTGCAGAATCGAGAATTTTCTCAGCCTCCCTCTTCAAATAATCGCGGATTTGCGCCTGTTCCATGTGGCGCTCCACTTCTTCGATTGCCACCTTTTTTGCAGCTTTCTTAGCCGCCTTCTCAGATGCGCCCCTGACCTGATCAAAACCCCAGAAGGCTGCGATAGCGAGTCCGACACCTAAAACTGTGATGATCAAAGCTACAGCGGCAAGAAGGGTGGCTGCTAAATCAGGATAGCTCCAGCCCCAGGACTTCAAATTCCCTGCAACAATAAGCGCAATGGCTGCGCCGCCGCCGCCTAACAATGCGCCCAGAAGGCACCAAAGGACGCGGCTGGCCGACGGTTGCATTTGTTCTGTCACCACCCCTCCTCTAAAAGATCAGCCATTCTACTCAGAATTCTAGAAACTCACCACCATGTCTTGGCACACGGTACGCCATCAACGTCTGCCGAAGCGCGCCTTGATAACTTTTTCAGCCGCTCGGAGCTGATCGAGATAGTCGCTCCAATATTGCATCATTTTCACCCGCTCGTTCCAATGCTCCCCGCGCAGATAGGCGCGTCGAACATCGTTGTTTTCGACATGGGCCAATTGCCGTTCGATTGCATCCGGATGCCATTTGCGGCTTTCGTTGAGCAGGGTGCTGGCGGTCGCGCGAAAGCCGTGTCCGGTCATCTGCGCCTTGTCATAGCCCAGCCGCCGGAGCGCTGCGTTGACGGTGTTCTCCGACATCGGCCGTCTCGCATCACGAATGCTCGGGAACAGATATCTGGAATGTCCGCTGATAGGATAGAGCGCTTCGAGCAGGTCCATCACCTGGGTCGACAGCGGCACGCGATGTTCGCGTCCCATTTTCATCTTCTCCGCCGGGATCGTCCAGATAGCGAGATCCGGGTCGAACTCGCTCCATTCGGCATGACGTAGCTCGCCGGGCCGGACAAAGGTGTGGATCCCGACCTTGAGCGCAATTCCGACAGAGGGCTGGCCCTCGTAGCCCCACAGCGCCCGAAGAAGCTCCCCAACCCCGCCAGGGTCGGTAATGGCAGCACGATGCGTGACCTTGGGTGTAATGAGGGCACCTTGCAAATCGGCGGTGACGTCGCGTTGCGCGCGGCCGGTGGCGATGGCGTAACGTATAATGCTGCCGCAGGTGGTTCGCAGCCGCCTTGCCGATTCGTAACGACCCTTCACCTCGACCGTGCGCAGGACAGCGAGGACTTCCGGCGCGGTCAGTTCGCCAATCGGCCGCTCACCGATGATCGGCTCGGCATAGCGCAGGAGCCAGCGCATCTTGTCCATCGTGGCTTTCGAGCGCCCTTCGGCTTCCAGCTTGGCAAGCCATTCCCGCGCCACTTCGCCAAAACTTGTTCCGCCATTCAGCGCTAGGGCGCGTGCAAGCTTTTTATGGGTGGATGGGTTTGTGCCACGTTCGAGCAGCTTGCTGGCTTCCGTGCGCTTCTCCCTAGCCTCCTTGAGCGAAACTTCGGGATAAACGCCGAGGGACAGGGTCTGCCGTTTGCCGCGATGCGAGAAGTTCCAGCGCCAGTAGCGGGCGCCATTCGGATTCACGAGTAGATAGAGCCCGTGCATGTCACCGACCTTGAACGGCTTCTCGCGGAGCCCGACTTTGCGAATGGCGGCATCTGTGAGCATGACGATGTTTTCCCGATTTCAATGCCGTGAAAAATACCGTGGGCGCATCCAGGTGACAAGGTACGTGCCCGGACGAGGGTGGACCAGATACCGCAAACCACTAAAAATGTACCGTCGATTCCGGACGGCTATGGGCATGAAAAAACAGGGAAATGGTGCCCGGGGACGGATTCGAACCGCCGACACTGCGATTTTCAATCGCATGCTCTACCAACTGAGCTACCCGGGCACGGGTCTTCGGCGGGAGGCATCCGCCGGATGGAGGCGTGCCTATAAGCGTCAATCCGGCTCGCTGTCCAGCCCATAATTGCCGTTTTTTTGTGCCGCTTCATCAACGGGCTGGCCCGGCACGCGATAGCCTTCGCCCAGCCATTGCAGCAGGTCGCGGTCGCGGCAGGCGGCGCTGCAAAAGGGGCGCGTGGCGGGCTGGGCGGGCTGGCCGCAGACCGGGCAGGCGCCGGGCTTGGACGACGCCTTAGGCGACATGGCCGCCCGCCAGAGCCAGCGCCGCATCCGCCTGCAAGGTGATCGCGCCGCCCCGGCGCTTGGCCAGTTGCTCGATCCAGTCCTGCCGCTTGTGCAACAGGTCGATGATCGCGGGCATGGCGGTGATGGTGGCCGCGCCGCCCTGCCCATGGCGTTCGGCCCGGCGCAGGAGCGCCAGCGCGGCGGTCAGCACCGCATCTTCGCGCACTATCTCCATCAGATTGGCGCGCTCGCGGCGGCGGATGATCTGGAGGAAGCCGAAGCCGTTGACCGCCGTACGCTCGAACGGCAGCGGCAGATATTTGTCGATCTGGGCGGCGGCGACCATCCGTTCGTCCTTGTTGTTCATCGTCGGCAGGTCGATGCCGATGGAACCGGAAAGCCCCATGCGCCGCACCGTCTGCGCCGCCAGCTTCGCGCCCTTGGGGCCAAGCTGCGCGGGCGGCAGCGATCCGTCGACGTCGATCAGCAGCATGGCGGGCGTCAGGTACAGGCGCAGGGCGGCGTCTTCAGCGCCGACCTCGCCGCTCGTCGCCTCGTCCATCAGCTCGCTCCAGCCATGCGCCTCCAGTCGGTCTTCCTCATGCGCGGGACAGGGGACGACCGGCACGCCGGTGGCGCGAATGCGCTGCAACAGGCTGGGGCCGGCATGGGGCTTGGCGCCCGGCTGGGGCATGCGGCCCTTGGCGCGCTTGGGGCGGCCTTCTTCTGCGATCGCTTCGCGGATGATTTCGACGAGGACGTTGGCGCCTTCGGCCAGCCGGGGCGGGATCGGCTCCAGCAGCACTTCCTCGCCCGAAATCAGCCGCACGATACCGCGCTTCTTGGGAATGATGGTGGCGACCAAGCGGCCCTGCGCCACGGCGCCCGGACGGACGGCGTCGCCCTCGCGCTCGATCAGGGCCTCGACCAGCTTGCCCTTCTCGATCAACGCGGCCCGCGCCTCGCCAATGCCTTCTTCATAGAGCCATTCGGCCATTTGCGTTCCTAGTCGGATAGATAGCCCGCTGCCTTGAGCAGCGTGCGGGTTTCGTAAAGCGGCAGGCCCATGATCGCGCTGTGGCTGCCCATGATGGTGCGGATGAGGCCCGCGGCGCGGCCCTGTATCGCATAGCCGCCTGCCTTGCCGCGCCATTCGTCGCTGGCGATATAGGCGTCGATCTCGGGCTGCTCCAGCCGCTTGAAGATGACGATATTGTCCGACAGGCGATGCCGCGCGCGTCCCTCGCCATCGATCAGCGTGATCGCGCTCAGCACCCGGTGCCGCCGTCCGGACAGCAAGGCCAGGCAGGCGCGCGCCTCCGCCTCGCTTTCCGCCTTGGGCAGGATGCGGCGCCCCACGGCCACCACGGTATCGCCCGACAGGACCAGCGCGCCGGGATGGCGCGCGGCCACAGCCACGCCCTTTTCAGCCGCGACGCGCGCGGCGTAAGCGGCAGGCCGTTCGGCTTTCAGGGGCGTTTCGTCGATATCGGCGGGATCGACGGCATCGGGGACGACGCCGATCTGTCCCAGAAGGTCACGCCGTCTGGGAGAAGCCGAAGCAAGAATAAGCCGCATGAACAAGCGGCTTATTTGAAGCGGTACGTGATCCGACCCTTGGTCAGGTCGTAGGGGGTCAGCTCGACAAGCACTTCGTCGCCCACCAGCACGCGGATGCGATTCTTGCGCATCTTGCCGGCGGTGTGGCCGAGAATCTCGTGGTCATTTTCAAGCCGGACACGGAACATGGCGTTGGGGAGAAGCTCCACAACCTGTCCGCGCATTTCAAGCAGTTCTTCTTTAGCCATATTATCCCGAATTCGCAAAATCGCGCCGCCATAGCGCCAAATTGCGGAAATTGAAAGCCAAGGGTTTATTCGCCGAAATGATCGCCTGCTGCGGCGAGCGCCAGGAAGAGTCGATCGAGCTGATCTTCGTCCAGGCAATAGGGCGGCATCAGGTAAATGGTGTTGCCCAGCGGCCTTAGCAAGAGGCCGCGTTCCAGGAAGAAGGCACGCAGGCGCGGCGCCAGATCGGACAGATAGCCCGCATCGGCGGCGATGAGGTCGATCGCGGCGATCGCGCCCAGCTGCCGCGGGTTGGCGAAGGCGGGGTGTCTAGCAAGCCGTTCGAGTCGCTTCGCGATTCCCTGCGCCAGCGCGGCGATGCGACCCAGCACATCCTCCTCGCGCCAGATCGCCAGATTGGCGACTGCGGCGGCGCAGGCGATGGCGTTGGCGGTGTAGCTGGACGAATGATAGAACAGCCGGGCGCGGTCGGTCGATCGATGCGCATCGAAAATCGGGGCGGTCGCCAGGGTCGCCGCCAGCGGGATCGCGCCGCCGGTGATACCCTTAGCCACCGCCATGATGTCCGGCACGACGCCCGCCTGTTCGCAGGCGAAGAGGGTGCCGGTGCGGCCCCAGCCGGTCATCACCTCGTCGGCGATGAACAACACGCCATGGCGGCGGCAGATCGCGGCCATCTCGCGCAGCACGGCTGCGGGATAGATCAGCATCCCGCCAGCGCCCAATATCAGCGGTTCGACGATGAAGGCGGCGGGCTTGTCGGCGCAGGCGTCGTCGAGTGCTTCGAGGCAGACCCGCTCGCGACCGGGCGCGGGAAAGGGGATGGTGCCGACATCGAACAGCAAGGGCTGCCAGGCGGCGTTATAAACGCCGCGCTCGCCGATCGACATCGCGCCGATCGTGTCGCCATGATAGCTATGCTCCAGCACCAGGATGCGGCTGCGCGGCCCCCCCGATTCTTCCGTCGCCAACCCGTCCAGCGCCAGATTGTGCCAATAGCCCAGCGCCATCTTGAGCGCGACCTCGACCGCGGTCGAGCCGCTGTCGGAATAGAAGATATGGGCCAGTGCCGGCTGTCCTTCGGCGCGGGGCGCCAGATCGATCAGCCCCCGCGCCACCGTTTCGGCCGGATCATGGGTGTAGCCCGCGAAGATCAGCTGATCGAGTTGCCCCGCCTGCGCGGCGATGGCGGCGGCGATGCGCGGATGGCAATGGCCATGGGTGGTCACCCACCAGCTCGAAATCGCGTCGATCAGCGTGCCGCCGTCGGCCAGGTGCAGCAGCGCGCCTTGCGCCCGCACGACATGGGGTATCGGCTCATTCAGGCCATGTTGGGTGAAGGGGTGCCAGACGGGGGATGTCATGTCGGTCCCTTAAGCCAGCAAGGTGGCCAAATCTATGGCTTTGCCGCCTCGGCCGCGTTCGGCACCACCGGCGGCGGCACGATGACGGTCGGGAGCGCGACCGTCACCTCGACCCGGCGATTCTTCGCCCGGCCGTCGGGATCGTCGCTGCCGTCCTCCTTCGCATTGGGGGCGATCGGGCGGGCCTCGCCCAGCGCGATCAGGGTGATGCGCGCCTTGTCCACGCCCTTGTCGACCAGATAGTCCCGGACCTTTTCGGCGCGGATGCGGGACGCGACCTTGTTGTCGCCATCGGCCCCGCGCGAATCGCTATGGCCGCGCAATATGATCGGGCCGCCGGCCTTCATCGCCGCGCCGGAGAGCAGCGTTTCCAGTGTCGCCTTCGCCGTCTCATCCAGCGCCATGGGCGACGCGCCGAAGCCGATCACCGCCTCTTCCGGCTCGATCTTCGGCGCTTCGGACTCGGGCACGACTTCGGGACGCAGGATCGACCGTTGCGGTTCGGCGCCATTATCCCCGCCATTCCCTGCGACGGCATTGGCGGCATTGTCGGCCTCGTTCACCGCATCGGCCGCGGGTGTCTGCGCGGGTGGCTGGCAGGCGGCGAGCGCCGCACATAGGAGGATCGGAGCCTGGGTAAATCTTCTCATTCTTCCTCTCCTTGTCGCCGGGGCTGGGCGGGCGGCACATAGGACAGGATCGTGTCGCCATATTGGGGCGTGGGACGTGAGGCATGGGTGAAGAAGCGCAGCGCCCCGGTCTTGCGCAACAGCAGCAGCATGTCGCCATCCGGCGGCAGCGCCGCGCGCGCGGCATCATAGTCGAACTGCTCGCTGATCCGCGTCTTGCGGAAGGTCCAGCCCTGTTCCTCGCGCTGCATGATGTCCTCCACGCCATGGCCTGACGCGAACAGCGCCCGCCCGCGCAGCGATTCGGGCAGGCTGCGCGGATCATGATCGTCGCTGGCGTCGCCCAACTGATGGACATTGTCGCGCCCGATTTCCGGCGCGAACTCGTTGCACACCAGCGCGTTATAGGCCTCGTTGTCGGTCGCGGCCGCCAGCACCTGGAACTGGGTCAGGTCCAGCCGTTCTTCAGTCGCTTCCGACAATATCTCGCCATGATAGGTGGGGATGCCCTGGTGCCGGGCAGGCGCCAGCCTCTGCCAGCTCGTGTCGGCGATCGTCACCGGCACCTCCAGTTGGCGCAACTGTGCGGCAAGGCCGAGGGTGAAGGGCGTGGCCCCCACGATCAACAGTCCCTGTTCCGACGCGCCCGTAACCTTCAGCAGGCGTGCGACCGCCTTGATCGAAAATCCGTGGAACAGGATGGTCGCCACCACCACGGCAAAGGACAGGGTGACCAGAATCGACCCGTCGCTATAGCCCAGCCGATCGAGCCGCAACGCGAACAGTCCCGAAATCGCCACCGCAACGATCCCTCGTGGCGCGATCCAGGCGACCAGCAGCCGCTCGTTCCACGGCACGGGAGAAAAGGCGAGGCTCAGCAGCACCGTTGCCGGGCGGACGAGGAAGAGCAGCGCGAGCAGGAAAGCCAGGAATCGCCATTCGAACTGGCGCAGCACCTCCAGATTGAGCGAGGCGGAGAGGATCACGAACACGCCCGAAATCAGCAGGACCGTGACATTTTCCTTAAACGGCTGGATGTCGCGCAGGGAATCGAGCCGCATATTGGCCAGCGCCACGCCCATCACGGTGACGGCCAGCAGCCCGGTTTCCTGCTGGATCATGTTCGATCCCACGAACACGCCGATCACCACGACCAGCAGCACCGGAGCCTTGAGATATTCGGGCACATGCCCGCGCGGGAAGGCCCAGCCGACGGCGCGGGCGGCCAGCCAGCCGATCAGGCCGGCGATGACCGCCGCGGCCAGCAGCGACAGAATGACCGACGCCAATGTGCCGCCTTCGCCCGCGCGGCGCAGATATTCATAGGTGACGACGCCCAGCAGCGCGCCGACCGGATCGTTGACGATCGCTTCCCATTTCAGGATCGCGCGGGGTCGCGCCGCGACATTGGACTGGCGCAACAGCGGCAGCACGACGGTCGGTCCGGTGACGACCAATATGCCGGCGAACAGGATTGCGACGGGCCATACCAGCCCGGCGACATAATAGCAGGCCAGCGATCCCAGCACCCAGCCGATCGGTGATCCCAGCAACACCAGCCGGGTCACAGCGCCGTCCGTCTTGCGCAATTCGCGGAAGTTGAGGCTGAGGCCGCCCTCGAACAGGATCAGCGCGACCGCCACCGACACCATCGGTTCCAGCAGTTCGCCGAACACATGTTCGGGGTTGATGAGATGGAGGACCGGACCGCCGATCACGCCAGCGGCCAGCATCAACGCGATGGCGGGCCAGCCGGTGCGCCACGCGATCCATTGTGCGCCAATCCCCAATATGCCGATCAGCACGATGGAAAGAGCCAGTTCCTGCATGGAGCGCAGGATAGACGGGCGGATAAGCGGTCGTCACCCCCCGATATTTTTTACCATCATGGGAACAATGCGGGCGAGCCGGCGTGCCGGGCATCAAGGAAAAGGGCCGGTCATCGACCGGCCCCTTCGCTATCGGATCATTGCGGCGGCTGGCTCGGCTGTGCCGACGCGGCCGGGGTTGCCGGTGCGGCTGGCGCAGCGGGGGCCGGCGGCGCGGCGGCCTGGATGCGCTGCTGCAGCGCCGGATCGGCGGCTGCGGCCTGCCCGATCTGGTTGAACTTTTCGGGCGGCAGGCCCGATGCCTGCAACGCGGCCAGCATCTTGGGCTGCTTGTCGGCTTCGGCGATGGAGGCGTCCGACTGGATCTTGGTCACTTCCACTGCGGCGGCGGCGAACTGCTTGATATCGCTGTCGCTGAAATTGCTGGCGCCAGCGGCCGGGGCTGCCGATGTCGCAGGCGCCGCAGGGGCGGCCTGGCTTTGTGCGAGCGCGGGATACGCCGCGAACAACGCGATCGATGCGATGCCGGCTTTCAGAAAAGCGCTGGTGTTGAGACCCTTCAACTTTTTTCTCCTGTTAGTGACAATCTGATGAACAGACGACCAAACTGTTGAAATCGTTCCGGGTGAGAAAGTGCCGAACGGCGAATCGTGCGATTCAGAAGATGACGGGACTCGCAAAAACGGCTCGTCTCGCGTGACAAGCCATTGGCCGCAGCCTTGTTCGCAGTGGCAACAATGAAGATCGGCCCGGATTCGTAAAATGCGCCGGGCCGACCGTCATGTCTTACCAGATTTTCACGCGATCCTTGGGCGCCAGATAGATTTTGCCGCCCGGCGCTGGCTTGAACGCATCATACCAGGCGTCGAAATTGCGGACGATGTCGGCGCGATATTGCGACGGCGCGTGCGGATCGGTGACCAGCCGCTGGCGCAGATTCGCCTCGCGATAATTGCGCCGCCATACCTGCGCCCAGCCCAGGAAGAAGCGCTGGTCGCCGGTCAGGCCGTCGATCACCGGAGCCGGCTTGCCGCCCAGCGAAGCATGATAGGCGTCGAGCGCGACCGCCAGGCCACCCAGGTCGCCGATATTCTCGCCCATGGTGAAGGCGCCCTTCACATGCGCGCCGGGGAAGGGCTCATAGGCGTCATATTGCGTGCCCAGCTTCGTGGTCAGCGCCTTGAAATTGGCGACGTCCTGATCGGTCCACCACTGGTTGAGCTTGCCCGTCTCGTCATATTTCGCGCCCTGATCGTCGAAATGATGGCTCAGTTCATGGCCGATCACCGCGCCGATGCCGCCATAATTGACCGCCGGGTCCGCCTTGGGATCGAAGAAGGGCGGTTGCAGGATGGCGGCGGGGAAGACGATCTCGACCATGCCGAAATTGGCATAGGCGTTGATCTCCATCGGGGTCATGCCCCATTCCCAGCGATAGATGGGCTTGCCAAGCTTGCCGATATTATAGTCGAACTCGAACTGGTTCGACCGCTGTGCATTGCCCAGCAGGTCGTCGCGCCTGATCTCCAATCCCGCATAGTCGCGCCACTTGTCGGGATAGCCGATCTTGGGGGTGAAGGCGGCCAGCTTCTTGTGCGCGCGCGCCTTGGCCGTGTCGCTCATCCATGGCAGGCCGTCGATGCGGCGGCCCATGGCGGTCAGGACATTCTTGACCAGCCCGTCCATTGCCGCCTTGGTTTCGGGCGGGAAATATTGGGCGACATAGACTTTGCCGACTTCCTCGCCGAGCGATTCCTTGAGGAAGGTGACGCCGCGCTTCCACCGTTCCTCGCGCTCCGGCGTGCCCGACAGGGTGGTGCCGTAGAAGGCGAAGTCGCTATTGGCGATGCTGTCGGGCAGATAGTCGGCATAAGCGTGCAGACTGGCCAGCAGCAGCGCGTCCTTCAGCACGCCGACCGGCGTCTTGGCGATCAGTGCGGCTTCACCCGTCACGGCGCTGGGCTGGGCGACCAGCAGGCTGGCGGGGGTCAGCCCGTTCGCTTTGTAATAGGCCGCGAAGTCGAAACCGGGCGCGGCCTTCTGCAGGTCGGCAAGCGTCATCTTGTTATAGGTCTTGTCGGCGTCGCGACTGTCGACCTGGCTCCAGTGGACCTTGGCAATCGCCGTTTCGAACGCCATCAGCGCCGCCGCGCGCGCCTTGGCGTCGCTCTCGCCCGCCAGGGTGAGCATCTTTTCCAGATGCGCGACATAGGCGGTGCGGATCGCCGCCATCTTCTCGCCCTGGTCCAGATAATAGTCGCGGTCGGGCAGGCCCAGCCCGCCCTGCATCATCGACAGGATATAGGTTTCGGGGTCCTTGTCGTCCTGCCCGACATAGAAGCGGAACGGGCCGGGCACGCCGGCGCGGGCGCCCTTGGCCGCGACCCTGGCATAGCCGGCCAGGTCGGTGACGGCCCTGACCTCGTCCAGCCAGGGCTTGATCGGCGCCAGTCCCTTCGCCTCGACCGTGGCGCCGTCCATATAGGCGGCATAGGCGTTGCCGATCTTGCTGCCGCTATCCTTCTGCGCGCTTTCCAATATCGCCCTGGTCCGCGTGCGCGACAGGTCGTCCAGCGTGTTGAACGCGCCATAATTGGACTTGTCGGCGGGGATCGGGGTGTTCTTCGCCCATGTGCCATTGGCATAGTCGTAAAAATCGTCGCCCGGCTTCACCGACGGATCCATGCCCGCAGCGTCGAAGCCGTAGCTGCCATAGGTGGGCTTGCCGGCGGTGGCGGGAGAGGCGGCTGGCGCTGCGGCAGGTGTCGCCGGCTGGTCGGCCTGCGCCATGGTGGCGGCCAGCGCCAGCGCCGTGGCGGCTGCGCCGAGGAGGAGAGTTTTCATGGGTTGCATCCCTTGCATCATAATGGCGATCGGCCTTGGGCCGTTCGTTCTGACGCGGACTTGAACGCCCGTCAAAGAATGAAGTCCATGTCGTTGGTCGAAAATTATCGATCGTTGAAATATTCGGGAAGCCGGATGTGGGCTGCGAAAGCGGCGGCCAGGGCGGCGGGATCGAGCCGGTCGAGATGCGGCAAGCGGCCGAGCGACGACACGCCCGCCAGTTGCGGAATGATCCGCTCATTTTCGTCATGCGCCTCGCCGATGAAGGCGATGCCCGCCACGCGCACGCCGCGCGCTCGCAGCGCCTCAATGCTCAGCAGGCTGTGGTTGATCGTGCCAAGACCCGTGCGGGCGCACAGGATCACAGGCTGGCCCCAATGGGCGAACAGGTCGGCCATCAGCAACGTCTCGGAAATCGGCACCAGCACGCCGCCCGCGCCCTCGACCACGAGCGCTCCGTCCACCTGGGGCAGCGCCAGCTGGTCCAGCCCGATCGCCACGCCGTCGATCCGCGCGGCGAGATGGGGGGAGGCGGGGGTGGCCAGGCGAAAGGCTTCGGGCAGGATATGCGTGGCGGGCAGGCCGGACAGGGTGGCGACGCTTTCCTTGTCGCCCTCCGGATCGACCCCGGCCTGGATCGGTTTCCAATAATGGGCGCCGAGCGCGCCGGCGAGGCCGGCGGCGAACACTGTCTTGCCGATGCCGGTATCGGTCCCGGTGACGATCAGGACGCTCATGCCCTGCCCCTCCTCATGCCATCGCCTTCCTGAGTGCGTGGCCCAGCGCGGCGACATCGGCGCGGCCGACGTTGAGCGTCAGCGAGATGCGCAATCGGCTTGTCCCGGCTGGCACCGTCGGCGGGCGGATGCCGCGCACGTCGAAGCCCGCCTGCTGCAAGGCTGCGGCCACCGCCATGGCGCGGATATCGTCGCCCAGGATGACCGGCACGATCTGGCTGCGGGGCGAGGGCAGGCCGAGCGGCGCGCAGATCGCTTCGGCCGCATCCTGCCGCAGCGTCTTCAGGCGGTCGCGCAGGTCGCTCGCCTGCTCGATCCGGTCGAGCGCCGCCGACGCCGCCACCGCCATCAGCGGGGACGGCGCGGTCGAGAAGATGAAGGCGCGGGCGCGGTTGATCAGATAGTCGATATGGATGCGCGGGCCGCAGATCAGCGCGCCTTCCGCCCCCATCGCCTTGCCGCACGTATGCAGCGTGATGACATTGTGCAGCCCGTCCAGCCCGGCCGACAGGCCGCGCCCACCCGGCCCGAAGACCCCGGTGCCATGCGCTTCGTCCAGCAGCAGCATCCCGCCATGGGTCGCGGCCAGCCTGGCGAGGTCGGTGAGCGGCGCCATGTCGCCATCCATGGAATAGAGCGTCTCGACCGCGATCCAGATGCGCCCCGTTCCACCCTCCTTGCGCCAGGCCAGGATCAGGTCGGCGAAGCTCTGCACCATATTATGCCGGGCAAACACGGCCTGCGCCTTGCTCATGCGGATGCCGTCATGGGCGCTGGCGTGGATCAGTTCGTCCGCAACGATCAGGTCGCCGCGCTGGGGCAGCGTCGAAAACAGCGCCAGATTGCCGACGTATCCGTTGGCGACGAACAGCGCCGCCTGGGTGCGGAAGAAATCGGCCGCCTTGGTCTCCAGCCCCTCATGTTCGGGCGCATTGCCGCGCAGCAGCCGCGATCCCCCGGAGCCGACCGGCACGCCGCGCCCGATCGCGTCGGCGACTGCCTGGGCGATGATCGGATCGCCGGCCAGGCCCAGATAGTCGTTGGAGGCGAAGTCGCGCCCGGAACGGGGGATCAGGCGACGCAACCGCCCGCGCGATTCCAGCGCGGCGAGTTGCTTGGCGTACGGTTCGGCGGTCATGCCGCGCCTATAGGCCCGGCTGGCGGAGGCGGCAAGCAGGGCCGGGGCGGCCTGGATCGCCCCGGCCCCTAAAGCGATTTCCAATCAAATGGAAAGATAGTTCGGCGAAGCCAATCATCTGACGACCCGGACATCGCGTAACACTAAAAACGAGCGCGATTGATCCGATCTAATCGGATCGCAAACGGCTCTAGAAACTGAAGCTCAGCGAGACGGAGGCGACATTGTCGTTGCTGTCGTCGGCGTGGCGGCGGAAACCGTGCTGGTGCAGATAGCCGATCTCGGCATTCACATTCTTCGCCACCGGGGTGGTGATGGCGATCAGGTTGCGCATCCGTTCTTCGCCCTGGACCCGCTGGAAATTGGTCTTGTTGAGGTCGAAGAAGCTTTCATGGCTCAGCACAAGCGCGGTCTTGCCGCCTTCCCGGAACGGCATGACCAGCTTCACATAGGGGCGCAGCCGCCAGGCGGTGCCGTCCACGCCTTCGCGCCACCGTTCCTCCATCCGCATCCGGGCGCTGACCGATACCGGGCCGATCCTGGCGATATTGTCGAACGTCACCTGCTGACGCCCGCGATGCTCCATCACGGTGAAGTCGCCGCCGGCATATTGGGGATCATGGGTATAGCCCGCCCAGATCGTCACCGCCTTGGACAGTTTGTAGCCGACCAGCGTGTTGGATTCGATTTCATACAGGCCCTTGCGGTCGTCGCTGAAGCGGGCGACCACCTCCTGCGACAGCCGCCAATGCTCGCCCAGCTTCACCGTGGCGCTGGCAGTGGTCCAAAGTTGCTCGTCCTCGCTGGCGTGCGCGGTGGCGGGCAGCGCCAGCACGGCCAGCATGGACAAGAATAGGGCGGTCGGGCGCATCGGGCATCATCTCCACCGCCGGCCTTGGCGGTGCCGCGCCACTATGACGGTTGTATGACTCCATGGTGACGATTGCATTGCATTTTGATGACAGAGCATGTCTGTTTCGTATCTTCGTCCCGCGTCATGCGGGGTTATGCTCTTTCAGGAAGGCGTCGAGCTTTTCGAGGAACTCGATCCGATCGGCTTCGCGCGAGAAGAAATGGTCGGCCAATGGCTGTTCGGCATAGATATAGTCGCGCCCCTCCACCTTGCCGGCGGCCTTCAGTTTCTCGGCCATTTCGCGGGATTGGTTGACTTGAACCCGTCGGTCCTTTTTGCCGTGCATCAGCAGGATCGGCGTCGAAAATTGCGCGGCGAAGTTCACCGGGGACACGGCCGTAAAATCAGGCGCCTGTTCCTTCATCCAGTCCTTGCGCGTGCCATGGTACAGGAAGCGGCCGTCATAGCGCATCATTGCCGCCAGGTCCGACACGCCGGCATAGGACATGGCGCAGCGATAACGGCCGCCGTCGCGCTGGGCGGCGCGCATGGCCGCATAGCCGCCATAGGATGCGCCCACCATGCAGACGCGCTTGGCGTCGGCGATCCCTTGTCCCACGGCCCAGTCGACCGCGTCGTTCAGATCGTCCTGCATCGCCAGGCCCCATTGCCCCTCGCCCTTTTCCGCAAAGGCGGTGCCATAGCCCGCCGATCCGCGATAATTGGGCTGCAACACGGCATAGCCGCGCCAGGCCAGGAACTGCACCCACCAGTCCCATTCCTCGCTGTCGCGGGCGAAGGGGCCGCCATGGGGCATCAGGATCAGGGGCAAATCCTTGGCCTCGCGCCCTGCCGGCAGGGTCAGTACCGCTGCGATCTCCAGTCCGTCGCGCGCCTTGTAGCGGATCGTCTTGACCGGGGAGAGGCGGGTCTTGCCGGGGAATTGATCGCTGACGCGCGACAACACGCTCATCGCCCCGGCGGCCGTGTCGTAATAATAATAGGCGCCCGGCTGGTCGGGTGTGCCGACATGGACGATCATCTTCTGGCCGTCGCGGCTGGTGGAAATGATGCGCGCGCGCCGGTCCCCCACCGCCTTGTCGATATCGGCCTGGATTTTCGCCAGATTGGGGTCGAACCAGTGCACCGCGGGCGCATCGGCGGTGTAGCGGACCCCGGCCAGCCCGGTTCCCGCGGCATCCTCCTCAATCCCGCCCAGGTCGAAACCGGGCGCGGCGAATATCTTGCGACCCAGTTCCAGCGTGCCGAGGTCATATTCGTAGAGTGCGTCGGCGCCTTCATGATCGTCGCTGGCGATCGCCTTGCCCGGATCGGCGGTGAAGAGCAGCGGCACCACCATCGATTCGTCGCGTCGCCGGTTGGCGCGATCGACGACGCGGAAGCTGGATCTGCCATCCGCGCGATACAGCAGGGTCGATGTCCGGCTGGCGTCATTATAGCCCACGCCCATCCGCACCGTCCCGCCGGCATCGGCATACCAGCCGCGCACATGCTGCCGCGGCGCGACGATGCTGCGCATCCGGCCGGTGCTGATGTCGATTTCGTCCACCTTCGGCCAGAAGCCGGGCTCGGAATAATAGATGGAGGTCTGATAGGACAACAGGATGCGCGGGCTGCCGTCGCGCGCGATCCAGATGACGTCATCGGCATTTTGCGCGGCGGCATTCTTGGCGAGCAGCGTCACCTTGCTGCCGTCCCGTTTGATGCTGACGACGCGGCTCAGATACCATGGCATGCCCTGGACGTTGGATTCATTGCCGACTCCGGCGATCAGCCAGTCGTCATTGACCCATTTCCACCAGTTGAGGTCATTGTCGCCCAGGCCCATCGACCGGATGCGATTGGGGCCTTCATAGACGTCGGCGATCACCAGTCGCTGTTCGCCATTCACCGCGACACGGCTGGCGATGTGCAGCCCGTCGGGCGACAGGCTCGGCCGCTCCATCAGCGGCAGCGCGGCGAAATCGCGGACCGTCCATTGTTGCGCCTGGGCCGCGGCCGCGGGCGGCGGCGTTTGCGCCAGCGCGCTCCCGCCCAAGGCTGTACCGGCCAATAGCATGATTATGCGCGACATATTCCCCCCGACATAAGATCGACCCCAGGATCAATATATGGGCGAAGGCAAGGAGCGTCACCTGAAAATCACTGTTAATCAATCCATTACGACAGCGATGACGCTTGGGTGGTCAGGCCGCGCGGATTGCCTCGATCGGGGCCAGCACCGCGCGGTTGCGGCCGCCGCGCTTGGCCTCATAGAGCGCCGCATCGGTCGCGGCGAGCCAATCCTGGCTTGTCATGCGGCCGGGGCCGATCGCCGCCACGCCGAAGCTGGCGGTCACGCGCAACGGTGGATCGTGCGGGATCTCCAACGCCTCGATCGCGGCACAGAAACGGCGCGCAGCGGCCAGCGCTTCCGTCTCGCTGGTTTCGGGCAGCAGCAGCCCGAATTCCTCGCCGCCGATCCGGCCCAGCGAATCGCTGGGACGCGACAGGCCGGCGCAACATTGCGCCACCGCCTCGATCACCCGGTCGCCGACGGGATGGCCATGGCAGTCGTTGATCCGTTTGAAATGGTCGATGTCGAGCAGGATCAGCGCGGCGGGCCGCTGGTGCCGGACGAACAGCGCGATCCGCTTGTCGATTTCGGCGACGAAGGCGCGGCGGGTCATGGCGCCGCTCAGATGGTCGCGCTCGGCCAGCATCCGCAATTCCATCTGTTCCACCACGATGGCGGCCAGGCCCTTCATAATCTCCATCTGTTCGGCCGGGAAATCCCTGGCGCGGGTATCGATGGCGCACAGCGATCCGATATTATAGCCGTCGGGCGTACGCAACGGCACGCCGGCATAGCTGCGGATGCCCGGATCGCCGGTGACCAGCGGATTGTCGCGAAAGCGCACATCGTCCTGCGTGTCGGGTATGACGAGGGGGTCGCTCTGGCGGATGGCATGATCGCAAAAGGCGACGCTGCGCGGCGTTGCCTGCACGTCCAGCCCGGCAATCGCCTTGAACCATTGCCGGTCCTTGTCGATCAGCGATACGGCGGAAATCGGCACGCCGAACAGCGTCCGCACCAGATTGGTGACCTTGTCGAACGCGCCTTCCGTCGGTGTGTCGAGTATCTCATAGCGCCGCAGCGCAGCGATGCGGCCCGGTTCGTCGTTGGTAATCGCTTGCAGCATATCATGGCATCCGGTGGCTGGCTTGGGTCACGCTTCGTGAAGCATGACAGGAAATCCGGTGCGGCATGGTCCGCCCCCGTCAGGCCGACCGTCAACGGTCACACTGTGCCTCTGCCCTGAACAAAGGGTTAAAAAACAGGTTGGCAAGGATGCTATACGACCAGCCGGGCCGCAGGCAAGGGGAGGAGAGGCGTGGCCTCTCCCCTCCGATCGGGGGCTGTCAGGCCCCGTGCGCCAGCGCCGCCAGCAGCAGCAGCGCAACGATGTTGGTGATCTTGATCATCGGGTTCACCGCCGGGCCGGCCGTGTCCTTATAGGGATCGCCTACCGTATCGCCGGTCACCGCGGCCTTATGGGCTTCGCTGCCCTTGCCGCCATGATGGCCGTCCTCAATATATTTCTTGGCATTGTCCCATGCGCCGCCGCCGCTTGTCATCGACAAAGCGACGAACAGGCCGGACACGATGACGCCCAGCAGCAAGGCGCCCAGCGCGGCGAAGCCGTTGTCGCTGCCCGCCACCGCCGTGATCGCAAAATAGACGACGATCGGCGCCAGCACTGGCAACAGCGACGGCACGATCATCTCCTTGATCGCCGCGCGGGTGACCAGATCGACCGTACGGGCATAATTGGGGCGCGACGTCCCTTCCATGATGCCCTTGTTAGTGGCGAACTGGTCGCGCACGTCCTTGACCACGTCGCCCGCCGCGCGGCCGACCGCCGTCATGCCCATCGCGCCGAACAGATAGGGCAGCAACGCGCCGAGCAGCAGGCCGACGATGACATAGGGGTTTTTCAGGCTGAAATCGACCGGTTCGGTCAGGCCCAGCGCCGCGCCATAATAATCGAGATCCTGGGTGAAGGTGCCGAACAGCACCAGCGCCGCCAGACCCGCGCTGCCGATGGCATAGCCCTTCGTCACCGCCTTGGTGGTGTTGCCCACGGCGTCCAGCGCGTCGGTCTTCACCCGCACGCTATCGTCCAGATGCGCCATTTCGGCGATGCCGCCCGCATTGTCCGTGACAGGGCCATAGGCGTCGAGCGCCACCACCATGCCGGCCAGCGCCAGCATCGCGGTCGCGGCGAAGGCGATGCCCATCAGGCCCGCCAACTGATAGGCGACGATGATGCCGACGACGATGACCAGAGTCGGCAGCGCGGTGGATTCCAGGCTGATTGCCAGCCCCTGGATGACGTTGGTGCCATGGCCGGTTTCGGACGCCTTGGCGATCGAGCGGACCGGGCGATAATTGGTGCCGGTATAATATTCGGTGATGACCACCAACAGACCGGTGACGGCCAGGCCGACCAGCATCGACCAGAACAGCTTCATGCCGGTATAGCCGCCATAGCCGTCCAGATCCGCGCCGAACACGGTATTGAGGTCGCCCAGCGTATATTGGGTGGCGAAGTAGATGGCGGGGATCGACAGGATCGCTGTGGTCCAGAAACCCTTGTAGAGCGCGCCCATGATCGACTGGCTGGCGCCCAGGCGGACCATATAGGTGCCGATGATCGAGGTGATGATGCACACGCCGCCAACGATCAGGGGCAGCGCCATCAGCTTCATCAGGAAGGCGTTGTCCACGCCTGTGACCAGCAGCGCGGTCAGCACCATGGTGGCCCCGACGGTGACGACATAGGTTTCGAACAAATCGGCAGCCATGCCGGCGCAGTCGCCCACATTGTCGCCGACATTATCGGCGATGACGGCGGGATTGCGTGGGTCGTCCTCCGGGATGCCGGCTTCGACCTTGCCGACAAGGTCGGCGCCGACGTCGGCCGCCTTGGTGAAGATGCCGCCGCCCAGCCGCGCGAAGATGGAGATGAGCGACGCGCCGAAGGCCAGCGCGACCAGCGAGTCGATCACCAGCCGGTCGTCGGGCGCATGGCCGGCGGGGCCGGTCAGATACCAGAAGAAGACACTGATCGCGAGCAGGGCGAGGCCCGCCACCAGCATCCCGGTGATGGCGCCGGCGCGGAACGCCACCGTCAGGCCGCTTTGCAGCGTGCCGCGACAGGCTTCGGCCGTGCGGACATTGGCCCGCACCGATATGTTCATGCCGATAAACCCTGCCGCCCCCGACAGGATCGCCCCGATCAGGAATCCGACCGCGGAGGTGATCCCCAGAAAATAGAGGACCAGCACGGCCACGACCAGGCCGACGATGGCGATGGTGGTATATTGGCGGCCCAGATAGGCCTTGGCCCCCTCCTGGATCGCGCCGGCGATCGCCTGCATGGCGTCATTGCCCGGTGGCTGGCTCAACACCTGGCGACTGGTGATCAGGCCATAGATGATGGCCAGCAGGCCGCACCCTATGGCGATATAGACGATTTGCATGGATGTTCCTCTCCCCCTGTTATGACTGTCATCGACCGCTCCGCAGGGAATGACGGGCAGGCGAAAGGCGCAAAAGCGGGCGGCCGGACGAGGACGGTCCGGCATCGGGCACCGCGTCAATCAGCAACATGGCAGCGCGCATAGGCGGTCCAACCGGGCTGAGAATAGGGTGGAAGGAAGCTACAGTGCCCACCGCTCGCGTCAAGATGGATGGCGCATGGGAGGAGCGCCTTCCTCGCCCCGTCTAGGGCCGTGCCTGCCTTACGATCATCCTGGCGGCGCGGGTGACGTCGTCCCAGGTCTGGTCGAACCCGGCCTCGTCCCCATAATAGGGATCGACCACGCCCGTCCCTTCGCGCCCAGGCACCAGGTCCATCAGAAGGCGCAGGTCCGCGGTTCCGTCCGACGGGCGGATGCGGCGCAGATTTTTGAGATTGTCGGCGTCGAGCGCGAAAATATGGGTGAAGCGGCGGAAATCCGCGGCACTCACCTGTCGTCCCGCATAGCCGCTGATGTCTATGCCATGGCGCAGCGCCACGGCTTGCGCGCGCGGGTCGGGCGGGCTGCCCACATGCCAGTCGCCGGTCCCGGCCGAATCGACGACCATGTCCATCCCGGCTTTCTCCGCCGCCGCCCGCAGCGCGGCTTCGGCCAGCGGCGAGCGGCAGATGTTGCCAAGGCAGACGAACAAGACGGACGGCGCCGTCATCCGTCCGCCACCGCGGTCGAGAGGCCAAGGCCCGGCACGCCGATCGAGCGCTTGCCCGAAAAATCGGTGCGGGCGACGATGACGCCCAGCTTTTCCATATAGTCGATCAGCCGCCGCACCCGGCCGGGCGAACTGGTGCCATAGGCGCGCGCCAGATGCGCGTCGTCGGGGCAGGGCAGACCCGCCATCGCCGCCCGCGCGATCAGCAGGAAGGGGGCGAGCATATCCTCCGGCAGAGGCTCCGCCGCCTTCATCGCATCGGCCCAGCGCGGATCATGCGCATCGGCCATCCCGGCCTGCGCCATGGCGAAGCGCTTGCGAAAGGCGGGCAGGTCGAGCGGCGGGGTGCGCAGGCCCTTCATCCGGCAGCGCACGCCGAAATCCTGATAGAGGGTCGACACGCTGGGCTGGGCGTCGCCCAGATCGGCGACGATCTCCTCCAGCACGGCGACCACCACCGGCTCATTCTGGCCGAAATCCAGTTCCGGCGCGGCGGGCCGGGCCGACGGCGCATCGGCGAGCGCGCGGATGATCTCCTCGGCCGGGCGGGGCGGAGGATCGGCGCGGGGCGGCGGGGGGGGCGGCATATCCTCCTCGCCGCGGGCGAACAATAATTCCTGCAGATCCTCGCCGCTGGTCGAGGGCGGGGCGATCAGCTTGTGCGCGCCGCCGCGCGTGCCGGTCTGCACCGCGCCGATCTTCACATTGACCGGCCGACGCGCGATCGCCGGACCCAGGCCCAGAAAGCGCCCGCGCTCCAGGTCGCGAATCTGCTCGGCCTGCCGCCGCTCCATGCCCAGCAGGTCGGCCGCGCGGGCCATGTCGATGTCCAGGAAGGTGCGGCCCATCAGGAAGTTGGAGGCTTCGGCCGCGACATTCTTGGCGAGTTTCGCCAGCCGCTGGGTCGCGATCACGCCCGCAAGCCCCCGTTTGCGCCCCCGGCACATCAGGTTGGTCATGGCGGCCAGGGACAACCGCCGCGCCTCGTCCGACACGTCGCCCGCCGATACGGGCGCGAACATCTGCGCCTCGTCCACCACCACCAAGGCGGGATACCAATGGTCGCGCGGCGCATCGAACAGGGTCGACAGGAAAGTCGCGGCGCATTTCATCTGCGCCTCCAGCTCCAGCGACTCCAGGCTCAGCACCACCGAGGCGCGATGTTCGCGGATGCGCGTCGCCATCTTGACGATCTCGCGCTCATTATAGTCGCCCGCATCGATCACGACATGGCCATAGGCGTCGGCCAGGGTGACGAAATCGCCCTCCGGATCGATCACCACCTGCTGCACCATCGGCGCGGATTCTTCGAGCAGGCGACGCAGCAGATGCGACTTGCCCGACCCCGAATTGCCCTGAACGAGCAGCCGGGTGGCGAGCAATTCCTCGACATCGACCAGCACGTCCTTGCCGTGGCTGTCGGTCCCTATGCTGATGCTGGCGGTCACGATCGCGTCTTTGGCGCAGGGGGTGGGGGAGCGCAAGGGGGCGGGGTTGGCGGACGGATGGGGCGTTCGCCGAAGTTCACACCATTGTCGGGTGAATCGGGCCAATAGTCCGGGTGAAGCCCCGGCAAGGATAGCGCAAAGCCCCGCCGACGTACCGATCGGGTCATGGCAGGGTCACGCCGACGCGCCTTCGGGGTCATGGTGGGGCCATCGTGACGCGGCGGTTGCGGCGGGGGTGGGACAGGGCTGCGTTCCTTGCGGGTCACTGGCGCGGCTGTTGCGTAGGGGGCGGACGGTCGGGCGCGAACGGATCGGCCATGCGTTCGCCATGCTGCGCCAGCGCCCAGTCCCAGCTCCGGTCGAACATCGTGCCGGCCAGGCGACGGCGCAGGCGATGCGCGCTGGTGGGCGACATGCCGACGCTGCGCGCGGCGGCGGCCACGGTGCCGGTTTCGAGCAGGGCGACGAGGAAGCGCCGCTGCTTGGCGGGCGTCCAGTGGGCGCGGTCTGGCGCGGCGGTTTGCTGATCCATTGAAGAGGATAGATCAGAGGAGATCGCAATAGGAAAGGGGATTTTGGGGGGCGAGAGGTGGGAGGGGGGGGCGGGTGCGCCATCTGCTCATCTTTGCCCTCTCCCGTCTTCACCGGCATTATGTAGCAAATGCACCAAGGCGATTACGGACGCTTCGCCAGCGATGGCGGACGTATCGCAGATGATGGCGACGCTTATCCGGGGCATGCCCCCGGTGGGCGGTGAGCGGTGTTAGCCTGGGTCATCGCGTTGGTGTTAGGTGTAGCTGGTCAAACCGGGGATATCTATTTGCGTCCACCCCACCATTCTCCCGTTCGCATAAGCGCACAATACGCAATAGCTGTTCCTGTATATCTCGCCGCGCGACCCTCTATACTCGACAAAACCCCAGATAAAAGCGGACGTCCCATTGATAATATCGGAAGCCATTTCGCGCGTGATATTCAGTTTAGCTCGCTGCATATTTCGAACGAATTTCTCTCCGGGCGGAATGACAGAGCTATTTTTTCCAACAAATTTAAAGACCGCGTCAAGCTCTGGTTGGTATCCAAACTTAAATTCGCAAGCGTCGTGTAGAATCCACGCTGGGCCGGATCCAAAATTTTTAAAATTGACGAACCCAATAGGCAATTCAGCCGCGCCGTCTATGTACGATTGGAGCCGTTCTATACCGATTTCGATGATTATAAGATGAGGTCTATCTTGGACCTTGGCCAATCTAACCGCTTCATCGGCAGCATCTGCGCCCGCTTTAGTATGACGCGCTGCCTCACGAGCATACCAAGCGGCAAAGCCAGCAGCGGTGAGCGTGAAAGCTCCGATAATAGTGCCCAGCATCCCCAGCCAGAATGTCCGTTCGGTCCACACTGCCGAAGTCCAAGCAGCATCCGCAGCCTTCCATTGGGCGCAAAGATCGGAATTACGGGCGTCTTGACCAGCTTTGCATCCTGCATCTGGCTCTGGCCGTTCATTCGCTTGCTGAATGGCAGAGGCAATGTTCTGCAATGCTTTGGCGCTGGCATTATCGGCATAGCGTTGGTTGCGATCAGCGGCCTGATGTTCTGGTGACGCAGCCGTGAGCGCTAGCCATCCGACAGCCGCAACGATGATGCTCCGATAGCTTCTAGGCATTGCGCCAAAAACACCGCTGTAAATTTATCCCGGCTCAGCTTGTTCCTGATATTCGGCTCAGAGTCCATGATGCCGATGTCGGCCGGCTAGTCTGGCAGATGGGCGTAGGACAAACCCCGGCCCTTTCGCTCGCCTTTGCGCATCCTCCGCTTGACCCTTCTCCTGTTGCAATGCAGCATCGCCCCCCATGGCGACTCTTTCCTCCTCCCCCTCAGCCCCTGCGATCACGCAGAATCCCGACATCCGCTATCTGGGGCGGCTGCTGGGCGACGTCATTCGCGCCTATGGGGGGGACAAGCTCTACAAGCAGACCGAATATATCCGTTCCGCCTCGGTCGACCGGGCGCGGGGATTGCAGGGGGCGGACCTGACCGATAGCGGGCTGGACGCGCTCGATCTCGACGATACGCTCAATTTCACCCGTGGTTTCATGCTCTTCTCGATGCTCGCCAACCTGGCAGAGGACCGGCAGGGGGTGGCGGCGGAGCCGGGCGCGGATGTGGCGTCGGCGGTCGCGCGGCTGGAATCGCATGGCATCGACAAGGATGCGGTGCTGGGTCTGCTGGCGCACAGCCTGATGGTGCCGGTCCTGACCGCCCACCCGACCGAGGTGCGGCGCAAGAGCATGATCGACCACAAGAATCGCATCGCCGACCTGATGCACCTCAAGGATGCGGGGCGGATCGAGACGGACGAGGGCGAAAATCTGGACGAGGCGATCTTCCGCCAGATCGCCTTGCTGTGGCAGACGCGCCCGCTGCGGCGGGAAAAATTGTTCGTCGCCGACGAAATCGACAATGTCCTCGCCTATTTCCGCGACACCTTCCTGCCGGTGCTGCCCGCCCTCTATGCGCGGTGGGAGCGGGTGCTGGGCGCGCGGCCGCAAAGCTTCCTGCGGGTGGGGTCGTGGATCGGTGGCGACCGCGACGGCAACCCCTTCGTCCAGGCGCCGCAACTGGAGTTCGCGCTGAAACGCGGCTGCCAGGCGGCGATCGCCTATTATCTCGACGCGCTCCATGCTCTGGGGGCGGAACTGTCGCTCTCGACCGAACTCGCCCATGTGCCCCATGCGGTGCTGGACCTGGCCGAGGCGAGCGGCGACGCATCGCCCAGCCGCAAGGACGAACCCTATCGCCGCGCTTTGTCCGGCATCTATGCGCGGCTGGCGGCCACATGCACCACGCTGACGGGTGGGCAACCGGCGCGGCCGTCCAGCCTGAAGGGCGACGCCTATGCGACGCCGCAGGAGTTCCGCCGTGATCTGGTGACGGTGGCGCAGGGGCTGGCGAGCGAAGGCGACGGCGCGCTGTCGACCGGCGGGGCGCTGGGGCGGCTGATCCGCGCGGTGGAGACGTTCGGCTTCCACCTCGCGACGCTCGACATGCGGCAGAATAGCGCCGTGCATGAGGGGGTGGTGGCGGAACTGCTCAAGGCGGCGGGGGTCGAGGCGGACTATTGCGCGCTCGACGAGTATGCGCGGATCGCGCTGCTGCGCCGCGAACTGGCCAGCAATCGCCCGCTGGGATCGCGCTTTTCCGCCTATGGCGAGGAGACGACGTCCGAACTGGCGATCGTCCATGCCGCCGCCACGGCGCACCGGCTCTACGGCCCGGCCTGCATCACCCATTATATCATCTCCAAGGCCGAAAGCGTGTCCGACATGCTGGAGGTCAACATCCTGCTCAAGGAAGCGGGGTTGTGGCAGGCGGGGGTTGATGGCGCGCCGCCGCAGGCCGCGATCATGGCGATCCCGCTGTTCGAGACGATCGCCGACCTGGAGGCTGCGCCCGCCATCATGACCGCCTATTTCGGCCTGCCCGAAATCGCAGGCGTGGTGAAGGCGCGGGGCCATCAGGAAGTGATGATCGGCTATTCCGACAGCAACAAGGATGGCGGCTACATCACCTCGACCTGGAGCCTGTACAAGGCGAGCCAGGCGCTGGAGCCGGTGTTCGCCGACGCCGGGGCGGCGATGCAACTGTTCCACGGCCGCGGCGGCGCGGTGGGGCGCGGCGGCGGCTCCGCCTTCGCGGCGATCCAGGCGCAGCCGCGCGGCAGCGTGCAGGGGCGCATCCGCATCACCGAACAGGGCGAGGTGATCGCCGCGAAGTTCGGCACGCGCGACGTCGCCATGACCAATTTGGAGGCGATGACCAGTGCGACCCTGCTCGCCAGCCTGGAGCCGGAAGGCGTGTCGGACCGCGACGCCGCCCGATTCAGCGCGGCGATGGACGCGCTGTCGAAAAACGCCTTCGCCGCCTATCGCGACCTCGTCTACGGCACCGAGGGGTTCAAGGAATTTTTCCGTCAGTTGACCCCGATCCAGGAGATATCGGGCCTCAAGATCGGGTCGCGCCCGGCCAGCCGGACCAATAGCCATGCGATCGAGGATCTGCGCGCCATTCCCTGGGTGTTCAGCTGGGCGCAGGCGCGGGTGATGCTGCCGGGCTGGTATGGCGTGGGGCAGGCGCTGGCCGCATTCGAGGACAAGGCGCTGCTGGCCGACATGGGGCAGCATTGGTCCTTCCTGCAATCCGCGCTCGCCAATCTGGAGATGGTGCTGGCCAAGTCGGACCTGGGCATCGCCGCGCGCTACCTGCCGCTGGTGGAGGATCAGGCGGCGGGCGAGGCGATTTTCGGTCGTATTCGCGAGGGGTGGCAACAGGCGCATGACGGACTGCTGGCCGCGACCGGCCAGTCGCGGCTGCTAGAAAAAAACCCGGCGCTGGACGAATCCATCCGGCTGCGCCTGCCCTATATCGAGCCGCTGAACCTGTTGCAGGTCGAATTGCTGAAACGCCACCGCGCGGGCGAGGACGATCCGCGCATCAAGGAAGGGATCGAACTGTCGATCAACGCGATCGCGACGGCGCTGCGGAACAGCGGCTAGGCTCTCACCGGACGAACAACCTCCGTTCGTTTCGAGCGAAGTCGAGAAACAAGGCAGAGCCGAGTTCGGCGACGCTAAACGCCATCACAGTGCTATCCGCTTCTCGACTTCGCTCGAAGCGAACGGAGATATGGCGGCATTTCGCCCTACACCAGCCCCAATTTGCTCAATTCCCCCAGCAGCGCGGCGGGCATGGCGTCCAGCTCGTCCGCCTCGTCCCCGTCCAGGTCGGGCGGGGCGTCCGCGTCTTCGAGATAGCGCCAGCCCTGATGGGCGCGCTTGGGCTTGCCGCGCACCGGTATCAGCCGCGGTTCCAGCCTGATCCAGTAGCGGCCCTGACCCGTCTCCTCGAAGCCCAGGATCGGGCTGCGGCCGACCAGCCTGTGGCCGTGAATCCAGTAGAGCGACCCGCCCGCCATCTCCTCCACCCGCTTGGGCAGGTAGCGGGTGGTGGTCCGCGCCTCGCCTTCATGGCTTTCCAGCCAGGCGCGCAGGGTGGCGGGGCTTTCGCTGCGGAACGCGATCTTGGTGATGTGAAGCGGCATGGACCTTAGATGGGAACCCGCGTCAGCCGGTCAATCCCGCCGCCGTGGCGAGGCCGAGGAAGGCGAGGAAACCCATCGAATCGGTGATCATCGTCACGAAGATGGAGGAGGCGACGGCGGGATCGAGATTGAGCCGGTCGAAGGCCAGCGGCACCGCCGCCCCAGCGAGGCCCGCCGTCACGATGTTGGTCACCATCGCGGCGGCGATCACGCCGCCCAGCGCCATATTCTGGAACACCAGGGCGACCCCCAGCCCCAGCACCAGCGCCACGGTGACGCCGTTGAGCAACGCGACGCGGATTTCGCGGACGATGGTGCGGCGGGCGTTGGACCCGGTGATCTGGTTGGTGGCGAGCGCGCGCACGGTGACCGCCATGGTCTGGCTGCCGGCATTGCCGCCGACCCCGGCGACGATCGGCATCAACGTGGCGAGCGCCACCATTTTCTGGATCGTGCCTTCGAAAATGCCGATGATGGTGGACGCGACCAGTGCGGTGACGAGATTGGTCAGCAGCCAGCGCACGCGCGCGCGATAACTGTCCATGACGGGCTCGTTGATGTCGCCTTCGCCCGCACCCGACAGGCGGAGAATATCCTCGCCGGCTTCCTCGGAAATGATGTGGACGACGTCATCGACCGTGATCATGCCGACCAGCCGGCCCGACGAATCGATCACCGCGGCGGAGATCAGCGCATATTTCTGGAAGCGCAGGGCGACCTCTTCCTGGTCCATGTCGACCGGGATCAGCGTCTGTTCGCGCTTCATCAGGTCGGCCATGGATATGCCGCGCGGGCAGGTCAGTATCCAGCTCAACTGGCAATAGCCGATCGGCCGATGGGCCGCATCGACGACATAGATTTCCCAGAAATCGCGGGTCAGGTCGGCATTGTCGCGCAGATAGTCGATGACCTGGCCGACCGTCATATGTTCCGGCACCGCGACCAGATCGCGCTGCATCAGGCGACCGGCGGATTCCTCCGGGTAGGACAGCGCGCTTTCGATCGCGGCGCGGTCTTCCGGCTCCATCGCGTCGAGGACGGCCTGCTGGTCGGCCTCCTCCATATCCTCGATGATGGCGACGGCGTCGTCGGTGTCGAGTTCGGCGGCGAATTCCGCGAGCTGTTCGGGCGCGAGCGCGCCGATCAGGTCGTCGCGGACATAGTCGTTCAGTTCGGACAGCACTTCCGCGCCGACCAGGTCTCCCAGCGCGGCGGCGACATCGGCGCGCCGTTCCGACGGCGTCAGTTCCAGAAGGTCGGCAATGTCGGCGGGGTGGAGCGGCGACACCAGGTCGCGCGCGGTTTCGCTGTCGCCATCCTCGACCGCGTCGAGCACGGCGGACAGGAATTCGGGCTTCAGCCGATCATCCTCGTCCAGGCTCGTTTCAGCCTGTTCGACGATCGTCTCTTCGTCAGTATCTGCCCCATGCAACAGGGGTTCGGCTGGATCGCCGCGCTCGCTCATGGCGCCCCCTACTGTCCGGTTCCTGTAACATCCGGCTGCTTTCGCCCATGCAACATGGAATTGCAATGGGGTGAAGCCGGGGGAACGGCTTCTCCACAAGAAACTTCCATCCCTTTTTGAAGCCTCTATATGGGGGGCATTACCCCTTCCCACATGAGAGGATGCTTCATGGCCGACGAAACGCTTACCCTTACCCTCGACAGCGGCGGCGACGTCGTGATCAAGCTGCGCCCCGACCTGGCCCCCGGCCACGTCGCGCGCATCGTGGAAAACGCGAAGGAAGGCTTTTACGATGGCGTGGTCTTCCACCGCGTCATCCCCGGTTTCATGGCGCAGAGCGGCGACCCGACCGGAACCGGCATGGGCGGCCACCCCGACAAGCCGGATATCAAGGCGGAATTCAGCCGTCAGCCGCATGTCCGCGGCGTCTGCTCCATGGCCCGTTCGTCCAACCCGAACAGCGCCAACAGCCAGTTCTTCATCTGCTTCGACGACGCGACCTTCCTCGATGGCCAGTACACCGTCTGGGGCGAAGTGACGTCGGGCATGGAGCATGTCGATGCCCTGCCCAAGGGCGAGCCGCCGCGCACGCCGGGCAAGATCGTTACGGCGACCGTCGCCTGACATCAGCCTGGACCGCATGGCAAAGGGCGTCCGGTCGCGAAGACCGGGCGCCCTTTTTTACAGGCGGTGACGCATCATCATGATTGCGAGCGGAAGGCGGTGCGACGATCGATCGGGCAATCGCCTTGCCAGCGTCTACGGTCGTTTCGCCATCCCGTCCGTCATCGAAATGGTCTGCGCCTCCGCGCCGTTGTCCGCGCCGGGCGCATCCACCGGCGGCTGATAAGCCCCGATCGTTTCGATATGCCAGCGCCGTTGTTCCTGGGTCGATCCGGGGACGTCATCGACGCGGCGCAACACCACCTGCCGCAGCACATGCCAGGGGCGGCCATTGGCAGCGATGCGCCCATAGACCTGCACCGGCACCGTCACATGCATCGATCCGGCCGTTCCTTCCGGGTCGGACGGCGCGCCGACATTGGCGTGAATCTCGCTGAAGCCGCGAAAGCGCGCCGCGAAATGGGCATCGTCCTGCGATCCGATCGCGCCGCTCTGGTCCCACAGATCCTGCGCATCCTCGAACCGCTTTTCCTCCAGCAGGCCATAATAGCCCTGCACCACCTGCGCGGCGCCCTGCGCGCTGTCCGGATCGATCGATCCTTCGGCGACCGGGGCGGGATCGACGGGCAGGCCGCCGGGCGTGCCGGGCGCGGGTGGCTTGAGCGGTTCCATCACCGCCATCGCCTCCGCCCGGACGTTATTTTCCACCTGCGCCGCATTGGCGCCATTGGCGAGATTGTCGATCGCACTCTCCTCCCGCCCGTCGCAGGCCGCGACGAGAAGGAGGGAGAGCAGGGCGGCGGTCTTCGTCGATCGCCGCATCAGTTCGGGCGAATCCGGGCTGTCGGTTCACGCCCGCGCCCACCGCCGCCCCAGTCGCGCTGCGGGCGCGGCTGGTTCATCTGCGGTCGCGGCTGTTGCTGGACCTGGGGCTGGACCTTGGGCCGGAACTGCGGCTGGCGCAGGCCCGGCTGGGGCGTGGGCCGCGCGCTGTCATTGCCACGCCAACGGTCGCGACCCCGGCCGTCATTGCGATCCCGTCCCCAGTTGCGGTCGCCATTGTCCGAACCTTGGGGAGGGCGTGTCCAGTTGCCGTTATTGCCCGGCTGGCGATCGCGGTCGCGCCAGTTGCCGTCCCGATCCCGATCCCGGTCCCGGCCGCGCCAACGGCCATCGTCGCCGCGCTCGGCCCGGCGGCCTTCCCAATAGCGGCGTTGGCCGTCATTCCAGCGCTGGCGTCGCCCGCCGCGATCGTAGACATAATAGCCGCTGCCCGGATAATAATAATTGTCGTACCAGCCGCCATAGGGGCCGCTGTCATAATAGCCCGACGGTCCGTAATAGCCGTCGCCATAATAGCCGCCATTGCCATAATAGCCGCTGCCTACGCTCACACCGCCATAGCCATAGCCGTCATCATAGGCGCAACCGCCCAGGGCCAGCGCGCCTGCAAATCCGATTACCGCCAGGAACCGATGTCGGATGCCCGTCATCGCCTTTCTCCTCATCTCCATCTGATGCCTTGCGTAACGCGCGCCGGTTGAATTGGTTGTGAATGGATTATCCTTTCCGCGCCAGCGTTTATCGCAGGTTCAGAAAAGCCGGCCTTCGTTCATCGGGGCGACAGAAAGCGTGTTCTTTCCGTCACATAATCGCCTGCTGACCGGATTTTGTGGATCGTTCAGGAAACCTTCGGGCGGGTCCGGTCATTCTTCCTCCTGTCGATCGCAGCCGCTTTGAGCGCTCGCATCGGCCCGGCGGGTCCACACCGCCGCGCAAAAAATCCACAACAGACAAAGGGTCACCCCATGAAGACACTGCTTTTTTCGGCAGCCGCCGCCGCGTTCCTGTTGCCTGCCGCCGCCATGGCGCAGGATGACGCCGGTTCGTCCACCCGACGCATCGAACCCTATGTCGGCGTGATGGGGGGCGTGCATAATTATGACAGCGAAACCAGCAAGCAAGGCATCCCGCCGGTCGGCTACAAGGGTCGTATGGTCGAGGGCGTGGCGGGCGTGAACGTCAATGTCGCCGGGCCGCTGGTGCTGGGCGTCGAGGGCACCGCGTCCAAGGGCGTGTCGGGCGACATCGACTGGGAATATGGCGCCGCGGGCCGTGTCGGCGTGAAGGCGGGCAAGGACAGCATGATCTTCACCAAGGTCGGCTATCAGTGGACCAATTTCGATGCGCTGGGCAAGGATAGCCGCGACTATCACGGCATGACCTATGGCGCCGGCGTCGAACTGTCGCCCGCCGACATGGGCGGTTCGGCCCAGAGCAGCAATATCCGCCTGCGCGTCCAGGCCGATACGACGGGCAATTTCCACTCGATCCGTCCCATGGCCGGCGTCGTCGCGAAATTCTGATCCTAATCACCGGCTAGGCGGGACGGGTCGTCACGATCCGTCCCGTCTTCTCAGTCAACTTCCTGATGGAAGTTGGGGTGCGGAACGGCTTCCTGGACTGTAGCCGTTCCGCATTCCTTGTTTATGGCAGCGCCTTCAGCCGCTCACCGATCCCCCGCAGGTCCGCGACGAAGCGCGCCAGTTCCTCCTCGCGGCGATCCTCGTCGGGGAGACGCAGCACATAGCTGGGATGCACCGTCACCCAGCCTTCCGCTCCGTTGTCGAGCGCGATCGCCTGACCCCGCGCCCGGCTGATTGTCACCGCCCTGCCCAGCATGGCGCGGGCCGCCGACGCGCCCAGTGCGACGATGATGCGCGGGCGAACCAGATCGATCTCCTGCTTCAGCCACCAGCGGCACGCTTCGATTTCGCCGGCGTCGGGTGATTGATGCAGCCGCCTCTTGCCGCGCCGTTCGAACTTGAAATGCTTGACCGCATTGGTGACGTAAGCGCGCGACCGGTCCACCCCGGCCTGCGCCAGCGCCCGGTCGAACAACTGGCCCGCCGGTCCCACGAACGGCCGCCCGGCCAGATCCTCCTGATCGCCGGGCTGCTCGCCGATGAAGAGCAAAGGCGCGTCGAGCGGGCCTTCGCCGAACACCGTCTGCGTGGCGTCCCGGTGCAGCGGACAGCGGGCGCAAGTCATCGCCTCCTCGCGGAGGGCCGCCCAGACGGTCGCCGCATTGCCCTGGCGTTTGGGCGGCGCCTTTTCTGGCAGGGGCGCGGTCGCGATCATGGCCGCCTCGCGCGCTTGCGCGCCGGCGACAAGGTCGGGGATGAGCGCGGCTTCGGGCAGGTTGCGCCAGTATTTTTTCGGCATTTCGGACAGCATGGCCTTGGTCTTGAGCCGGGCCGGATTGAAGATCGCGGCATAATAGCCCTTCCATAGATCCTCGACCGGGTCGTCCGCGGGGGCGTCCCCACGGCTGGCGCCCGGTCCCTCGCTCAATGTCTCGCCATCCCAATGGATGCTGGCCTCCGGGGTCAGGATCGACCAGTGCATGGTCGCGAAGCGGCGCAGGAAGAAACCGGCATTGGCGCGGACGATATGATGGTCGGGCTCGAACCAGGCGACGAAGCGCGGGCCGACCGCATCCTCCAAAGCGCGGAAGCGCACGAAGGCGCGCATTTTGTGGATGTCGCGGCGCACCGCCTTGGCCAGTATATCGACCCGGCGCAGCAGCGGGTCGGCCTTGTCCTCCATCAGCCCCGGCCGGTCGCGCAGCCGGCATAGCAGCGCATAAAGCAGGGCGAAGCGTTCGGGGTCGCGATGCAGGATCGCGCTCTGCGCCAGGTCGACGAAGGCGCGGGGCACCGAGAAGCCCGCGCCGGGCCGGTCGGGCGGCAGGGGCGCGTCGCCGAACAGGTCGCCGCCCGCCATCTCCCCAGCCTGCCAGACGACATCGGCCGGATCGACGCCGTTGACCGCCAGCCGCCGCGCCGCATCCCGCCAGCCGTCGAAATCGTCCGGAGCGGTCAGCGCGACGCGATACAGGGCTGGCGATCTCATCAGCCGTTCACTGCGAACGGGGTGGGAGGGGCGCTCAGTCCTCGGCCTGCGCGCGCTCCAGTTCGGCCGGCTTGCGCTTGGCGAACAGCTTGCCCAGCCGCTCTTCGTCCTGCGCCGTCAGTTCCTTCGCGGCGTCGGGGAACATCTCCTCCTCCTCCTCGTCGATATGGTGGAGGTAGCGCTTCTTCATTTCGGCGAATTTCTTGCGCCATGCCTCGCCGTTGAATTTCAGCGCGTCCAGCTCTTCCAGATAATCGTCGATTTCCTTGTGTTCGGACACGCTGTGCTGCGCATCCTCGCGCAGGTCCGGCTGCGCCAGCATGGTGGCGTAGAGCGTTTCTTCCTCGGCCGCGGCATGGGCGGTCACTTCCACCTTGAACTGCTCGAACAGCTTTTCCAGCCGATCCTCGTTCTTTTCGCGCTCCGCGTCCGCCATCTTGGCGAACAACTGGCGATGGGTGTCGTGATCCTGCTTCAGGCGATCGAAAATCTTGGTGTCGGCCATGGATGGTCCTCCTCTTTCGAGGACAGACAACGACAGGCGGCGCAAATGGCTCCCGCCAGAGAGCCGCCCGATCTTCAGCCGAACAGGAAGCGGAAGATGATCGCGACCGGAATCCAGAGCAGCGCGCCCAGCAGGCTGGCGGCCCAGAGTTGCAGCACGTCGCGACGGAAACGCACGGTGAGGCCGCTGGTCGACAGGCCGCCCCGCTCCAGCATCTGCCAGCGCCGTTCCAGCCCGCGCGCGGCCACGGCATAGCCGCCGATCGCAACGATGATACCCAGATGCAGGACGAGCGAGCCGCCCGTCTTGGCGACGATGCCGATCTGGAGCAGGCAGAAGACGACCAGCGCCGCCGCCAGATGGGTGCTGATCCGCTTCGCGAAACCCTTGCGCTGATGTGTGCGATTGCCGAGCGCCGTCGCCAAAGCCCCGAACTCCTTGCTTGACCCTGGTGACAGAATTTCACGAGTCGCAGCCGCGATCAACCCGAAATCCGCGATCAGGCGAACAAATCGAGCTGTCGTGCCGGCGGCGCGACCCGCGCGCGCAGGTCGGCGCTGTCGATCAGCGCCAGCGGGCGCCAGTCCGCCGCGATCAGGAAGGGGCGTAATTTCTTGATCGACGTCGTCAGCCGCGCGACATCGTCCAGCCGCAGGCGGCGATGGCGGCGGCTCGACAGGATGCGGTCCACCGCCTTCACCCCCAGGCCCGGCACCCGCAGCAGCGCCTCGCGCGGGGCGCGATTGACGTCGACCGGAAAGGTCGCGCGATGGCTGAGCGCCCAGGCCAGCTTGGGATCGATGTCGAGCGGCAAGCACCCGGTCGCCGCATCGGTCGCCGCCGCGATCTCCTGCGCATCATAGCCGTAGAAACGGATCATCCAGTCCGACTGGTAGAGCCTATGTTCGCGCAGCAGCGGCGGCCGCTTGAGCGGCAGCACCGCGCTGGGCGAGGGGATAGGGGAAAAGGCGCTGTAATAGACGCGGCGCAGCTTGTGCCGGTCGTAAAGGCTGCTGGCCCGCGCGATGATCGCCCGGTCGTCGGCGGCGTCGGCGCCCACGATCATCTGGGTGGACTGGCCAGCGGGCGCGAAGCGCGGCGCGCTCTTATATTTGCGGCGGGCGTCCTGCCCGTCCTCCATGTCGCTGCGCAGCCGGCTCATGGCCCCTTCGATCCGCACCCCGTCCTTTTCCGGCGCCAGACGCTTGAGGCCGCTTTCGGTCGGCAGTTCGACATTGATCGACAGGCGATCGGCATGGAGCCCGGCCTGGTGGATGAGGTCGGGGTCGGCGTCGGGAATGGTCTTGAGATGGATATAGCCGCGAAAATGATGGTCCTCGCGCAGCGATCGCGCCACCTCGACCATCTGCTCCATCGTATAGTCGGACGACCGGATGATGCCCGACGAGAGAAACAGCCCCTCGATATAGTTGCGGCGGTAGAAGCTCAGGGTCAGGTCGACCACCTCCTGCGCGGTGAAGCGCGCGCGGCGGACATCGCTCGACCGGCGGTTGATGCAATAATGGCAGTCGAAGATGCAACTGTTGGTCAGCAATATCTTGAGCAGCGAAATGCAGCGGCCGTCGGGCGCATAGGCGTGGCAGATGCCCATGCCTTCGGTCGATCCGATCCCCTTGCCGCCGCGGCTGTCGCGCCTGGTGGTGCCGGAAGACGCGCAGGACGCATCATATTTGGCGGCGTCGGCGAGGATTGCGAGTTTCGCGCGGGTGGAGAGCTGGACCATATCGTTCCTGATATGTTCGCAAGGCGTCGCTGTCCATAATCTCGATCAACCCTGTCCCAAGGGGCATGGCGGGCAGGGCAGAGGCCGCGGCACGACAGGGGAGGGGTGGCGCATCGGGCCAACCATGCTATGCGCGTCGCCATGCATAGCAGCGCCGGTACCGTCGACGTCGACGGCTTCACATATGAATGGGAATTGCGGCGCGAGCCGCAGTGGAGCGACATCGACGGGTGGAAGGGCATGGCCATCGCGCTGTTGCAGAAGAATATGCAGCGCGGGGCGCTGCTGGAGTTCCCCCCGCCCAAGCGCTTGTTGAAAGGCTTGCAGCGCGGTCGGCTCCAGATCAACGACGCGATTATCGCCCGCGGCATCCGCGCCGCTTTGGAGGCGGGATGGGAACCGGAATCGCGCGGCAAGCCGATGGTGTTCACGGTGGACGCCGAGGGTAACTGATCGCCGCGCCGCTCGGGCCGCGATCGCTTGCGGTTCGGCCCATGCCCTTCGTTATACGACATGGCGAAGCGAACGGGGAGACGAGGCAATGGACAGGCGCGCATTTCTGGGCCGGGGCATGGGCGGCATGGCGGCGCTGTCGCTGGCGACGGCGGGCCGCACGGCGAATCTGTGCGACGCCATGCCGCCGCCGATCCGTGCGACCCCCGATCGCCTGTTTCGCGTCACCGTCTGCCTGCGCCCCTTCCGCGCCGCCGGGCCGCGGATCGAGGTGGAACGGGTCGGCACCAAGCGGGTGGTCCATAATTATGGCCATGGCGGCAGCGGCTGGTCGCTGTCCTGGGGATCGGCGCAGGTCGCGGTCGGCATGGCGCTGGCGGACGGGGTGCGCGACGTCGCGGTGATCGGCGCGGGCGCGCTGGGCCTGACCGCCGCGCTCACCGCCCAGCGCGCCGGGGCCGATGTCACCATCTATGCCAAAGAGCAATTCCCCTATGTCCGCTCCGCCCGCGCGACGGGCGGCTGGACGCCCGACAGCCGGATCGCGATGCAGAAAGCCGTCGATCCGGGGTTCGCCGACCGGTGGGAAGCGATGGCGCGTGCGTCCTTCACCATGCACCAGAGCTATCTGGGCCTGCCCGGCGACCCGGTCGAATGGACCGACCGCTACATGCTGTCGGACACGCCCTTCACCGAACGGGTGCGACACGCGCCGTCAGGCGAGCATCCTGACGAATTTCTCCGTCTCGAACAGCGGCTGGCCGACATCACCCCGCGCTCGGTCGAACTGGCGCCCGGCACCCACCCCTTCCGCCCGACCTATGCCCGACGCGGCAGCGGCCTGACCTTCAACGTCGCCGACCTTGCCCATCAACTTATGGCCGATTTCCGGCTGGCCGGGGGCAAGGTCGTGCCGATGGAACTGCACGATCCCAATGACGTGACGAAGCTGCGCCAGAAATCGATCATCAACTGCACCGGCTATGGCGCCCGCGCGCTGTGGCGGGACGAAAGCATCGTGCCGGTCCGCGGCCAGATCGCCTGGCTGATCCCGCAGGCGGGCGCGACCTACGGCGTCTATTATGGCTCGCTGTCCATGCTGGCCCGGCGCGACGGCATCGTCGTGCAGGAAGTCGGGGCCGACGAATGGTTCGGCTATAATGACGCAAACGAAGAACCGGATTACGCAGCGGCCCAGGCGTCGGTGCGGCAACTGGCGCAATTCTGGGCGGACGGTAAGGGGGCGTAAGCGGGAGGGGAGCGGCGTATCCGCATTTCTCCGTCATCCCGGCCTTTGCTGAATGACGGTAGTGGATGATGGCCAATGATCCCTGCTGCTTTCCACCCCTCTCTTGCCATTCCACCCCCGCGCCGCCATCACCTGCGCCCATGACCTGGCATTTCTGGATCGACCGCGGCGGCACCTTCACCGATGTGGTGGCGCGCGCGCCCGATGGGCGGCTGCACACCGTCAAATTGCTGTCCAGCGACCCGGAACGCTATGCCGATGCGGCGGTGGAGGCGGTGCGGCGGCTGACGGGCGCAGGTGCGGACGGGGACATCCCGCCCTGTGCGCTGCGCATCGGCACCACCATCGCCACCAACGCCCTGCTGGAGCGCAAGGGCGAGCCGGTGCTGCTGGCGATTACGCGGGGGTTTCGCGACGCGATCCGCATCGGCACGCAGGAACGGCCGGACCTGTTCGCGCGCCGCATCCGCCTGCCCGATCCGCTCCACGCCGATGTCATCGAGATCGACGAGCGGCTGAGGGCCGACGGCACGATCCGCACGCCCCTCGATGAAGCGGCCGCCCGCGCCGCGCTGCAGGGCGCCTATGACAAGGGGTTGCGCGCCGTCGCGATCGTGCTGATGCACGGCTATCTCTACCCGGATCATGAACGGGCGCTGGCGCGGATCGCGGCCGATATCGGCTTCACCCAGATCAGCACCAGCCATGACGTCGCCCCGCTCATCAAGCTGGTTGGGCGCGGCGATACGACGCTGGCCGACGCCTATCTCTCGCCGGTGCTGCGCGCCTATGTCGATGGCTTGCGCGATGCGCTGGGCGATCAGGCCGACATGTTCTTCATGCAGTCGAGTGGCGGCCTGACCGACGGCGCGCTGTTCCGGGGCAAGGATGCCGTGCTGTCCGGCCCGGCCGGCGGCATCGTCGGTTTGGCGCGAACGGCGCAGCAGGCGGGCTTCACCGAGGTCATCGGCTTCGACATGGGTGGCACCTCGACCGATGTGTCGCACTATGCCGGCGTCTATGAGCGTGACAATGAGGCGCGGGTGGCGGGGGTGCGGTTGCGTGCGCCGATGATGCGCATCCATACCATCGCGGCGGGCGGCGGCTCCGTCTGTTCGTTCCTGGACGGGCGCTTTCGCGTCGGCCCGGAAAGCGCGGGCGCGGTGCCGGGGCCTGCCTGCTATCGGCGGGGCGGGCCGCTCACCATCACCGACTGCAACGTCCTGCTGGGCAAGATCCAGCCAGCCTTTTTCCCCAGCCTGTTCGGCCCGAACGGCGACCAGCCGCTGGACCGCCAAGCGGTGGAGGCGCGCTTCGCCACCCTCTGCGCGCAGGTGGAGGCGGAGACCGGCCGCGCCATGACGCCGCGCGACGCCGCGCAGGGCTTCGTCGCCGTCGCCGTCGCCAGCATGGCCAATGCGATCAAGCGCATATCGGTCGCGCGCGGCCATGACGTCGCCCGCTATACGCTGGCCAGCTTCGGCGGCGCGGGCGGGCAACATGCCTGCCTGGTCGCCGACGCGCTGGGGATGGACCGGGTGATGATCCATCCGCTGGGCGGCGTGTTGTCCGCTTATGGCATGGGCTTGGCCGATCGGCGGGCGGTGCGGGAGAAGACGATCGCGCTGCCCCTAAGGGAAAATGGACTGGGGGACGATGGGCTGGCCGCCGCGCTGGCGGCGCTGGCCGCCGACGCCCGCGCCGACCTGCCGCAGGCCGACCGGACCGAAACGCTGCTGCGGCTGCGCTATGACGGCACCGACAGCCTGTTCGACGTGCCGCTGGGGGATGTGGACGCCATGCGCGCCGATTTCCTGGCCCAGCATCAGGCGCGCTTCGGCTTCGCGGGCAAGGGGGGCATATTGGTTGATATGGCGCGGGTGGAGGCGATCGCATCGGCGCACGAAGCCATGGACGGCATCGCGGCGATCGCGGCGCAGGCCGCCCCGCCGCTGGCCCATGTCGACTATGCGGGCGACACCGCGCCCGTCCATGACCGCGCCGGCCTGTCCGCCGATAGCGTCATCGACGGCCCGGCGCTCATCATCGATCCCGTCTCCACCACCGCGGTCGAACCGGGCTGGCGCGCGCGGCTCGATGGCCATGGCAATTTGATCCTCACGCGCCACATCCCACGCGCCCGGCCCGAAAGTGGCGACGCCACCGCCGTCGATCCGGTCCGGCTGGAGGTGATGGGCGGCCTGTTCATGGCCATAGCGGAGGAAATGGGCGCCGCGCTCCAGCATAGCGCTTCTTCGGTCAATATTCGCGAGCGGCTCGATTTCTCCTGCGCGCTGTTCGACGTCGGGGGCAATCTGGTCGCCAACGCCCCGCATATGCCGGTGCATCTGGGCAGCATGGGCGACAGTATCCGCACGATCATGCGGCGGCGCGGGGGCGGCGCGGACGGCGTGGCCATCGACGGGCGCGGGATGCAGCCGGGCGACGTCTATGCGCTCAACGCCCCCTATGATGGCGGCACGCATCTGCCCGACGTCACCGTGGTAATGCCGGTGTTCGTGGGCGATCTCGTCACCCCGTCCTTTTACGTCGCCGCGCGCGGCCATCATGCCGATATCGGCGGCATCACCCCCGGATCGATGCCGCCCGGCAGCACCTCCGTGGATGAAGAGGGCATCGTCCTCGACAATATCCTGCTGGTCGATCGCGGCGCGTTTCAGGAAGCTGCCATCCGCGACCTGCTGGCGTCGGGACCATGGCCCGCCCGCAACATCGACCAGAATATCGCGGACCTCTCCGCCCAGATCGCCGCCTGCGCGAAAGGTGCGAGCGAACTGCGCCGCATCAGCAATAGTTACGGTATCGAAACGATATCCGCCTATATGGGCCATGTGCAGGATCAGGCCGAAGCCGCCGTCCGCCGCCTGATCGATCGCCTGTCCGACGGCCACTTCACCTATGCCATGGATAGCGGTGCAACTGTCCATGTCGCTGTCCATGTCGATCGCGCCGCCCGCGCCGCGACCATCGATTTCGCCGGTTCTTCGGCCCAATTGCCGGGCAATTTCAACGCCCCTGTCTCCGTCGTGCGCGCCGCCGTCCTCTATGTCGTGCGCACCCTGATCGATGAGGCGGTGCCGATGAACGACGGGTGCCTGAAACCCATCACGATCCACGTCCCCGAAGGATCGATGCTGCGCCCCCGCTATCCCGCCGCCGTGGTCGCGGGCAATGTCGAAACCAGCCAGGTCGTGACGGACGCGTTGTTCGGCGCGCTCGGCGTCATGGCGGGCGCGCAGGGGACGATGAATAATTTCACCTTCGGCAATGATCGCCACCAATATTATGAGACGATCGCCGGCGGATCGGGCGCTGGTCCAGATTTCGACGGGGCGGACGTGGTGCAGACGCATATGACCAACAGCCGCCTGACCGATCCCGAAATTCTCGAAACCCGATTCCCGGTGCTGCTGGAGGCATTTTCGATCCGCGCCGGATCGGGCGGGGCGGGGCGTCACCATGGCGGCAATGGCGCGCTGCGCCGCGTCCGCTTCCTGGATGATATGACCGCCGGCATCCTGTCGAACCGCCGGATCGTGCCGCCTTTCGGCCTGGACGGTGGCGCGCCGGGGGACGTTGGCCGCAACCGGGTGGAGCGCGCCGACGGCAGCGTCGAGCCGCTCGGCCCGACCGCCACGGCGTCGCTGCGCGCGGGCGATGCCTTCGTCATCGAAACGCCCGGCGGCGGCGGCTTCGGAGACGCTTGATCGCTGCTTGACAAGCGGCTCGCGCAGGTCTGTTCTGCTACAGGGGGAGTGGGGCATGACGCCGGACTCGACGACGCAGATCAGATGGGGATTGGGGGCCGCGCTGCTCGCCTTGGGCATGGTCGCGATCCTCGCGCTCGTGCCCGATCCCTTCTTCCGCCAGCGGGTGATCGCCACGACGCTGGACGATGTCGAAGGGGTGTCGCCCGGCGTCCAGGTCTATTTCCGCGGCGCGCCGATCGGCGCGGTGCGATCCATCGACCTTAACCGGCAAAGCCGCACCTTCGCCGTCGCCATGGGCATCGATCGCAAATGGCAGCCGTCTGCCTGCTCCTTCGCCACCGTCGCCTCGGCCAATCCGCTCACCGCGCCGCGCATCGAACTGGTGGCGCTGGAAACCGGCAGCGCCCAATGCCCCGCCGCGCGCCGCGCCTATGGCTGCGATCCGGTGCCGGGCCGGGACGCCGCCGGTGCGCTGCCCGGCTGTCGTCGCCCTGCCGACCTGTTCGAAACCGCCGCGCTCGCGATCGGGGAGGCGGCCAATGTCGCCCGCACCGCCAACGCCATGGCGCAGAAATTGTCGGGCCTGTTGCAGGGTGACGGATCGGGCGGCGCCGTCGACATGGCGCAGGTCGCCCGCAACGCCACGCAAACCCTCGCCGCGCTCAATAGCCTCAGCACGCAGCTCGACCGCAGCTTCACGCCGGGCCGGGGCGACATCGCCCTGACCCTGTCGCATGTGCGGCAGGCGACCGGCCGGGCGTCCGAAATCGACGTTGCGGCGCTCAACGGCATCTTGCGCGAAACCCGGTCTCTGGTGGCGCAAAATCAGGCCAGCATCGCCGGGCTGCTGGCGGAGGGCAAGAGCAGCGCCGGGGAAGTACGCGGCATATTGGAGGGCGCGTCCGCCTCGCTGGTGGCGACCAGCGCCAATCTGGAGCGCACCAGCAGCAGTCTGGGGGCCTTGAGCGAGCGGCTGGCGGGCGATCCGACCTATGCGATCCGCGGCCAGCGCTACGTCGATCCGCCACCGCCGGGAGGCACGAAATGAAGCCGATCGTCCTGCTGCTGCTCTGTGCGCTCCCCGCCTGCGCCGCGCTCAAGCCGGGCGATGCGCCCGTCACCATGCGCCTCTCGCCCCAATTCGCGCCCGGCCGGCCGGTCGCCGCCCCCAGCTTCACGGTTGCGGCGGTGCAGGCGCGCGGCCTGTCGGGCGGGATGCGCTACGCCTATGTCGATGCCGCCGCGCCCGGCGAGATCCATCAGGCCGCCACCTATTTCTGGGAAGAGCCGCCCGCCGACAGCCTGGCCCGCGCGCTGGTCGCGGGGCTGCGCACCCGCTTCGCCACCGTCACCGGCCCGTCGCTAGCGCTCGCCGCCGACCGGCGCGTGGTGGCCACGCTCGACCGGTTCGAGGAACTGAGCGCAACGGGTAATGCACAGGCGGTCGTCGCCTTCGACGTGACGCAGGTGGCCCAAGGCAAAGCGATCTGGGCCGGCCGCTATTGCGCAATCCGGCCTATCTCCTCTGCTGCGGGCACCGTCCGCGCTGCCGCCTTCCAGGGCGCGATCGAACAGGCGGTCGCCGCCTTCGTTCAGGACGTCGCGTCGGGGACCGTGACCGCCGCATCCTGCTGAATGAGGCGCCCGCGCTCCAGCCGGTAGACCCGCTCGCACAGCCGCCCCGCCAGCGCCCGGTCCTGCGTCAGCAGCAGCAGCGCCCGGCCCTGCGGCACGATCCGCCGCCGCACCTGCGCCTCCAGCATGTCGCCCCGCGCGAAGGCCCCCTCGAACGGTTCGTCCAGCACCAGCAATTCGGGATCGCGGACGAAGGCGCGGGCCAGTTCCGCACGCCGCCGCTCGCCGATCGACAGCGCGTCGGCGCGGGTCGTCGCCGCCTGCTCCAGCCCATATTCCAGCAGCAGCCGGTCGATCCGCCGCCCCCCGCGCCGCGCCTTGGACCAGTCGCCGGTGCCGATCGCCAGCCGCATATTCTCCTCGACGCTGAGGTCGCCGAGCAGCGATCCGCCCTGCATCGCCACGCCGCACCGCGCGCGCAGCAACCGGCGCACATCCGGCGGCGCGTCGGCCAGCGCCACGCCCATCAGGCGTACCGTGCCGCTGCCGGGTGTGGCCAGCCCGATCGCCAGCCGCAACAGCCAGCTCTTGCCCGCGCCGCTGTCCGCCAGGATCGCGACCCGATCGCCGGCTTCGATGGCAAGGTCCACCTGATCCAGAAGCCGCGTCCCGCCCAGCACCAGGCTCACCCGCTCGAAGGCCAGCAGCGCGCTCACAGCAAAGCCGTCCACAGCGCCGCCGCGCTAAAGATGCCCAGCAGCCCGGCAGTAAAGGCCGTGGTCGCGCGGCGGCCGATATCGGCTGGCGACCGCACCGGCTTCGCCCCCACCGCGCTGCCCACGCCAAAGGCGATCAGGGCATAGAGCAATAGCTTGGCGATGCCGGTCAGCATCGCGGCCGCCACGTCGTGGGAAAAGGCGAAGCCGGACCAGAGCGGCCAGCCGACATTGGCGATCAGCGCCAGCGGCACGCCGCAGCCGATCACCGCGGCGATCCCCCCCAGCAGCATGTGGATCGGCGCGGACAGCAGCACCGCAGCGAGTGCCGGGCCCAGCGCATGGGCGACCGGATCGCGCCCCAGCGCCTCCAGCGCGTCGATCTCCCGGTTGAGCGCCATCGCGCCGAGCCGCGACGACAGCGCCACCGACACGCTGCCGCAGGCGAACAGGCCGATCAGAAGCGGCACGATGTCGCGCAGCAAAATCTCCGCCAGCGCGCCCAGCACCGGAATCTGCGCATTATAGAGCGCCAGCAGCCGCCCCGCGCCGATGCCGGCGATGATCCCGGCCAGCGCGGCCAGCGGCAGCAATGTGCGCAGCGGCCGCCACACATGCAGGGGCAGGCCGTCCGCCAGTTGCCGCTGCGCCAGTGCGTCGCCCGCGATGATGCGCCGCCCCATGCCCAGCCCCGCGCGCATGGTCAGCCATGCCCCCGCGCCGATCGCGGCCAGCAGCTTGGAGCCGCCCTTCAGCGCGTCCATGGCGCGCGGCCGATCGCGCCGTCCGGTCCGATGCGAATGGCGCGCCGATCATCGACCGGCACCGCCGCCAGCAGCAGGTCGGCACGCGCCGCCAGCGCCGTCATGTCGCCCGCATGGATCGCATCCGCGCCCTGCACCAGCGCCGCCGCCGCGGTCGCTTCCCCCGACGGCAGCGGATCGAGGATCGCCTGCACATGGCTCTCCAGCGCCAGTTGCGCCAACTGGCCCTGCGCTTGTAGCGCGGCGAGCAAATGGCGCGACCAGCGATCGGCCGGATCGCCGACGAAGAGCGGCGCGCGGTCGGGATACTGGGCCGCCAGCGCCGCCACCAAGGCGGCTGGATCGGGCGCCGCATCCTCGCCGCCCGGCAACAGGGCGACCGTCAGCGTCCGCAGCGCCCGCTGCCCCGAAGCCGCCAGCAGCCGCGCCATGATCCGCACCTGCTCCCGGTCCAGATCCTTGATCGCTTCGCTGAGGTCGTCATAGGGGATGATGTCGGGATGCAGCCGCCGCGCATCGTCGCGCACCGCGCCATGGGTCCACCCCTGCACCAGCTTGGCCGCCATCCAGCGGTCATGTTCGGCGCGCGACAATTCCTCCAGTTCGTCGGGGGAAAGGCTGAGCGAGGGACCGCCGCCCTCGACCAGCCGCGCGCCGATGTCGCGCAGTTTGAGTTGATAGCAGTCGGCGACCAGCCGGTTGTCGTCGCGGAAGCTTTCGGGCAGGTCTTCCCATTCCTGCATCGACGCGCGCACGCCGATCCGCTCGCCCTCGGCAAAGCGGCCCTCCAGATAGAAATCATGGATCGACCGGGCGAGCGCGTCGTGCCGGTCCTGCAACAGCATGTCGGGGTCGGCGAGGTCGGACAGGCCGCCGAAGGGGAAGATGCCCGCGCCGATGCGATGATCGTGCGCGCCCGCCATCCGCACATGGATCGGCGGGGCGGGCAGGGCGGCGGCGCGATAGCGCGCATCGACCGCCAGCGCGACGGCCAGCGCCCGGTCGTCATCGTCCAGGTCGATCAGGATCGCCACCGGCTCGCCGGACGCCGCGACATGGGCGTCGATCAGCATGCCGATCCCGGCCGGGTCGGGCCGCGCCTCGACGAAGCGCAGCGGCGACAGCCCGTCCGCGCCCGGATTGCGCGCGCGAAACGCCGCCTCGCCCTGCGCCGCCTCCGCTATGTGGATAGCGAAAACGGGCTTGCCGCCGTCGCGATAATGGCCCCCCGCCAGCGTCCGCAGCACATAGCGTTCGATCAGCGGCGTGAAGCCGATCACCAGCACGCCGCGCCCCGCCTGTCCCGCGCGCGTGAATCCGTCGATCGGCCGGGCCAGCGCCAGATGCCGCGCCGCGATGTCGGGCAATGCCGCCAGCCGCACGCGCGCGGTCCGCCGGTCGCCATGCTCGAAGCGTTGCTCGACGCTGCGTCGCAGGTCGAGATCGTCGACGCGCAGGATGATATCGACCGGATCGCCCGCCGGCCGCACCGCCGCCGCCTGCGCCAGCACGGCGGACGCCAGCGCGATATTGCCGCGCGCCTCGCGCGACAGCAGCAGCACCGCGCGCGCCTTGTCCAGCGCCAGTCCGGCCGCGCTCTCCTGCGCCATGCCCTGTTCCACCTCCGCCGCGCCCGCCTCCAGCGCGTCGCCGATCCAGGTCGTGCGCCGGTCCTGCGGCCATAGCAGCACCCGTCGCCCGACGGCCAGCGCGCCGCGCGCCGCCTGCGCGGCCAGGCCCCCGCTTTCGTCGCCCGCAATCACCAGATGTTCGCCCCGCGCCCGGATCAGCGCCAGCCGCAGCGGATTGCGCACCTGCTCCCAGGCCAAAGCGGCGGTCGACCAGAAGGTCAGCAGCGGCAGCGCCCAGCGCGCGATATCGAGCGCGAGCGGCAGGTCACGCCCCTCCAGCACCTGCGGGAAGCTGCCGACGATCAGCCGCATCGCCCGCATCGCGTCCTGCATCACGGTCGATGCGATGCGGGCCTCCGCAAAAGCCTGGGCGAAACCCCAGGTGCCCAGCAGGAAGGCGAGGGCCATCGCGCCGAAGCGCACGACCGGCGCAACCGGCGGCAGTCGCAGGCCGCCGCGGGCTTTGGGCTTTCCCTGTGTCGGCTGGCCCCCCATGGCCGGGGTCAGTTGCTGGTCTGCAGCCGGACGAAGGCGGCGGAGACGCCCGCACCCTGACTGTTATTCTGGCTATCGCCCTGACGCCCGGCCAGCTTTGCGCGCAGCCTGGTCAGGAATTGCCGCTCGGTGCCGTTCACCACCTCGTCATCGCCGAACAGAGGCTTGGCCGACGCCAGCGCGACGATCAGTTCGGGGCCGAAGGGCGGCGCGACCTGATAGCGTTGCGCCGCCTGCGACAGGCCGATGGTCACGCGCCGCACGCCCTTGCGGTCGGGTTCGGGATGGCCGCGATGCAGTTCGACCGCGCTGCCGTCGGCCTGCAGGTAGATGATGCTGAGATAGGGCCGCGCCGCGCTCGTCGTCGCGCTGACGCCGAAAATCTCATTCTCCTGCATCACCACCGGGTCGCCGCTGCGATCCTTGCCGTCGGCGGTCAGGGCGACGATGCTGGTTCCCTCGCGGGACAGCGGTGCGGCGAGCGTCAGCGCCGCCTCGCATTGCGGCCAGGGCAGGTGGCGCACCGCGAAGCTGCGGGTCGGGTCGGCCTTGGCGGAGGCTTCGCGCAGCGCGGCGATGGCGTTGAGGTCGCCGGAAAAGCCGGTCACGCTCTTGCCCTGCACCGACACCGCGCCGCAGGGCATGGCCGTCATCTGGTCGGCGAAGATCTGGGCGTCGCTGCGCGGCGGTGGGGGCGGCGTGCCGGGCGCGGCCGGGGCGACCGGCGCTTCGAGCGAATAGGCTTCCCCGGTCAGCAGCTTGAAGGTGGCATAATCGATCCAGGCATAGCCTTTGTCGCCCCAGATCGGCCCCCAGCTATTCATGATGCGCAGGGCCTGCCGATCCTCGTCATAGCCTACGATCGCCATGGCGTGATAATTGGCCTTTTCGGGCTTTTCCGCGCGCCGATAGACGCCGTCGCCGCGAAACGCCTTGAAATCTGCGGGGGCCGGCATGGCGAATATCACCGGTGCGCCGCGCGCCAGGGCGCCCTTGACGTCGTCCAGCACGATCGGCGTGCGCCAGTCGTCCTTGACCTCACGGTCCACCGCGCGCCAGTCGAGCAGGCGGAAATTGCCCGCCTTCTCCTTCAGCCCCTCAGCCGCAGGAATGGCGCATTTGGTCATATCGTCGGGAAATTCGGCCAGGCTGACCGTGCCCTCATTCTTGAGCAGGGTCAGCGCCTGGACGATGCTGATCGTGCCGGTGCAGGGCGACCCCGCCGGGCGCAGCCGGTTATAGACATAGGCCGGACTCATCTGGTCGGCCGGTTCGTCGGGTTGCACATTCTTGTCGCGAAAGTTGAGGAAGGTGCGCGCGGCATAGGTGGTCGCCCAGGCGACGCAATTGGGCTGCGGACCCTGCGATCCGGGCGGCGGATAGGCGTTGGACAGGTCCACCTGCTTGGGCAGATAGGCGCGGAACCGCCCCTGTTTGGGCAGCTTGGCATAATCTTCGGGAGAAACGGGCTCCGCCCCGGTCATGAACAGCGCGTCGTCGCTCTGCTGCGCTGAAAGGCCCGCACCAGACAGCGCCAGCAGCGCGACGCTTCCCCATGTGACGAGACGGCGTGTCATCACCCGTTCCTCCCGAATAGCTGTTTTTAGAAGCGGTAGCCCACGGTCAGCGTCACCGCGTCATAATCGAACTCATGCGAGAAGCTGCTGGTGCCATGGGTGTAGATCAGGCCGATACGCAACTGCTCGGCCCGGCTCTTCTGCTCAACCTCGCGGGTGCGGATGCCCACGCTCAGCGCCGCTTCATGCACATTTTCATAAGCCTGCGGATCGCCGGTCAGCTTGGTCCAGGTGTAGCTGGCGCGCATCGATCCCTGCCGCCCGCCGAACATCCGTCCCTTGAACGGCAATTGATAGGCGATGCCGTTGCGGAACGCCCAGACATCCTCCTTGAAATAGAAGGGCAGCTTCTTGCCGATGCCGATATCGGTGGTGGTGGACCATCCGACCATATTGCCGATGGTCAGGTCGCCGCGGCCCACCTGCGCGATCTTGTAGCGGCTGGTGGCGGACAGGGTCAGCACTTCGTTGCTGGCGCCGAAATAGCCGTCATTGTCGCTCACGCCATAGGCGACGCGCGGGGTAATCAGCCAGTTGGGCTGGACCGGTATTTCGACGCCCGTCGACAGCGTGCCCAGAATCGTGGTCTGGCCGTCATTGACGTGCAGGACGTTGAGGATCGGATCGATCAGCACGCGGGCGCGGCTGCCCTCCGAAGGGCGGAACGCCTTCTGGTAGCGCAGTTCGTAGCGCTGGCCCTCGGCCCCTGCGCCGCCCCAATAGGTGAAGGCGCCGCCGATCGTGTCGGCGTCCCCCTCCATGTCGAAACCGGGCGTGTCGGGATCATCGTCATAGTCGAGATCGTTGAGATTGAGCGCGGTCGTCACCGCCGTATGCTGCAGGCTGTTCGGGCTGCCGATGCTCGCATAATAAGGCGAAGCAAAAGCCGTACCCGGCACCAGCGCCGCAACCGCGGCCGCGATCAGAAACTTCTTCATCGATATTACCCCTCTTGATGCGCCGGCTTCCCATTTCCGGCGCAAACCCTCAGATATTCCGCGTCAGGACGATCCCCCGATCTCGTCCGGTTCCAGGTCGCGCACGACGCGCAAGCCGGCGTCCTGCCGGCGCTTGCCGGGCGGGACGGTGAAGCGATTGGCCGACCGCAGCGCGTCGGGGGCGCTTTCGAACGATCCGCCCCGGATGATGCGCGCCCGGCACGACGTGTCGGTACAGCCCGACGTCCATTCCCACACATTGCCCTGCATCTGGTTGAGGCCGAAGCTGTTGGCGGGATAGCTGTTCACCGCTTCGGGATAGCCGCGATAGGGGGCCGTCTCCGATCCGTGATAGCGGGCGGTATGGTCGTAATTGGCCATGGACGGGCTGATATCGTCGCCCCAGGGAAAGGCCGTGGGCGCGCCGCCGCGGCTGGCATATTCCCATTCCTGTTCGCTCGGCAGGCGATAGGCGCGGCCCGACTGGACCGTCAGCCAGGCGACGAAGGCCTGGGCGTCCTCATAGCTGATGTCGGTGGCCGGGATCAGCGGATTGGGATTTTCCTTCGCCCAATTGCCCAGCTTCGTGCAGGCGTTGTCGCGCACGCAGGCATTCCATTCGGCGATCGTGACTTCGTAGACGCCGATCGCAAAGGGCCGGTCGATCTTCACATCGGCCTGCACGGTCTCGTTCCCGCCCCGCCCCGGTTCGGACAGGGGCGATCCGAAGGGCGACAGCCCGGCCGGAATCGCCCGCATCCAGGGGCAGGTGGCGCAGTCGTAGAAGCGATCGCTCGCCGCCCGGTCGCAGGAAATGAAGCAGGGCGGCGCACCCTGCAGGCCATAGTCGAAGGTCGGCTTCTGGAAATTCTTGCCCGACGACAGCGCCACGCGATCCGACACGCGCTTGAGCGCATCGGCGATATTCTGCTGCGGCCGGCGGATTTCCTCGGCCAGCACCTTGGAGAAGATGCCGTCGTCGAAAGCGACCTGGTCGGCGCTGGTGGAAAAGGCGACCAGATAGCCCTGATCCGGCCGGACCGCGGCGGCGGGCGCGCGGACCATGCGACGCAACCCCTTGCTGCCCGCCAGTTCGCCGACCGCGCTCGCCTCGGTCCCGGTTTCGGCCGCGATCATCTGGGTCAGCGACGGCGGCGGCGCGGGCAGGACGTTGCGGCACATGTCCAGCACGATCAGCACCGTCTTCGCACCCGATCCCAGCAGATTATGGGTCAGCGCCGCGCGGGTCAGCGTCGCGCTTTCGGGCGTCAGGTCGCGGCCGGCATCGACCGGCAGCAGCATAACGTCGCCATAGCTGCCCAGCGCCGCGCCATGCCCGGAAAAATAGAGGGTGCCGAACGCCTTCGGCCCGGCCGCAGCCAGCCTCGCGCGGAAATCGGCGACCGCCTCCAGCATCGCCGCGCGGGACAGGTCGCGGCGCACCTGCACCGGACCTGTCCCGCTGGCGTCGACAAAGCCGGTGGCATTGAGCGCGGTCGCGACCTTGTCGCCATCGCTATAGGTGGAGCCGAGCTTGTCGAAAGCCTGGTAGGCGCCGTTGACGATCACCAGCGCCAGCCGCGGTTCGTCCGCCGCCCGCGCTGGCCCTGCCAGCGCAAGCAGGGCCAGCGCCAAGGCGGCGGCCAGCGCGCGGATCAGGCCGCGCCAGCCCCCCGACAGGCTGTGGATCATTGCCCCGCCTTGCGCGGCGCGAATTCGACCTGGGTCACGACCTGGTCGACCGCATCGACATGCAGCACCGCGTCATAACGACGCGCCGCCTTATAGGGTTCGGCCGGGCCGCCGCCGAACAGCTTGGCGAAGAAGCCGCCAAAGCCGCGGCCCTTCTGGCAATAGGGGGCGACGCTGACGGCGCCGCCGCTCTGCTTGACCTCGTTCAGCCAGGCGCCGAGCGGCAACGGCGCTTCATTGTCCGCCGGATAGGGTGTGTCCAGATCGACCACTACGGCACGGCCGCGGCGCAGCTTGGCCTTGAGCGCCTGGTCGAAGCGGGCGGGATCGGTAAAGCGCAGCGTCGGCTTGGCTACCGGACGATCGCAACTCTTGAGCACGGGCGCGACCGGTGCGGCCGCGACTGGCGCGGCGGCGACCGGCGCCTGCCGGCCGGGATCGACGGCGGGACCGGGATTGACGGCGTGGACGGGCTGCTGCGCCTGTGGCTCCTGTGCAACAGGCTTGGGGGCGGGTGGCTCCGGCGGCAATATCCGCACGCCGCGACCCGTTGCGCCCTCTGCAGGGGCCTGTTCGGACGGCGGGGCGTTATCAGCCTGCGCCAGGGCGTTAGTCGCACCGCCAGCAAAAAACACGAAAGAAGCAACGACTATAGTGCAACGCAACACGGCCATTTGTCCGCTCCGAGTCAAGATATAGTTATTGCCCCGATTACCTTTCTGAGACTATGGATATATATCTGTCGAGGCAACAAAAAAGCGCGGGGGAATCCTAATGTCGAAGGGGCGACGTGGACTCTGGGCAACAGTATTGACCGGCTTTGTCACAATAATGACTAACCCAGGTTATGCTCATGCGGAAACGCGCGCCTTGCTGGTGGGGGCGTGGCAGTTCCAGTCCAAGTTGATCATGGATCTGGTGGGGCCGGAAAATGATCTGGCGGCGATGGAGGCGTTGATTCGCGGTCAGGGCGCGAGCGACGTCACCGTCCTGCGCAATGACGGCGTCAGCCGCACCACGGTCGAAACCGCGCTCCATGCGCTGGGCCTGCGGTCCAAGCCGGGCGACTGGATATTCCTCTATTATACCGGCCATGGCGCGCTGGCCGAAGCCGCGGTCAAGGGCACGCGCGACGGCGATACCGACCAGTTCCTGCCACTGCCCGGCTTCGATCCCGACGTGAAGGATGCCGAGCGCTTCATCGTCGACAAGGATTTCTACACCTGGCTGTCCCTTTACGTGCCGAAGGGGGTGCAGGTGCTGATGATGGCCGATACCTGCCATTCCGGCACGCTGCATCGGTCGGTCGATCCGCGCGCCATGGGCATGACCCCGCGGCTGACGCTGGGCGCGCGCAATGTCGAACTGGGGTCGCGCCCGGCCCCGCGCTTCGCCAGCGTGCTGGCGTCCGGCGACGCCGCCCCGGTCAGCGCCACCCGCGACGACCTGCCCAACCTCTATTATATCAGCGCGGCGCGCGACGATCAGATCGCCTGGGAAAATGCGCTGCCGGTGGAGGGCGCGCCGACCCGCGGTTTCCTGACCTGGTCGTTCGAACAGGGCGTGACCACGCCGCGCGCCGACGGGAAGGGGATGGCCGCCGACCAGGATGGCGACGGCATATTGTCGATCGGCGAACTGGGCGCCTATCTCAACGTCCAGGTGCGGATGCTGAGCGGCCAGCGACAGGAAAGCAATACCGTCATCCCGCCGGGGCGGGAAGGGCAGGGGCTGTTCGCCACGGTCCCGCCGCCACCCGCGCCGCCGGCCCCGCCGCCGCTGCCCGGACTCTATGTCGCGGACCTGAAGGCGCGCGCCAGCGTCAGCGGCGACTATCCCTGGCGCATCCTGACCGACGGGCAAGGCGCGGATTTCGTCTGGGACGCGCGGGCGCAGGCGATGCTGCGCCGCACCGGCGACATCGTCGCCCAGAATGTAAAGAGCGCGGCGCAGGTGCGCGGCGTCATCGACAAATGGGCGGCGCTGGAGGCGCTGCGCCCGCTTCTGTCGGAACGCAGCGCGCGGCTGATGGTCGGCCCGCTCGATAATGGGGCGCGCTATCCGTCCGGTGCGCCGGTCACGCTGGCGCTGGCCCCGGTTCAGGCGCAAACGGGGGATGGCGCGGTCGCGCCCGGCCCGCGCTATGCGACCGTGTTCAACATCGCGTCCGACGGCACGGTACAGCGGCTCTTCCCGGTCGCTGCGTCCGACGGCAAGGGCGAACTGGCCGCCGGCCAGTCGCTGCCCGTCCTCGACAGCCAGGTCATACCGCCCTTCGGCGCCGATCATGTCGTCGCGCTGGTGACGCCGCAGCCGCCCGACGATTTCCGCCTGCTGCTGCGCACGGTCGAGAACCAGCGCGCCGCCGTCCGGCTGGTGGGCCCGATCCGCGACCTGCTCGCCAGGGCCGGGGGGCAGGCGAGCCTGTCGATCGGCGAACTCTATACCGGCAACTGATATGCCGCCGTGCGCCTCAGTTGCTCAGGATTACGGTCCGGCTTCTGGCGGCGCTTTTATTGCCGATATCGACCCGATACTGGCCCGACGCGCGCGGCGTGACCGCGCACACCGGGGCATAATCGGCATTGTCGTCCAGACAGAGCTGCTTGCCCGACGCATCGAGCAGGCGGATATACATGTTGGTGCCGATATCGCCGATCGCGCCGATGCGCAGCGGCTCGCCACCCTTGGCGGTGACGCTGAAGCGATAGGCGTTGCGCGGATTGACGTCGAGTACGCGCCGCACCAGCCCCTTGCCGAAGGCGGAGGCGACCACGCCGCGGCCCGACGCCGACTGCGCCAGCCGGATTTGCAGCAACAGCGCCTGGTCGTCGCGCGCCAGCGCCTTGGCCTCGGCGAACAGCGCGTCGGGGGAAAAGGCTGCGTCGCCCTGCGCCGGGGTCGCGCCATCGGTCATCGGCACCTGTTGCAGCATCCGCGCGGCGGTCAGCATCGCATGGGGATCGCGCTCGCGCCGGGCGAAGTCGGCCACTTGCCGCGCGGCGATAGCCTGGGCGAAGGGATCGGCGGGCGCGGCGGGAGGTGCGACCGGCAGGGAAGCGACCGGCGGAGAGGCAACCGGCGGAGAGGCCACCGGCGGAGCGGTAGCGGCGACATTCTCCTGCGCCATGACCGGACCGTTCAGCGCCATCATCGCTCCCACCATTCCGGCGCCCGCGATCAGGAATTTCCGCATCATGTCCAATCCCCTCGGTAAGATCTTCTCGTCCCCTGTGGATACTGCCGCAGCGGTGGGAAAGCCAGTGCTTGCGGGCGGGGCGGAACTGGCGGGCTATGCCCACAAACATTTGTCGGCGCTGGTCGGCGCGGTCGGCGGCGACGGGCGTTACGCCGCGTTCATCAGCTACAGCCATGCCGACATGAAGGTCGCGCGCTGGCTCCACCGCGCCATCGAAAACTACCGCGTACCCCGCGCTCTGGTCGGGACGGCGGGTGATCGCGGCCCGATCCCCGCCCGGCTGCGCCCGATCTTCCGCGACGAGGACGAACTGGCTGGGGCCGCCGAACTTGGCCCCAAATTGCAGGGCGCGCTCGCCCGGTCCGACGCGCTGATCGTCATCTGCTCACCCACCGCGGCGCGATCGGTCTGGGTCGACAAGGAAATCCGCTCGTTCAAGCGGTTCAATCCCGACGCGCCGGTCTTCGCGCTGATCGCCGCGGGCGTGCCGGGCGATCCCGACACCGACTGTTTTCCCGCGCCCCTGCTGTTCGCGCTGGACGAGGCGGGCGAACTGGACCGCAGCCAGCCGCTCGAACCGCTGGCGCCCGACCTGCAGAAGAATGAGCGCAACATCGTCAAGCTCAAGCTGATCGCGGGCCTGCTCGGCGCGCCCTATGCCGCGCTCTACCGTCGCGACCAGCGCCGCACCCGGCGAATCGCCGCGGCCCTGTCCGCCGCCGCCCTGGTGCTGATCCTGGTGCTGAGCGGCCTGTCGATCGCCGCCTTCACCTATGCCCGGATGGCGGTGCAGCAGCGCAACGAGGCGCAGGCCGCGCGCAAACTGGCGGAGCAGAACGCCGACAAGGCGGAGCGCCGCGCCTGGCTGGCCCAGGTCGCCGCGCAGGAGGTGCGCCGCATGGTGGCTGAAGGGGAGAGCTGTCCGCGCCCCCGAGCGCGGCGAATCGCTATTCCCGCCACCCCCGATCGATCCGGTCGATGCGCCGCACCATCGTCTGGAAATCCGGCACGCCCGGCCCGACCGGCAGTTGCACGGTGCTCAGGTCACGCTGATGCACCGCGATCACGTCTGCCGGAATGTCGATCGGCGTCCCCGCCGCGCCGGCCGCGACCTGGATTTCGCAGGCGCGTTGCAGCAGCCAGTGGGTCAGGAAGGCTTCGGGCAGGCTCCCCGCCATCACCAGCGTGCCATGATTGCGCAGCAGCATGACGCGCCGGTCGCCCAGATTGGCGATCAGCCGCTCGCCCTCCTCGGCGCGAATCGTGACGCCCTCAAAATCATGATAGGCGATTCGCCCGATGAAGGCCGCGGCGTAGAAGCTGATCGGCTTCAGCCCCTCGACGCAGGCGCTCACCGCCATGCCCGCAGTGGTGTGGGTGTGGATGACGCAATGGGCGTCGGGCAGGTGCCGGTGGAACACGCTATGCTGGGTGAAGCCCGCCCGGTTGACGGGATAGGGGCTGCCGTCCAGCACCTGGCCGTCAATGTCGATCTTGACCAGGTTGGACGCGGTCACTTCGTCATAGCTCAGGCCGAAGGGATTGATGAGAAAAGCGCCGGTTTCTCCCGGTACGCGCAGGGTGATATGGTTGTAGATCAGCTCCGACCAGCCCATATGGTCGAAGATGCGATAGCAGGCGGCGAGCTGCTGGCGCGCCTCCCATTCGGCGGCGGACATGTCGGGGTGTTGGGCGGCTGTGGCCATGGCGATCCTCCACTATCTTTATGTCGCCACTATCCGCCCGCATGCTCGGCTTGTCGAGTATGAAGGCTTTAGGGTTGAATTTGCGCGGGCCTGCTGATAGGGCGCCGCCCACATGGCGTAGGGTGACCTGCGACGACTCACTGGCTTTGCTATTCGGTCGGCCCGTCGGGAAGGATGTAAAAATCCCGGCGAACCGCTCGTTTTCGATTGGAGATTGACGGACTTATGCAGATCATCGTTCGCGACAACAATGTCGACCAGGCTCTTCGCGCGCTCAAGAAGAAGCTGCAGCGTGAAGGCGTGTATCGCGAAATGAAGCTGCGTCGTCACTACGAGAAGCCCTCGGAAAAGCGCGCCCGCGAAAAGGCGGCGGCTGTCCGCCGTGCGCGCAAGATGGAGCGCAAGCGCGCCGAGCGCGACGGCGCGAAGTAAGCGCTATCGGGGCGGTCCCCGGCCTGTGCGCCATCGCCGCCCCGTATCCTGCCGAACACCCTGCCCTAATTTGCGAGAGCATACGCCATGTCCACGACGGCCGTACCCCTTCGTCCTATCGCCAAGGGGTCGCTGACGCGTCTCTGGATCGGCGTCGCCGCCGTTGCGCTGGCGGCCGGCGGTCTCGCCTGGGCGGGACAACAGGGCGTCGATCCGTCGCCGGCGGCGTTCCTGACGCAGAACAGCCATGCCAGTGGCGTGGTGACCACCGAGTCCGGCCTGCAATATAAGATCCTGTCGGAGGGCACGGGCGCCAGCCCGACCCCCGCCGACGTGGCGCTGGTCGGCTATAAGGGCACATTGCTCGACGGCACGGTGTTCGACGAGAATCCGCAGGCGCCGATGCCGATCGACGGCGTCGTGCCGGGCTTCTCCGAAGGGCTGCAGAAGATGAAGAAGGGCGGCAAGTACCGCCTCTGGATTCCGCCGCAGCTGGGCTATGGCGACCAGGTCGCCGGCCCGATCCCGGCCGGCTCCGTGCTGGTGTTCGACGTCGAGCTGCACGACTTCAAGTCGAAGGCCGAACTGATGCAGTTGCAGCAGCAGATGCAGCAGCAACAGGGCGCGATGCCGCAGGGCGCCGGGCCGCAGCAGGGCAACTAGAGCGATTTCTAATCAGATGGAATCATCTGATGACTCGGAAATCGCGTAAAAACAAAAGCTGGAGCGGCTGATCCGATGCAATCGGATCGTAAATCGCTCTAGGCGGTCAAGCCAGGACGAATCGCGAAAAGGGGCCGGTTACCACGGCCCCTTTTTCTTTGCCCGAATCAGGCGTGGCCCTGGCAGACGCCGTCATCTTCGGCGCTGAGGCCAAAGGCCAGCGCATCCGCGCTGCCGATCTTCTCTTCGCCGGCGAACAGCTTGTCGAGCCGCGCCTTGATGTCGCGCCGATATTCGGCCGTAGCCACCGATCGCGGCGCCGACACTTCGATATCGCAGGCGATCGCGCCCTTGATGCGATCGACCGCGCTTTCGTCCAGCACGCCTGCGCGGCGCAATTCCAGGCATAGTTGCAACAGGCCGACTGCGGTCGCATGGGCGCGCAGGCCGACATTGCTCAGGTCGAAATGCAGCTTCTTCTGTTTGTCCAACGGGATAGCCATGGCGATGTCCTCTCCAATATTGTCCAGCCTATCATAATCCCAAGCGCTGGACAGGCCCTGCTGTTCCCGATCCGGTTCGACGGGCGCGCGAGCGAGGCAAGGGAGCGGACAGGCGCGTGGCCCCGCCGATCGCGGCTAGGCGTCGGGCGAAGGGAGGGGCGGCGTCGGATTCTGCGGTTTCAGCGCCTTGGAGCGTTCCTCCAGATAGACTTTGATCATCGCCACGATCGGATCGGCCAGGAACAGCCCCATGATACCGAACAGCGCACCGAACAATATCTGCGCGGCCAGCACCAGCGCAGGGGCCAGATCGGTGGCGCGTTTGGCCACCATCGGCACGATCAGATAGCCGTCGACGATCTGCACCGCCATATAGACGCCGAAGGCATAGAGGCCGGTATGCGTCCCGCCGGAAAAGCCCACGAGGATGATGAGGATGCCCGATATGATCGATCCGATATTGGGCAGGAACGCGAACAGGCCGGTCAATATGCCCAGCAAACCCGCCATCGGCACGCCGCCGGCCCACAGGAACAGCCACACGCCCACGCCTTCCACCGTCATGCCGATCAATCGCCCGAACATCAGGCGGCGCAGGGTCCAGCCCATCTTGTCGGCAACCGTATAGAAATGGGCGCGCTTCTCGATCGGCAGCATCCAGGCGACGCCGCGTTCGTATAATTTGGGTTCGACCGCGATGAAGATCGCCAGCACCAGCATCATGACGCCGCTGGTGATCGCGCCCACGGCCGTGCCGACCGCCGCGGTGACGCGTCCCATGCTGCTCATCGCCTGACTGGCGAGGCTCTTGAGGTCTTCGGGGGTGGTGGTGATGCCCAATTGCTGCATCCAGCCGCCGATTCGCGCCACCTGCGTCTCTACGATGGTGCGCATCGCCTGCGCCTGCGCGGCCAGGCTCGATCCGGTGAGGTAGAAAGTATAGACCATGAAGGCGACCGCGCCCAGCAGCACGATCGTCAGCCGCCATCCGCGCGGGATCGGCAGGACGCGGCCGATCAGTCGGGTGCCGCCGTCCATCATCGTCGCCAGCACCAGCGCGCCCATGACCAGCAGCAGCGGCTGCGCCAGCAAGGCCACCAGGCCGATGGCAACCGCCAGCGCAAACCAGACGCCGGCGCGCTTCAGTTCCTGCTGGACGAGCGGGCTGCGAACTTCGCTGGGACCGGGCAATTCGACATGATGCTCGTGCGCGTCGCTCAAAACCCGTTGCCCCTTTCAAATCATTGCGGGGGTGCAACGCTCTGCGGTCGCAGGCTGTTCCCGGCCCGGCCGCTGCGCAGCGCATGGACCCAGCTCAGCGGGTTCCAGGTCGCGTCGCCGTCCAGGCTGAAGGTGATGAACTCCGCCCGGCCGCCGATCGCCTCCCACGGCACTGGCCCGCCCAGCCCGTTTTCCTCCAGCGGTGCACGGCTGTCGGCGCTGTTGTCGCGATTGTCGCCCATCAGGAAGACATGGTCGGCCGGCACCCGCACCGGGCCATACCAGTCGAGCGCGCTCGGCCCCATGTCGATCGTCACATAGGTCTTGCCGTTGGGCAGGATCTCCTGCCGCACCGGCAGTTCGCAATAGTCCTTGCCGTCCTTGCCCGTCACCAATGCGCCGGGAAATTGCAGCGGCGGGCAGGGGGCGTTGCCATCGACGGCCAGGCGCAGGGGCTTGAGCATCTTCTGCTTCACCGCCACCCCGTTCAGGATCACCTGGCCGCCACGCACCTCGATGATGTCGCCGGGCAGGCCGATCACCCGCTTGATATAATCCTCGCGCCGGTTCTGCGGGCTGACGATGACGATGTCGCCGCGGTCGGGCAGGCGGCCCAGCACCCGGCCCTTCAGGAAGGGCAGGGGGTGGAAACTGGGCGAGACATAGGACCAGCCATAGGGAAATTTGCTCACCACCAGCCGGTCGCCGGTCAGCAGCACCGGCATCATCGATTCGCTGGGAATGTAGAAGGGCTTGGCGACGAAACTGTGGAACGCCAGCACTGCGAGGATCAGCAGGACGATGCTTTTCAGCTCGTGAAACCAGTTGACCGGGGATCGGGCGTCGCCGCCCTCGGGTTGCGCATCCGCGATTGTCTCTTCGGGCAGGTCGATGGCCGTCACGGGCGGGCTTTCGCTAGGGGGAAGGTTGCTCACTGGGGCAGGGCTTCGATGATGACGAAGGCCTGCGCCCATGGATGATCGTCGGTGAGCGTCAGGTGAATGACCGGCTTATGCCCCGCCGGAACCATCGATTCCAGCCGCGCCAGCGCACCGCCGGTCAGCCTGAGCGTCGGCGCGCCGGACGGGGCGTTGACCACGCCGATATCCTTCATGAACACGCCCGCCTTGAACCCGGTGCCGACCGCCTTGGAGAAAGCCTCCTTGGCGGCGAAGCGCTTGGCGAGGGTTCCTGCCTTGGTGAAGGGACGGCGATTGCCCTTGGCCTGCTCGACCTCGGTGAAGACGCGCTGTTCGAAGCGCTGTCCGAAGCGGTCGAGCGAGTTCTGGATACGCTCGATATTGCAAAGGTCGGAGCCGAGGCCGATGATCACGCGCCCCTCACTTTCACCGCGCCAGGTCCATCTGCCGCCGCATCTCGCGGATACTGCCTTCCAGCCCGCCGAAGATCGCCTCGCCGATCAGGAAATGGCCGATATTGAGTTCGGCGACCTGCGGAATGGCGGCGATCGGCGCGACATTGTCGAAGGTCAGGCCATGGCCCGCATGGGGTTCGATCCCGTTCTTGGCCGCCAGCGCCGCGGCGTCGGCGATCCGGCGCAGTTCGGCCGCGCGCGCCTCGCCGGTCAGGTGCGCATAGGCGCCGGTGTGGAACTCCACCACCGGCGCGCCCAGCCGGATCGCCGCGTCGATCTGGGCTGCGTCCGCCTCGATGAACAGGCTGACGCGAATCCCCGCCGCGCTCAACGCCGCGACGATGGGCCTCAACGTCTCATACTGCCCGGCCGCGTCCAGCCCGCCCTCGGTCGTGCGCTCCTCGCGCTTTTCCGGCACGATGCAGGCGGCGTGCGGCCGGTAGCGCAGGGCGATGTCCAGCATCTCCTGCGTCGCGGCCATCTCCAGATTGAGCGGCACGGTCAGCGCCGCCATCAGCGTGGCGATATCCTCGTCGCGGATATGCCGCCGATCCTCGCGCAGATGCGCGGTGATGCCGTCCGCTCCGGCCTTTGCCGCCAGCAGCGCGGCCTTGACCGGATCGGGATGCGCGCCCCCGCGCGCGTTGCGGATGGTCGCCACATGGTCGATATTGACGCCAAGGCGCAGGGGCGTGGTCATCGCTCTATTGCTTCCGGCTACCGGGCTTCATCGCCGGGATCGCCGCCAGTTCGGGTGGGATCGCATCGGCTTCATAGACCGGGAAGTTGATCGACACGAGCGGATAGAAGGGGACGCCCAGATCCACTTCGCCCGCCGACCGGTCGACCAGCGCGACTTCGGCAACGACGATGCCGCCCTCCGCCTCGACCGCTTCGATCGCCTGGCGCGAGGACAGGCCGGTGGTCACGACGTCCTCGACCATCAGCACCTTCTGTCCCGGCGTGATCGCAAAGCCGCGGCGCAGCTCGAACACGCCCTCGGGCCGCTCCAGGAACACCGCATCCTTGTCCAGCGCGCGGCCGACTTCATGGCCGATGATCAGGCCGCCCATCGCCGGCGACACCACCAGATCGATCTCCTGCCGTACTTCGCGCGGTAATTTCTGCACCGTGGCGCGGGCCAGCTTGCCGGCCCGTTCGGCGTTCATCAGCACGCGCGCGCATTGCAGATAATTGGCGCTGCGTCGCCCGGACGACAGGATGAAATGTCCTTCGAGCAGCGCCCCCGCCGCCCGGAATTCCGCCAATACTTCCTCGTCTGTCATGCCGTCATATGTCCTGTCGCGCGGCCCGGCGCGTCTCTGCGCGGCCCGCCAATCCATCAGCACGACGCACCTGTGGCGCGCCATGATCGCGCCCCTGTGCGCGGACCAGCGAAATAGGCGGCCAAGGGGAGCGTTGCAACAGCGAAGAAAATCTGCTCCTGCGTGCTTGAGGCACGGGAAAACCATGCCTATAAGCCGCGGCAGAACCGACCGGACGAGGATCATGCGCTTCATGCGTGTCTTCGTTGCAGCGGCGCCAAGGGGTTACGGGGTAAGAAGACGCTATGAAAAAGGTGAAATCGCTCGTTCTCGCCGGGTTGTTGGCCTTCGCGCCAGCACTCGGGTTGAACGGACATGCGCTGGCGCAGGACAATGCCGTCGCTGCCGCACCGGCTGCGGCCAATGCCGCCGCGCCGGCCGAATCGGCCAACGCCGCCGAGGCTGCGCCCGCCGCCACGGTGGCTGCGCCGCCGCGGATGAAGCCGACCGAAGGCATCGGTATGCCCAGACCGGGCGAATTCACCCTGCAGGAACAGTTTACCTCGACCGGCCACACCGCGCGCTGGTTGCATGACAAGATGCTGATCCCGCTGATTTTCGCGATCTCCATCTTCGTGCTGATCCTGATGCTCTATGCGATGTGGAAATTCCGTCGCAGCGCCAACCCGATCCCGTCGAAGACCGCACACAACACCATGATCGAAGTGATCTGGACCGTGCTGCCGGTCGTGATCCTGCTGGTCGTCGCGGTCCCCTCGATCGGTTTGCTCGCCGACCAGTATAAGCCTGCGCCCAAGGACGCCGTCGTCGTCAAGGTGACCGGCTACCAATGGTATTGGGGCTATGAATATCCCGACAACGGCATTCCCGAGTTCGTCTCCAACATGCTGCCGGAAGACAAGGCGAAGGCCAATGGCGAGCCCTATCTGCTCGCGCCCGACAATCGTCTGGTCCTGCCCGCCGGCCGTCCGATCAAGCTGATCATCACCGGCGCCGACGTGATCCACGCCTTCGCTGTGCCCTCGCTGTGGGTGAAGATGGACGCCGTTCCGGGCCGCCTGAACGAGAAGAGCTTCACCATCGACAAGCCCGGCGTCTATTACGGCCAATGTTCGGAACTGTGCGGCGCGCGCCACGGCTTCATGCCGATCGCGATCGAAGCGCTGCCGCCGGCCCAGTTCGACCAGTGGGTGCTGTCGCAGGGCGGCAAGCCCGCCGGCGCAGCGGCAGCGGAGAAGACGGCTGACGCCGCGCCCGCAGCCCCCGCCGCCGACAAGAAAATCTGATCAGGGTAGGAAGCCATGACAACCATCACCGCAGATCATCACGGCGACCACGCCCACGATCACGATCATCACGATGCCGATCATAAGCCAGCCTTCTTCCAGCGCTGGTTCATGTCCACCAACCATAAGGACATCGGCACCCTCTACCTGATCTTCGCGATCGTCGCGGGCATCATCGGTGGCGGCATTTCCGGCCTGATGCGCGCCGAACTCGCGCATCCCGGCATCCAGTATCTGCACACATGGGCCATGATGATGGACGGCCCGGAAGCGACGCTGGACCAGGCCTATCACCTCTGGAACGTGCTGATCACCGCCCACGGCCTCATCATGGTCTTCTTCATGGTGATGCCCGCGATGATCGGCGGCTTTGGCAACTGGTTCGTGCCGATCATGATCGGCGCGCCGGACATGGCCTTCCCGCGGATGAACAATGTCAGCTTCTGGCTGCTCATCCCCGCCTTCGCCCTGCTGCTCGGCTCGACCTTCGTCCCCGGCGGCACCGGCAATGGCGCGGGCACCGGCTGGACGGTCTATGCCCCGCTCTCGACCAGCGGCTCGGCAGGCCCGGCCGTCGACATGGCGATCCTGTCGCTCCACATCGCGGGCGCGTCCTCGATCCTGGGCGCGATCAACTTCATCACCACCATCCTCAACATGCGCGCGCCGGGCATGACCCTGCACAAGATGCCGCTGTTCGTCTGGTCGGTGCTGGTCACCGCCTTCCTGCTGCTGCTCGCGCTGCCCGTCCTGGCCGCCGCGATCACCATGCTGCTGACCGATCGTAACTTCGGCACCACCTTCTACGACGCGGCCGGCGGCGGCGATCCCGAACTCTACCAGCATCTCTTCTGGTTCTTCGGCCACCCCGAAGTCTATATCATGATCCTGCCGGGCTTCGGCATCGTCAGCCAGATCATTTCCACCTTCAGCCGCAAGCCCGTCTTCGGCTATCTCGGCATGGCCTACGCCATGGTCGCGATCGGCGTGGTCGGCTTCGTCGTCTGGGCGCACCATATGTTCACCACCGGCATGTCGGTGAATGTGAAGATGTATTTCACCGCCGCGACGATGGTCATCGCCGTTCCCACGGGCATCAAGATCTTCTCGTGGATCGCGACCATCTGGGGCGGATCGATCAGCTTCAAGACCCCCATGGTCTGGGCGCTGGGCTTCATCTTCCTCTTCACCGTGGGCGGCGTCACCGGCGTCGTGCTGGCCAATGGCGGCGTCGACGACGTGCTGCACGACACCTATTATGTCGTCGCGCACTTCCACTACGTCCTCTCGCTGGGCGCGGTATTCGGCCTGTTCGCCGGCTTCTACTACTGGTTCCCGAAAATGTCGGGCAAGATGTACAACGAGTTCCTCGGCCAGTTGCACTTCTGGGTGTTCTTCATCGGCGTGAACCTGCTGTTCTTCCCGATGCACTTCCTGGGCCTGTCGGGCATGCCGCGTCGCTACCCCGACTATCCGGCCGCGTTCGAAAAATGGAACACGCTGGCCAGCCACGGCTATGAGATCATGGCCGCCGGCATGCTGATCTTCTTCGTCAATCTGATCTGGTCGCTCGCGGCCGGCAAGAAGGCGGTCGGCAATCCCTGGGGCGAAGGCGCGACGACGCTGGAATGGACGCTGTCCAGCCCGCCGCCCTATCACCAGTTCGAAACCCTGCCGGTCATCGACGACAATGCCCATCATTGATCGGGCAGTCGACTGATCGCAAAAGAATAGGGGCGTCCCGGTTGGCCGGGCGCCCCACGGGCAGGGCCGGCCGGGTATCCGCTGGTGAGGCCGTTGCCCAGATCAGCCCGGCCGTGTAACAGCGCCGGGCTGAACCCATGAGGGAGATTATGGCCAGTTCGCCGTTCGTGACCGGGGCAGAAGCCCCCACGCTGCCTGCCCATTGGCGGGATTTCGTAGCGCTGACCAAGCCCAGAGTCATGACCCTGGTCGTGTTCACGGGCCTGTGCGGTCTGCTGGCGGCGCCGGGGCATATCCACCCGATCCTCGCCTTCACCGCCATATTGTGCATCGCCATCGGCGCGGGCGCCGCCGCGGCGCTCAACCAGTGGTATGAGGCCGATATCGACGCCAAGATGAAGCGCACCGCCAACCGGCCGCTGCCCGCGGGCCGGATGGACCGGCAATCGGCGCTGCATTTCGGCGTCGGCCTCTCCTTCTTCTCGGTCATCCTGATCGGCATGGCGACCAACTGGCTCGCCGCCGTCGTGCTGGCCGTCTCGATTCTCTTCTACGTGTTCGTCTACACCATCTGGCTCAAGCCCCGGACGGCGCAGAATATCGTCATCGGCGGCGCGGCCGGCGCTTTCCCGCCCGTCATCGGCTGGGCCGCCGTCACCGGCGACATCAGCGCGCTGCCCGTCGCCCTGTTCATGCTGATCTTCTTCTGGACGCCGCCCCATTTCTGGGCGCTCGCCCTGTTCGTGAAGACCGATTACGCCGCCGCCGGCATCCCGATGCTGCCCGTCGTGTCGGGCGAAGTCGTCACCCGCCGCCAGATCTGGGCCTATACCGCGATCATGGCGGCCGCCGCGATGGCGCCGGTGCTGCTGCAACTGACCGGCATCGTCTACGGAACGGCGGCGCTGCTCGGCACCGCGCTGTTCGCCGTCTTCGCCTTCCAGGTCTATCGCCGCCGCGAAAGCGATCCGGCGCGGATGCAGCCCGAACGGCGGCTGTTCAAATATTCGATCCTCTATCTCTTCCTGCTGTTCGGGGCGGTGGTCGTCGACCGCTGGCTGCTCGCATGACGCCGGAAGAGCTGGAGAAGGTCCGCGCGCGGCAGAAGTCCCGCGCGCTGGTGATGGGCCTGCTGCTGGGCGCGCTCGTCCTGCTCTTCTACGGCATCACCATCGCCAAAATGGGTGGTGACTGATGGCCACTCTCCCGCCGTCCCCGTTCGATCGCGACCGTCGCAACCGGCGCACGCTGGTCGCCATGGCGACGGTCGGCCTGGCGATGCTGGGCCTGGGCTTCGCCTCGGTCCCGCTCTACCGCATCTTCTGCGAACAGACCGGTTTTGGCGGCACGACCAAGCGGGCCGCCGCCGATGTCCAGGTGCAGGCGGCGGTCGGCCATACCATGTCCATCCGCTTCGATTCCAACGTCCAGCCCGGCATGCCGTGGCAATTCTACCCCGAACATCGGACGGATACCGTCACCATCGGGCGCAAGGACATGGCGATCTTCATCGCCAGGAACATGTCGGACAAACCGGTAACCGGCACCGCCAGCTTCAACGTCACGCCGACGCAGGCGGGCGCCTATTTCACCAAGATCCAGTGTTTCTGCTTCACCCAGCAGACGCTCCAGCCCGGCGAGGAAGTCCGTATGCCGGTGCTGTATTTTGTCGATCCGAAGATATTGCAGGATCCCGACAACAAGGACACCCAACAAATTACCTTGAGCTATACCTTCTACCCTGTTGAGCAGGGCGGGAAGCCAAGCTAAGGCAAGCATCAGATAACGCGAACCGCGAACAGGGAAGAGACGATGGCAGGCGCCAAGAACCACGATTATCATATCCTTCCGCCCAGCATCTGGCCGCTCTTCGGCTCCATGTCGGCGCTGGTCATGGCATTTGGCGCGATCATGTGGATGCATCCCGACGCGCTACCGGCCGGGGGCGGCTGGGTGTTCCTGCTGGGCGTCGCCGGCGTGCTGTTCACCTTCTACAGCTGGTGGGCCAATGTCATCGCCGAAGCCCATGCGGGTGACCATACGCCGGTGGTGCAACTGCACCTGCGCTACGGCATGATCCTGTTCATCGCCTCGGAAGTGATGTTCTTCGTCGGCTGGTTCTGGGCCTTTTTCGACTTCTCGCTCTTCCCCAGCGCGCTCGCGCCGATCGAAGGCATGTTCCCGTCAAAGGGCATCGAGGTCATGAACGCGTTCGAGCTGCCCCTGCTCAACACGCTGATCCTGCTCTGCTCGGGCACCACCGTCACCTGGGCGCATCATGCGCTGATCCATGGCGACCGCGACGGCCTGAAAAAAGGTCTGTGGTGCACCATCCTGCTCGGCCTGCTCTTCTCCTCGATCCAGGCCTATGAATATATCCATGCGCCCTTCCCGTTCGGCGGATCGCCCTACAGCTCGGGCTTCTACATGGCGACCGGCTTCCATGGCTTCCACGTCATCGTCGGCACGATCTTCCTGATCGTCAATCTGGTGCGCGTCTATAAGGGCCACTTCACCCCGCGCCAGCATTTCGGCTTCGAAGCCGCCGCCTGGTACTGGCATTTCGTCGACGTGGTCTGGCTGTTCCTCTTCGTCGCCATCTATGTCTGGGGCGGCTGGGGCGCGCCGGTCCACGGCGGCTGATCGACCGTCAGTCACTGATGACAAGACGGCCGGGGCGATGCTCCGGCCGTTTTCTTTTGCCCCGTCGGCCGCTACAAGGACATTCATGACCGATCAGCCCGCACCCGCCCGAACCCCGCTGATCGCCACGATCATCGTCGCGCTCGCGGTGCTGACGATGATCGCCCTTGGCGTCTGGCAACTCCAGCGCCGCGGCGAAAAGGAGCAGGCGCTGGCGCTCGCCGCCGCCAATCCCGGCCGGCCTGCCGTCGCCTTCCCGATGCTTCCGCCGGTCGCGCCCGACCTGCTCTTCCGTCCCTCGTCGGTCCATTGCCTGCGCGTGGTCGGCTGGCGGATCGAGGCGGGTCGCGCCGCCGACGGATCGACCGGCTATCGTCATATCGCGCAATGTGCGACCGGGGCGGAGGGGCCGGGCGCGCTGGTCGCGATCGGCGTGGGGCAAAAGCCCGACGACAAGCCGAACTGGACCGGCGGGCAGGTATCAGGCTGGATTTCGGAGGAGCCGGACCACCGCGCCCTGCTATCGCGGATCGGCGGCAAGGCGACGCCGCTGCGCCCGATGCTGATCGCGCGGCAGGCGCCCGCCGGCCTCAAGCCCGCGGCACCGCCCAGCGCCGCCGACGTGCCCAACAACCATCTTGCCTATGCGGTGCAATGGTTCTTCTTCGCCGCCGTGGCGCTGATCATCTATATATTGGCGCTGCGCCGCCGCAATGCACCGCCAAAGCCGCCGCCATCCGCCTAATCGCTTGCTCCCGCGCGCGCGGGTCGCTACCGCGCTTTCCCATTATGCAATATCAGAGCACCAGGGGGAGCGCGCCCGCGCTCGGTTTCGAGGATGTGACGCTGGCCGGGCTGGCGTCCGATGGCGGCCTGTATCTGCCGACTAGCTGGCCCGCCTTCTCGACCGACCAGATTCGCGCCCTTGCCGGCCTGTCCTATGTCGAAACCGCCGTCCGGGTCATGGCGCCCTTCGTCGCGGGATCGCTCCACGAAGACGAACTGCGCGAGCTGTGCACCGCCGCCTATGGCCGTTTCAGCCATCAGGCCGTGACCCCGCTGGTGCAGCTCGATCATCAAAACTGGCTGCTCGAACTCTTCCACGGCCCCACGCTCGCCTTCAAGGACGTCGCGCTCCAGTTGCTCGGCCAGCTGTTCGAAAGATTCCTGTCGCGCCGCGACGATCACCTGACCATCGTCGGCGCGACCTCGGGCGATACCGGGTCGGCCGCGATCGACGCGGTCGCGGGACGCGAGAAGGTCGACATCTTCATGCTCCATCCCGAAGGTCGGGTGTCGGACGTCCAGCGTCGCCAGATGACCACCGTGCTGGCCCCCAACGTCTATAACATCGCGATCGAAGGCAGCTTCGACGATGCGCAGGCGCTGGTGAAGGCGATGTTCAACGACGCGGATTTCAAGAGCCGCTTCAATCTGTCCGCCGTGAATTCGATCAACTGGGCACGGCTGATGGCGCAGGTCGTCTATTATTTCTACGCCGCCGTGCGCCTGGGCGCGCCGGAGCGGGAGGTCGCCTTCTCCGTCCCCACCGGCAATTTCGGTGACGTGTTCGCGGGCTATGTCGCGGCGAAGATGGGCCTGCCGGTCGCGAAGCTGATCGTCGCGACCAACGTCAACGACATCTTGCACCGGGCCTTGTCCGAAGGCGATTACAGCCAGGGCCAGGTCGTGCCGACCGCCACCCCCAGCATGGACATCCAGGTCAGCTCCAATTTCGAACGCCTGCTGTTCGACGCCGGCGGCCGCGACGGCCTGGCGCTGGCGGAGCAGATGCGCGGCTTCGAAACCAGCAAGGCGATGCGCCTGACCAACGCCCAGCGCGAAGGCGCGGCGCATCTGTTCAGTTCCGCCCGCGTCGATGCCGACGGCATGACGATGGCGATGCGCTGGGCCTATGACGGCGCAGGGCAGATCCTCGACCCGCACAGCGCGATCGGCCTCGCCGCCGCGCGCGAAGCGGGCATCGATGCGCACATCCCGGTTGTCACGCTGGCGACCGCCCACCCCGCCAAGTTCCGCGACGCCGTCGAACGCGCGACCGGCACCCGCCCGCCGCTCCCCGCGCGCGTCGGCGACCTGTTCGCGCGCGAGGAAAGCTACGCCAAGCTGCCCGGCACGTTCGAGGCGGTCACCGCCTATGTCGCCGAACGCGCGACCCCGCGCGGCTAAGTTGGAACTCAAGACCCTTATCGGCGAGCCATGGTCCGATTACGGCCTGCTCGACAGCGGCGACGGGCGGAAGCTGGAACGCTATGGCCGCTTCCGCTTCATCCGCCCCGAACCGCAGGCGATGTGGAAGCCCGCGACGACCGACTGGCGCGCCGACGGCGAGTTCATTCCCGGATCGGACGAGGATGGCGGCGGCCGCTGGTATTATGAAAAGCCGGTCCCGGCCGAAGGCTGGCCGCTCCACTGGCGCGAAGTCACCTTCCAGTCGAGCTGCACTCCCTTCCGCCATCTCGGCTTCTTCCCCGACATGGCGCCGATCTGGGACGATCTGCGCGCCACCTATGCCGACAAGCCCGATGCCGAGGTCATGAACCTGTTCGGCTATACCGGCGTCGGCACGCTGGCCCTGTCGGCCGGCGGCGCGCGCATGGTCCATGTCGATGCGTCGAAGAAATCGGTGGCGCAGGCCCGCGCCAATGCCGACCTGTCGGGCATGGCGGACAAGCCCGTCCGCTGGATCGTCGAGGACGCCGCCAAGTTCGTCGCCCGCGAGGTGCGCCGCAACCGCCGCTATGACGGCATATTGCTCGATCCGCCCAAATATGGCCGCGGTCCCGACGGCGAAGTGTGGCGGCTGGAGGAAGACCTGCCCGGCCTGATCGCCAATTGCCGTGCGCTGCTGGATGCCGACAGCCGCTTCCTGTTCCTCACCGTCTATGCCGTGCGCATGTCGGCGCTGGCGATCGGCGAATTGCTGCGCCAGGCCTTTGCCGACCTGCCCGGCACCGTGGAAGCGGGCGAGCTGGCGGTGCGCGAGGAAGCGCGCGGCATCGCCCTGCCGACCGCGATCTGGGCCCGCTGGAAGCGCTAAGCGCGCGCTTGGTCGCGCAATATAGATTTTGGTAACCATTTGGGCGCAAGCATCGCGGCTTACAGGCAGGTCGCGCATGTTCACATCTATTACCGCCCGGATTGCCGCCTTTGGCGCGCTGGTCCTCATCGCCTTGCTGGCGCTCATCTGGATGCTGGTGGATGCGTCGATCCAGACCCGCGACAGTTTTCGCTGGGTCACCCATTCGGCCGAAGTGATCGAGACGATGGACGATGCGCTGGTGGCGCTGCGCGAGGCGGAATCGGCGCAGCGCGGCTTCGTCCTGACCCGCAACGCCAGCTTTGCCGACCCGACCGACGCCCGGATCGCCGATGCGCGCCAGTCGATGGCCCGGCTGGTGCGATTGACCGCCGATAATCGGGCGCAGAATATACGGGCTCGGGACGTGCAGGCGCTGGCGGAACGGCGGGCCACCCTGTTGCGCGATACGCTGGAACAGGCACGGCGCGGCCAATTCGATGCGGCTCGCGGTTCCATCGCTGCGGGCACCGGGCGCGACCTCATGACCATGTTGTCGCTGCGCGCGACAGTTTTCTCAGCGAAGAGCGCGCCTTGCGTATCACGCGGATCGCGGCGGCGGACAGCCGCCTGGCCTGGGTCAGGCAATTGGCGCTGGTCGGCGGTCCGTTGCTGGCGCTCGCGATCCTGTCGATATCGCTGCTCCTGATCTGGGGCATCCGCCAGCCACTGGGCCTCATCCATCAGGCGATGACGGCGCTGGGTCGCGGGGATCGCGACAGGCGCGTCACCGCGACGATGGGATCGCGGGAATTTGCGCAGCTCGCCCATGGCTACAACGCCATGGCCGATCAGTTGCAGGCCGCCATTGCCGATCAGGGTCGCAGCGCGCAGGACTTGCAGGCCGCCCATGCACAATTGCTGCGCAACAGCGACACGCTGCAGGAGCGGGGCGAGGTGATCGAACTGCTCGGCGGCATGGCCCACCGGATGCAGGCGGCGCGCACCGACGAGGAACTGGCGCAGGTCATCCGCGTTTTCGTGCCGCGCGTGCTGCCGGGGGTTCCGGGTGCGCTCTATGCCCATAATAACAGCCGCAACCTGCTGGTTCCGATCACGGGATGGAACGGATTCCAGCCGCGTGAAGAGGGGTTCGCCCCCGATCAGTGCTGGGCGCTGCGCCGGGGACAGAGTCATTTCGTTGCGCAGCCGGGGGGCGACATCGTCTGCTCCCATGTCGACGCCGACCTGCTCTATCATTGCGAACCGCTGTTGGCTGGGGGCGAAGTGATCGGCACCCTTTATCTTCAGGGCGTGGTGCAGGAGGAAAGCCGCTTCCGCCTGACCGTGATGGCGGAAAATATCAGCTCCGCCCTCGTCAACCATCGCCTCCAGCGGGGCTTGCGCGAACAGACGATCCGCGATCCGCACCGGCCTGTTCAATCGCCGCTACATGCAGGAATCGCTGGCGATCGAGATCGCGCGGGCGCGCCGTTCGGGCGCACCGCTCAGCGTGGTCATGTGCGACATCGACCATTTCAAGCGGTTCAACGACGAATTCGGCCATGATGCGGGCGATACGGTGCTGCAGTCGGTCGCCACCGAAATGCGCAGCCGTTTCCGTGATGGCGACATCGTCTGCCGTTATGGCGGGGAGGAATTTGCCGTCATCGCGCCGGGCGCCACGGCGCAGGCGCTGGCTGCGCGGGTCGAAATGGTGCGCAAGGGGATCATGGAAATCGTGCTCCGCCAGGGGGGCCGGGCGCTGGGATCGACCAGCATGTCCTTCGGCATCGCCAGTTGGGACGACAAGATGGCGATCGACGGATCGACGCTGGTGCAGGCCGCCGACGCGGCGCTCTACCGGGCCAAGCGCGAGGGCCGCAACCGCGCCGTGATCGACCTGCCGGCCGCCGCCTGAGCCGTTCTCACGCCAACGTCAGGTAGAGTTCCGCCTCGATCACCCATTGTCCGCCGACCCCGCGCCATTTGGCGCTGTAGCTGCCCGACGCCTGGATGACGCCATCGACGACGCCCTGCCAGACCCCATGCTCCATCGCGATCGGCTCCACCGGCGACGCAACGATGCTTTCGGGCGTGCGGGTGTAGATCATGCGCGGCTTGGCGGCGAACTCCCGCTTCCACGCCATCAACTGCGCCTTGCGCCCCGCGATCACTGCGCTGTCGGTGCCGGTGACCATGACGACGTCCATCGCCAGCAGTGGTCCGATGGCAGCAAGGTCTGCCTCCGCCAGCGCCCGGTTGAACGCCGCGCGCGCCAGACGAATGGCAAGGTCGGCCGTGGCGGTCATTTCCAGATAAAACTCTCGATCCGTTTGATTACCCGCAGCGCGCCGACATAATCACCATCGCCGCGTCATAACTCACGGTCAGCCGGTCCGGCCGGAAATCCATCGTCATCGCCATGCCCGGTCCGCCCCAGCGCAAGCTTTTCGCGCCCGACGCCTTCAGCAAGGCCGCGCCGACCTGCGCGCTCGCCTTCTGCCCGACGAAGCTGTCGAGGCCCGCATTCTGGCACGGTCCTTCGGCGACGGCCGGCGGCGTTTCCGGCCCCGGCCCATTCGCGCCCACACAGGCGGTCAGGCCCAGAACCATCAGGCCCGCAACCGTCATCCGCATCGTCGCTCTCCTTATTCCGTGCGCGTCATCTTCAACCGGCCATTCTTGACCGCAAAGGCCATGCGGCCTTCGACCAGATCGACCGCGTCGCGGCCATATTGTTCATAGCGCCAGCCTTCGAGGATCGACAGGCCCTCGCGCACGCCCGCCGCCAGCGCATCGATATCGTCGGTCCGCGCGATCAGCCGCGCCGCCACATTGATGTCGCGCGACCGGATCTTGAGCAGCAGCTTGAGCAGATCGGCGACCAGCGCCCCATCCTTGCCCAGCCCCGGCCGCTTGGGGTCGCGCTCGGGCATCTCGTCCTTGCCCAGCGGCTGGTGCTTGGCCAGCGCGCTCATCAATCGCGCGCCGATATCGTTGGTCCGCCAGGTCGCACTCAACCCGCGCACCTTGCCCAGATCCTCCTGATTGCGCGGCGGGTGGCTGGCGATGTCGGCCAGCGTCTCGTCCTTCACGATCCGCCCGCGCGGCAGATTCTTGTCCTGCGCCTCGATCTCGCGCCAGGCGGCCAGTGCCTTCAGCCGGCCCAGCACGTCCGCCTTCTTGCTGGCGATCCGCACCCGCTGCCAAGCCTGCTGGGGGTCATTCTCATAGTGTGACGGATCGCTGATCCGCTCCATTTCCTGGTCCAGCCAATCGCCGCGCCCGGTCTTGCGCAACTCTTCCAGCATCTTGGGGAAAATCTGGATCAGATAGGTGACGTCGCCGATCGCATAGTCGATCTGTCGTTTGTCCAGCGGCCGCCGCGCCCAGTCGGTAAAGCGCGCGCCCTTGTCCAGCACCACGCCCATCCACGCGTCGACCAGATTGCCGTAACCGATCTGCTCGCCCAGCCCCAGCGCCATCGCCGCGATCTGCGTATCGAACATCGGATGCGGCGTCTTGCCGGTCAGGTTGTGGACGATCTCTATGTCCTGCCCACCGGCATGGAAGACCTTCAGCACATCCTCATTGTCGACCAGCAGGTCCAGCAGCGGCGTCATGTCCAGCCCCGGCGCCTTGGGGTCGATCGCGGCGGCCTCGTTCGGGTCGGCGACCTGGACCAGGCAGAGTTCGGGCCAATAGCTGTTTTCCCGCATGAACTCGGTATCGACGGCGATGTAGGGGGACTTTGCGATGCGGGCGCAGAAATCGGAAAGCGTCTTGCTGTCGGTAATCAGCGGATGAATTTGCATATGGTCTTCGATCTTATTATGGGCTGGCCCGCGTCCGGCGGACTGGTCAATGCTTGACAGCATAGGCCATAGCGGGACTGCAACACTTTGTCATTTCCGTAAAACGAAGCTGAAAGACCAAAACGCCATGCACGCCTATCGCACCCACACCTGCGGCGCCCTGACCACAGCCGATGTCGGCACTGAGGTCCGCGTGTCGGGCTGGGTGCATCGCAAACGCGATCATGGCGGCGTCTTGTTCGTCGATCTGCGCGACCATTATGGCATCACGCAGGTGGTGGCGAAGGCGGACAGCGATCCGCTCCGCGCGCTCGAAAGCCTGCGCCTCGAATCCGTCGTGACGATCGATGGCCATGTCGTCGCGCGCGCACCCGAAGCGATCAACCCGCGCATGGCGACCGGCGAGATCGAGATCGTGGCCGACAGCGTCACCATCCTGTCCACCGCCGCCGAATTGCCGCTGCCGGTCGCGGGCGAGCAGGACTATCCCGAAGATATCCGCCTGCGCTACCGCTTCCTCGATCTGCGCCGCGAAACGCTGCACGCCAATATCGTCAAGCGCACGAAGATCATCTCGGACATGCGCCGCCGCATGGAGGGTATCGGCTTCACCGAATATTCCACCCCAATCCTGACCGCGTCCAGCCCGGAAGGCGCACGCGACTTCCTGGTGCCCAGCCGCATCCATGCCGGCAAATTCTACGCCCTGCCGCAGGCGCCCCAGCAATATAAGCAGTTGCTGATGGTCGCAGGCTTCGACCGCTATTTCCAGATCGCCCCCTGCTTCCGCGACGAAGACCCGCGCGCTGATCGCCTGCCCGGCGAATTCTACCAGCTCGACCTCGAAATGAGCTTCGTCACCCAGGAAGATGTCTGGAACACGATGGAGCCGGTCATCGCGCAGGTGTTCGAACAGTTCGCCGACGGCAAGCCGGTGACCCCCGCAGGCAGTTTCCCGCGCATCCCGCACGCCGAAGCGCTGCTCAAGTACGGCAGCGACAAGCCCGATCTGCGCAACCCCATCCTCATCACCGACGTGACCGAGCATTTCGTCGGATCGGGCTTCGGCATCTTCGCATCGCTGGTCGACAGCGGCAGCGTGATCCGCGCGATCCCGGCGCCCGGCGCAGGCGCAGGCAGCCGCAAATTCTTCGACGAAATGAACAATTGGGCGCGGGCCGAGGGCTATTCGGGCCTGGGCTATATCAACATCAAGGATGGCGTCCCCGGCGGCCCGATCGCCAAAAACCATGGCGAGGAAGCGACCGCCAAGCTGATCGCCGCACTCGGCCTCGGCCCCAATGACGGCGTCTTCTTCGCGGCGGGCAAGGAAAGCCAGGCCGCCAAGCTGGCAGGGCTGGCGCGCACCCGCGTCGGCGAAACGCTCGACCTCATCGACAAGGACCGCTTCGATCTGTGCTGGATCGTGGACTTCCCCTTCTACGAATATGACGAAGACACCAAGTCGGTCGACTTCGCGCACAACCCCTTCTCCATGCCGCAGGGCGGGCTGGACGCGCTGAACAATCAGGACCCGCTGACGATCAACGCCTATCAATATGACATGGTCTGCAACGGCTATGAAATCGCGTCGGGATCGATCCGCAACCAGTCGCCCGAACTGATGGTCAAGGCGTTCGAACTGGTGGGCCTGAGCCAACAGGATGTCGAAGACCGCTTCGGCGGCCTCTACCGCGCCTTCCAGTACGGCGCGCCGCCCCATGGCGGCATGGCGGCGGGCGTCGACCGCATCGTGATGCTGCTGTGCGGCGCGCAGAATCTGCGCGAAATCACGCTGTTCCCGATGAACCAGCGCGCCGAAGACCTGCTGATGGGCGCGCCCAGCGCGGCCGAATTCAAGCAACTGCGCGAACTCCACGTCCGCGTCGTGGAGCCGCAGGCGAAGGGTTGATCCTTCAGTCCGTTCGTCCTGAGCTTGTCGAAGGACTCTCCTGAGCGTAGCGAAGGCACTTCACTGCGTTCAGTGGAGGGCTTCGACTTCGCTCAGCCCGAACGGTAGAGAGGGTAACCATGACCATCGACCTTGCCGACTATGAAAAGGGCGCGAAGTACAAGGGCGACTATGACGCCGACCTGCTCGCCCTGCAGCGGCGGCTCGCCAAGATTCAGGTCGCCCATATCCTCCATGGCAAACGCAGCGTCATCCTGCTGGAGGGCTGGGACGCCGCAGGCAAGGGCGGCATCATCAAGCGGATGAGCGCCGACTGGGACCCGCGCTATTATCAGGTCCACCCCATTTCCGCCCCGAACGCGGAGGAGCGCGACCATCATTTCCTCTGGCGCTTCTGGACGCGCCTGCCCGCCAGCCACAATATCGGCATTTTCGACCGTAGCTGGTACGGCCGCGTACTGGTCGAGCGGGTCGAGGGTTTCTGCAGCAAGGCCGACTGGAAGCGCGGCTATGACGAGATCAACGCCTTCGAAAAGCAGTTGGCGCAGGCCGGCACCAACTTCGTCAAGCTGTTCGTCCACATCACCCAGGAAACCCAGGACGAACAGCTCGCCCAGCGGCTCGATACGCCGTGGAAGCGATGGAAGACCGGCGCGGACGACTATCGCAACCGCGCCCGCCGCGCCGACTATCTCGACGCGATGCACGCCATGTTCAAGAAAACCGACAGCAAGCACGCGCCCTGGCAGGTGATCGACAATAACCACCGCAAGGCGGGGCGGATCGCGGCCCTGACCTATGTCGCCGACCGGCTGGAAAAGCTGGTGCCGATGGATTTCCCCGATGCGGACCCTGCCGTGGTCAAACTGGCGCAGGACGCATTTGGCTATAAATCCAAATGAAATCAGCTACTTGTAACAAAAGTGTCATGAAATTCTAACCGCGCATTTACCATTGACCGTCTAAGCCGCTGTCCATGTTAGCCGCGCCCATCGCCATGCCCGATCCGTCCGTCGTCCCCGGTCTGCCCCTGGCGGAGCGGACGCCGGTCGTGCGCCTGGGCCAGCCGCTCAGCGAGGCGGTGGACTGGTTCCAGCGCGATTCGGCCTTGCGCCTGCTGCCGGTGCTGGATGCGCGCGATCGCCCCGTCGGCGCCATCTATGAGCGCGACATGCGCCGCATCCTCTTCAACCCCTTCGGCCATGCGCTGCTGCGCAATCCCAGTTTCGGCGGACGGCTGGACGATCATGTCCGCCCCTGCGCCACGGTCGATCGCGCCGCCAGCGTGGAGGCGCTGGTCGATCTGTTCGCGGCGCAGGGTGCGGGCTGCGACGGGCTGATCGTCACCGACGCCGGCCTCTATGGCGGCGTGCTCGACGGCGGGCTGCTGCTGCGGCTGGCGGCCGAACGCGACGCGCGGGTGGCGCTGGCGCGGACCGCACGGGTCGAGCAGATCACCCAGGAAAGCGCGGCCTTCCGCCAGGATATCGCGACGATGATCGCCGACATGGCGGCGATGGCCGAACGGCTGTCGGCGCTGGCGGCGCAAGCGGCGGAACGCGCGGCGGGCGACGGCGCGGACTCCGCCGCGATGGCGGTCGCCGCAGCACAAACGGCGGAGCGGCTGGCGGGCGTGGCGTCGGGCGGCAGCGAACTCCACCACCTCTTCCAGGCGATGGAAGCCGAAGCCCAGGCGGCAGGCGCAGCGATCGCCGAAGCTGCCGCTCGCAGCCGATCCGGCGTCGCGCGCAGCACCGCGCTGCAAAGCGAAGCGGACGGCATTGGCGAGGTCATCGCCCTCATCGACAGCATCGCCCGCGCGACCGCCATGCTGGCGCTCAATGCGGGGATAGAGGCGGCGCGTGCGGGGGAGGCGGGGCAGGGCTTCGCCGTGGTCGCGCGGGAGGTGAAGTCGCTTGCCCAGCAGACCCGCGACGCCGCGGCCGGCATAGCCGGGCGGATCGACCATATCCGCACCGCCATCGGCGACGTGGCGGCCGGCCATGCGCATATGGACGCCACCATGGCCCGCGCCGACCGGCTGTCGGCGGCGGTGTTCGAGGCGGTGGCGCGGCAGAGTCTCTTCAGCCGGACCATGGCGGACAGCGTGGCGGAGGCGGGGTCGTCCAGCGCCCATATCCGCACCGGCGCGCGGCAGATCAGCGACAATGCCCAGGCCACCGTCCTGGCGGCGCGGGGGATGCGCGATGTCGCCGACGCCCTGGCCGAGGAAGCGCATCGGCTGGAGCAGCGCGCAGGCGGCTTTATCGCGGCGATCCGCGCCGCCTGAACGATCCCTCTGGCGTCGGCGCGCGAAAAGGTTAGGCTGTTCTTCCAAAGACAGCCGCATTTTCAAGTCGACAATAAGGTCGACGGCTCGGAAAATGCAGCCACAAAAAAGGAGAGGACGCCATGCTCGTGATGTTCGTCGGCACCGATCGCACCCAGACCGCGATCAACCCCGCGCAGGTCACCTTCGTTTCCTCGGTCAGCGACGGCACCCGCATCCGCTTCGGCGAAGGGCGCAGCGTGACCGTGACCGAACCGATCGACGCGGTACTCGACAGCCTGAACCAGGCGCTACGTCCGCACGAATAGGGTTTCCCATCTCCGTTCGGTTCGAGCCTGTCGAAAAGCCTGCGCGAACCGAACGGACGTCACTCCGCCAGCTTCTTGCCCAGCGTGGCCTCCGCCCGCTGCGCATAGGCGCGGCAGGCGCCGGAATCGAGAAACGGGTTGGGCGTGCGCGTCTTGTGCAGCCGCGCCAGCCTGTCGGCCTGATCGTCGGCCGGGTGGGACGGGATCAGCAGGTCGCACCGCATCGCCTTCACCCGCGCGAAGCTGGTGCGAAACGCGTCGACGAACGGCCGGTGCGCCGGATCGGCAAAGCGCCAGCCATCGGGCGCGATCGGATTGAGGCTGGAACCGAAGACGATCGTCTGGCAATCCTTCCCCTCGCAACTTTTCCAGCTCCAGCTCATGCTGCCCAGCGTATGGCCCGGCGTGGCATGGGCGGTGACGGCGGTATCGCCCAGCCGGATCACTTCCCCATCGCGCGCGGCGCGCACCTTCGCGACGCCGGGAAAGCGATCCAGCCAGGCCGCCTGCGGATCGTCGGGGTCGCCGCCGCCCGTCCGCAGCACCGCCGCGCCGGCCGCGCTGGCGATCACGGTCGCGCCGCTGTCCCGCGCCAGCCCGGCGATGCCGCCGGCATGGTCATAATGCGGCTCGGTGGAGAGGATCAGCTTCACCTGTTTGATCGACAGGCCGAGCTGGCGGAGATTCGCCGCAATCTCCGGCACCCCTTCCGGAACGCCGCCATCGACCAGGATCAGCCCCGCGCTGGTGCGGATCATCGCGACGTTCAAATCGCCGAACCCGACCAGATAGGTCGATCCGTAGAGCCGGGCGGGCGATTGCGGTTCCATCCACTTGGCATGATCGGGCGAGACCGGCGGCGATGCGCCGCCGCCGGGCTTGCCCGCACCCATGGTCGCGATCCCAGCCAGGCTAATAGCCAATGCCGCCGTTTTCCGCATGATCCTGCCTCCATTGCTTCGTGAAGGCGAAGCTGCCCTGTCGGGCGGCCGCCCGCAAAGCAGCATTTCTCGACAGAGCCATGAGCCAGGCTTATGGCTCTTGCCCCATGGACCGCTCCCAATTGCCCCTGAACGCCTTGCGCGCCTTCGAGGCGTCGGCGCGTCATCTCAATTTTACCAAAGCTGCCATCGAACTGTGCGTCAGCCAGGGTGCGGTCAGCCAGCAGGTGGCAGGGCTGGAGGCGCGACTGGGCGCGCCGCTATTCCGCCGCCTGCCCCGCGGCCTGATGCTGACCGACGAAGGCCGCGCGCTGCTGCCGGTCATGGGCGACGCGCTCGACCGGATCGGTGCGACGCTGGACCGGATCGAGGGCGGCCGCCCGCGCGAAATCCTCAATCTGGGCGTCGTCGGCACCTTCGCGGCCGGCTGGCTGCTGGATCGGCTGGCGGATTTCGAACGGGCCTGCCCCCATGTCGATCTGCGCATCATGACCAACAACAACCGCGTCGATCTGGCGGGGGAGGGGCTGGACCTCGCCATCCGCTTCGGCGACGGCGCCTGGCATGGCACCCATGCCGACCCGATCCTGCGCGCGCCGCTCGCCCCGCTCTGCACGCCCGAGGTCGCGGCGCGTCTGCCCGATCCGGCCGCGCTCGCGCGCGAAACCCTGCTGCGCTCCTACCGCGCCGACGAATGGCCGCGCTGGTTCGCGGCGGCCGGCTTCCTCTGCCCGCCGCTGCGCGGGCCGCTGTTCGACAGTTCGATCCTGATGGTGCAGGCGGCGCTGCGTGGCCTGGGCGTCGCCTTGGCCCCGCCCGCCCTGTTTCACGCCGATCTGTACGCGGGCCGCCTGGTCCAGCCCTTCGCCACGGCGGTCGATCTGGGCGGCTACTGGCTCACCCGCGTGATGTCGCGCGCCGACAGTCCGGCGATGGCGGATTTCCGCACATGGCTCATTGCCGCTGCCGGGGGGGGGCAGGCGCACGGCAATCCAGAATACAGCCCGTTCACCCTCAGCCTGTTGAAGGGTTTTCTTCTTTCATGTCGCGAGGAGGGAAGAATGGGGCTTTGACAGGCTCAGCCCGAACGGACGGGGCTGGTTCCGGTCTGTTACGTCCGTGCAATGTTGCCACGATCCGTGAATTATAATCACGAATAAGTGTATTGCGTTCCTCAGCTCACGAAAAGCGCAAAACCGCCACAACTGTCCAACTTGCTGTCTCGGTCATGCCGGATAGGCGATCGCCATCACCTCATATTCCTTCTCCCCCGCCGGCAGCAGCACGCGGCGCAGGTCGCCCACCGCCGCCCCGCGCAGCGCGCGCGATATGGGCGATCCCCAGCCGATCCGGCCCGCGTCCACATCCGTCTCGTCATTGCCGACGATGGTGACGGTGCGGTGATTGTCGTCCTCGTCCGCGATGGTGACGGTCGCGCCGAAATAGACCCGGCCCTTGTCGGGCTGCTGGCGGGCATCGACGACCTTGGCGTCCTTCATCTTCTTCGACAGGCGCTTGAGCTGAAAATCGATCTCGCGCATCCGTTTGCGGCCGTAGAGATAATCGCCATTCTCGCTGCGGTCGCCATTGCCCGCGGCCCAACTCACCACCTCGACGATGCGCGGCCGTTCGGTGCCCAGCAAATGGTCATATTCGGCGCGCAGCTTCGCGAAGCCTTCGGGGGAAATATAGTTGGGATAGGGGGTGGTCATGGCGTCACCCTACTGCCCATTCCCATCTTCGTCATCCCGCGCCTGACCCGGAATCCCGCTTTCTTCTCGACGTCGAAGAAGCGCGATGACGCAGCCTGCAAGACTACCCCTAACCCGGCGTCTGCTTGCCCAGATAGCGGCTCAGCACCGCATTGGTCCCCCGGACCTTCGCCCGCTCCGGGTTCATCGCCTCATAGACCACGGCATTTTCCAGCACGCGCTGCACATAGTTGCGCGTCTCGACAATCGGGATCTGCTCGATCCAGCGCAGCATGTCCGCGCCCGGCATCCGTGGGTCGCCATTGGCGCGAACCCATTTGTTCACATTGCCCGGCCCGGCATTATAGGCCGCCACCGCCAGCGGGTAGCTGCCGCCATAATAGTCCAGCATCCGCTGGAAATAGGACGATCCGAGCATGATATTGTAGCTCGGCTCGTTGAGCGATCCAGGATTGTAGCTCATGCCGAGCTTGCCCGCCTGCTCGCGCGCGGTGCCGGGCATCAGCTGCATCAGGCCGCGCGCGCCGGCATGGCTGACGATCTGCTTGTCGAACTGGCTTTCCTGCCGGGCGATAGCATGGACCATGGTCCAGTTATATTGCGCTTCGGACGGCACCGGAACGCGCGGGAAGGCGCTCTGGCCATAACCGGTCAGCCCGCTCGACACGGCGCGGCGGCCGACCATCACGCCCATGTCCGGGCGGCCGATCTTCTGCGCCAGTTCGGCCGCCAGATAATGGTCGGTATCGCTGTCGGCATTGTTGGCGATGGCGCGGGCGAATTTGCTCTGGTCTTCCCAATAACCCATCTGGCCCAGCGCCTGCACCGCGCGCACCACCGTCCGATTGTCGAACGCGGCGCGTTCGGCCTGGGAAATCGGCACCGGCCGCTCAACCGTGGCGGGGGCGGGGATCGGGCGGCCCAGCCGCTCCAGCGCCAGTTGCCCGTAAAACTGATCGGGATAGACGCCCGCCTGGGCAAAATAGCTGTTGGCGGTAGCCGCATCGCCGGACTGGAGCGCGGCGCGGCCGGCCCAATAATAGCCTTTCGACTTGGTCTGGGGCGACTTGGCCGCATCGGCATAGCGGCGGAACATCGTCACCGCGTCGGTCGGGCGGTTCAAATTGTAAAAGGCCGTGCTGCCCGCCAGCCAGGCCAGGCTGGTATAGTCGTCGCGCACGCCGATCGGCTGGGTGCTGATGTCGGTGCCCGGCGCGACTGCGTCGTCGATCTTGCTGGCGATGCCGTAGGCGAAGCTCCACTGGCTGTCATTGGATGCGGCGCGCGCCTGATCCAGCAGGATTTCGTAGAATTTCTCGGCGTTGCTGGGGCGGTAGGCGACGGCGCTGCGGTTCGCCAGATATTGCCGCGCCGCGACCCAGTTGCCGCTGTCGCGCAGCCAGATCGCCTTGTCGGCGACGAAGCCCGCATCGCTCGCGCCCGTGGCCTCGGCCGCCTGCATCAGCATCGCCGCATCGGGCGCCTTGCGCCGGAAGGCGATACGCGCCTGGAATACCGGCCGCCGGGCGGGGCTGACATAGGCGATCATCCGCGCCGCGCCGTTGCTGTCATTGGCCCAGAGCAGCGCGTCGGCACGCTGGTCATGGTCCGCGGGCGTCAGGCTGGAGCCGAACAGCGACAGCAGCCGCGCCTCGTCGGTGGGGCTGAGCGATCCGCCGATCCAGGCATTGCGGGCGGCGATTCGCGCCTCGTCCATCCGGCCGAGCTGCATCAGCGCCACGGCGTTGCGGGCATGGCCGGTCGCGGTTCGCGCCGGGAAGCGCGCAAAGAATCCCGCTACCTGGCTGGGATCGAAACTGTCGGGATTGATTCCCGTCTCCGCCAGCCGCCGCATCCGGTCCTCGCCCGGCCAGCCGGGATTGGCGACGATGAAGCTGGCATAGGTGGAAAAGCCGAGGGCGTCGCTCTGCTGCAAGGCGCGCCACTGGCTGATCGTGCCGGCGATGCTGCCGTCCTGCGCCACGCCGATCCGGCTTTGCGCCTGTTGCCAGGGGCTGGGGCCGTTATTCTGCGCAGGCAGCGGCTGGACGACCGGACCGCGCGCCGTGGGATATTCGGGCGGTACGGGCTGGACCATCTCGGTCTGGGCGCCGGCGCCGGCGGTCATGAGCAACAGGGCAATGATGGGCATGCGGATCAGATAACTTTCGACATGGGTGGTGGCGCGCATGCTGGACATTATCGCAATTGCATCCTTATCAGGCCCTGAATGACGCGCTATAGCGCGCGGCTCGATCGATCATGCCCCGGCTGCCCGGAGATTTGAAGGAGTTTAATCATGTTTTCGGGCTCGATTCCGGCTCTGGTGACCCCATTTCGCGATGGGCTGGTCGATGAGGCGGCGTTTCGCGCGCTGGTGGACTGGCAGATAGAGGAAGGTTCGAGCGCGCTCGTCCCCTGCGGCACCACCGGCGAAAGCGCGACGATGACGGTCGAGGAGCATAATCGCGTCATCGCCATCTGCGTCGATCAGGCCGCCGGCCGCGTCCCCGTGATCGCCGGCTGCGGCTCCAACGACACGCGAATCGCGCTCGAACATATGTATGCGGCGCAGGGTGCCGGCGCGAACGCCGCGCTGGTCGTCGCGCCCTATTATAACAAGCCCAATCAGGATGGCGTGTATCAGCATTTCGCCTATCTGGCCGAACGCTGCGACCTGCCGATCGTCCTGTACAATGTGCCCGGTCGCACCATCACCGACATCGGCGTGCCGGTGATGTATCGTCTGGCCGAGGAATATCAGTCGATCGTGGGGATCAAGGACGCCACCGGGAATCTGGGGCGGGTCACCGCCCAGCGGCTGGCTTGCGGTCCCGACTTCTGCCAGCTTTCGGGCAATGACGAAACGGCGCTGGGTTTCAACGCGATGGGCGGCAAGGGGTGCATCAGCGTCACCGCCAATGTCGCGCCGCGCCTGTGCGCCGATTTCCAGGCGGCCTGCGCGCGCCATGACTGGGATGGCGCCTTGGCGTTGCAGGATCGTCTCTATCCCCTGCACGATGCCCTGTTCAGCGATTCTTCACCCGGTCCGGTTAAATATGCGCTTACGCGCGTGCGCGCCGACATGCCCAGCGACGTCCGCCTGCCGATCACCTGGCCGTCGGAATCGAGCCGGGCCGCGGTCGATCGCGCGCTGGAAATCGCCGGGCTGGTGTAACGACGCGATCGACACCATATCCTGCCCATTCCGGGCGCAGGCATGGAATAGGAGAGGGGCGCGGGGCGTATAGTCGCCATCCCGGCCCGACACGAATGGAAGCATAAACAAGACCATGGCCCGCCCCCGTCCCGCAACCTTCGACAAGAAGAAGATCGTCGCCGAAAACCGGCGCGCACGCTTCGACTATTTCATCGAGGACGTATTCGAGGCCGGCATCGCCCTGCAAGGCACGGAGGTGAAGGCGTTGCGCGGGGGCGAGGGCAATATCGCCGAAAGCTATGCCGAGGTGAAGGGCAACCAGGTGTTTCTGGTGAACAGCAACATCCCCGAATATAGCCATGGCAACCGCGAGAATCACGAGCCCAAGCGGCCGCGCAAGCTGTTGCTGCACGAGCGCGAGATCGAGAAGATGCACAGCGCCGTGTCGCGCAAGGGCATGACTTTGGTGCCGCTGATGATCTATTTCAACAGCACCGGCCGCGCCAAGATCGAGCTGGCGCTGGCCAAGGGCAAGCAGAATCACGACAAGCGCGAGACGATCAAGGACCGCGACTGGAAGCGCGACCAGCAGCGCATCATGCGGGACAAAGGCTGATGAGCCGCCTGACCCGCTGGTGGCACGCCAATTGCCCGACCCGCGAATCGCTTGAACAGAGCCGCGTCCTGGCCCCCGTCGCCCATCGTGTGCTGGAACCCTCGCTCTGGCGCTTCACCCGCCGGTCGGTGCCGCGCGGCGTGGCGCTGGGCCTGTTCGTTGGCATCTTCCTGCTGATCCCCGGCGTGCAGATCGCCGGCGCGGCGTTGCTGGCGCTGCCGTTCCGCGCCAATATCCCGGTCGCCGCCGCGATGACCTTCCTCTCCAATCCCGCCACCACGCCGCTGATCCTGATGGCGTCGGTCTGGCTGGGCAACTGGATGCTGGGGCGCAGCGCCGATGCGACCGGCTTCATGGCTTTGGTCGATGGCCATGCATCGGTGAGCCAATGGACCACATGGCTCCTGTCCGAAGCGGCGCCCGCGATGCTGCTCGGCCTCTTCCTGATCTCGCTCGCCAGCGCCGTCATCGGCTATGTCATCGCAGACTGGTTCTGGCGCCGCCGCATGGGGCGGAAATGGCAGGCGCGCAAATTGAGGATTGGCAAGGTCCATCAAAGCGGCGCATTGGAGAAGGCCGCCGGCGTCTGATCGGCGGAACATTCAGGTCCAGTTTCGTATCAGAGGTGTCGGGTTGAAAAGAGGTGAAGAGGCCTGGCTGATGCAGCCGCGCTCGCGCTTGGCGCTGCCGCTGCTGATCCTCGCCGCCCTGGCCTCCGCCGCGCTCGTCCTCTACGCGGTGGGCAGCTGGCCGCTCGCCGCCGGTTTCGCCGCGACGATCCTGACCGCAGCAGCGCTGCTGACCTGGTATCAGCATCTCTATCCGCCCCAGATTTCGGACCGGGAGGCTACGCCCGACTGGACCGTGGCCCGCGCCGCGGCCGATGCGTCGAGCATGGCGATCGCCGTCACCGACCGGGGCGGACGGCTGGTCTGCGCCAGCGATCTGTTCGGCGAATGGTTTCCCGGCTACCCGACCCCGCCCGCCGTCACTGCCGACGCGGCGCTCAACGACGCCCTCTCCGCCGCCGCCCGCGCCGCCTGGCGCGACGGTGAGGCCAGGCATGAGGGCGTGGCGCAGGGCGCGCTGCGCCTCGACGTCGATGTCGCCCGCACCGGCCGGTCGGAAGATTATCTGCTCTGGCGCTTCTCGCCGGTGCGCCAGCCCAGCGCGCTGGACGACGTCAATCGCTTCCTCACCGGGGAAGCGGGCCGCCAGCTCGGCGAAGCAGGCATCATGGCGGTGCTGATCGGCGGGGAGGGGCGCATCCGCGCCGCCAATGGCGCCTTCCTGCTGCGCGCCGCCGGGCGGATCGACGCCAATATCGGCGGCCGCGACTTCGCCGCCCATATGCGGGTGGATGACAAGGGGCGACTGTTTCTGGCGCGCGAGGAGCAGGGCGGCCTGCCGCTGCGCCTGCTCCAGGTACCCTTGAAGCGCGCCGCCCAGCCCAACGGATCGCAGGCGTCGATGCAGGACGGGCCGATGCTGCTGCTGCTGATCGACGAACCGGCGGGCGGTGGCGGCACCTCCGCGCTCTCCTATATCGAAACCCTGCTGTCGCTGCTGCCCTTCGGCCTCGCCATGGCCGACCGGGACGGGCGCGTCCTGTTCGTCAACAACGCCTTCGCGCGGGTCGCGGGCCTCAAGTCCGGCGACAAGCCCAGCTATCCCGGCGACCTCGTCGTGCGGGAGGATCAGGCGGCGGTCGCCGACGCGGTGCGCCGTTTCGCCGTCGGCCCGCAAATGTCCGGCGACATCGCGGTGCGGATGCGCGACACGCCCGACGATCCGATCGCGCTCAGTCTGGCCGGCGTGCGGGGCCTGGGCGAAGCGGCGGTGCTGCTCAGCCTCAAGGACAATAGCGAAGAATCCAAGCTCAAGCGCCAGGTCGCGCAGGCGACCAAGATGCAGGCGATCGGCCAGCTCGCCGGCGGCGTCGCGCATGATTTCAACAATATCCTGACCGCGATCATCGGCCATTGCGACCTGATGCTGATGCGCCATACGCCGGGCGACAGCGATTATGACGATATCCAGCAGGTGAAGTCGAACAGCAATCGCGCCGCGGGCCTGACCCGCCAGCTGCTCGCCTTCTCGCGCCAGCAGACCTTGCGCCCGCAGATATTGCAACTGCCCGACATCGTCGCCGACGTTTCCAACCTGCTCAAGCGCCTGCTCGGCGAAAATGTGAAGCTGGACGTGACCCACGGTCGTAATCTGGGCGCGATCCGCGCCGATCCGGGCCAGTTGGAGCAGGTGATCGTCAACCTGGCGGTCAACGCCCGCGACGCCATGCCCGAAGGCGGCACCGTCAATATCCAGACCTACGCCGTCCCCGCGATCAAGGTGCGGGAGATGCGCCAGCAGATATTGCCGGTGGGCGATTATACCGCGCTGCGCGTGTCGGACACCGGGCTCGGCATCCCGCCGGACATCCTCGCGAAGATTTTCGAACCCTTTTTCACCACCAAGGAACTGGGCAAGGGCACGGGCCTTGGCCTCTCCACCGTCTACGGCATCGTCAAACAGTCGGGCGGCTATATCTTCGCCGAATCCGAACTGGGCCGCGGCGCGAGCTTCGTCATCTACCTGCCGGTCTATGCCGGCGCCGACGCCGAACAGCCGGCCCCGGTGAAGGCGCCCGCGCCGCGGCCCGAAACCTGGGGCACCGGCACCGTGCTGCTGGTGGAGGACGAAGATATGGTCCGCGCCGTCGCCGAACGGGCGCTGACGCGGCAGGGCTATAAGGTGCTGACCGCCAATGACGGCGAACAGGGTCTGGAGGTGCTGGGCGGCCCGGAGAAGATCGACCTCCTCATCTCCGACGTCGTCATGCCCAATATGGATGGCCCCGCTATGGTCGCCCAGGCCCGCCGCGCCTATCCCGACCTGCCGGTGCTGTTCATGTCGGGCTATGCCGAGGAACAGCTGCGCAAATCGATCGACATCGCCCATGTCGCCTTCCTGCCCAAGCCCTTCTCGGTCAGCCAGCTGGCGGAGGCCGCGCGCGACGCGCTGGCGATGCGGCCGACGGCCAAGTGATCGAGGGACAGACAGCGCCCCTCTTTTGCTCAATCGCCGGAAACGTCGCCGTCATCGTCCTTCCGCTTCGCAGCCACGCGGCGCGATCGTGTTGCCTGGATCAGCTTTTCGATCTCGAACAATAAGGTCCGGCCCTCATCGGTCTTTCCGTTGTCATCGTTGGGGTCGTCGGCGAAAAGGGCCTTCGCCTGCGCGGCGAGTGCGATCAGTTGCGCATAGCGCTCTTCGCCGAGTTTCTTGCGCACTTTCCCGAACCCCTCGGTCAGCGCATGAAATTCGGTGTCGATGTTTTGATCGTGGAAAACCCCGGTTGCGTCGATAAAGGTGGGGGCACCTAAGATCATAGATCCCAGCATATCATAAATTTCGCTAAGTGAATCTGGAATATAGGGATTGGTTTTACGATAAGAGCTAACAAAATATTCAATCATTTTTTTGTCTCCGGTCGTGTTATAATATAGCTACTATTTAATCCGACCTGACGAGGGCGAATGATAATAACATGATTGGGCTTGAAATCTGTATTGAAAAAACCTCTTACTTGTGCATTTTCCAAGGTTTTTTGCGTTAAAGTCACATCATAGGCAATGTCTCCGATGCGTGCATCCGGCAACCGGAAGGTCAGTTCGCTTCCTGAAGTGTCATTTTCTCTTCTATTTACGCGTACGGGCCCTTTTCCGGCCGATTCAATACCATACCGACTGAACTGCTTGCGCAGATCGAACCGTACTCTTCGATCAATGAAATTGCCGAGAGCTTCCCGTTCTGACAGTCGAATGGTTAGGCCGTAGACTCATAAGCCCTGAGCCACAGCCGCATTGAGG
>NZ_JAIQXR010000002.1:0-316682 GCF_020166615.1 Sphingobium sp. 3R8 | reverse complement strand
CTGACCCGTCAAATGCTTTTTGCAATTTTATTTCAGAAATTTTTGGGGGTTGGCCGCTACAGCCGATGCATGATCGATCGGATTTCAGGAAAGACGGGCGCATGACATTGCAGGATGCCGACGCGAATGACGCGGGTTTCGGCGCACGGATACGCAGCGCCATATTCTGGCGATCGGGCAGCCAGATCCTCTCGCAGATGATGAGCTGGGTGGTGACGCTGGCGGTCATCCGCCTGCTCGATCCCGCCGATTACGGCCTGTTCGCCATGACCCAGGTGATCCTGAACTTCGCGACCTTCCTCAACGGCTATGGGCTGGTGAGCGCCCTGGTGCAGTCTGACACGGTGGAAACCCATCGGCTGCGCCAGGCCTTCACCATCATGCTGTTGCTGAACGGCGCGCTGGCGCTGCTGCAACTGGCGATCGCGCCGCTGGCGGCCGACTATTATGACCAGCCGATGGTCGCCGACCTGCTGCGGGTGCAGGCTTTGCTCTATCTTTCCACCCCCTTCCTCTCCGTGCCCGAAGCGATCATGGGACGCGCGCTCGATTTCAAGCGGCCCGCCCTCGTCAACCTGATCGCCGCGATCGCTTCGGCCGCGGTGGCGCTGATCGGCGCCCTGTCTGGATGGGGGGTGTGGACATTGGTGTTCGCGCCGATCGCCGGTTTCTGGGTCAAGGCGGCAGGCTATGTCATCGCCACCGGATTCAGGCCGATTCCCACTTTCGATTTTCGTGGCACCGGCGCGATGGTCGCCTATGGCGCATCGCTGCTGGGCGGCCAGATGTTCTGGATCATCCAGAGCCAGGCCGATATCTTCATCGGCGGCCGCATGCTGGAGCCGCATCAACTGGGCCTCTATGCCGAGGCGCTGTTCCTGACCCAGATTTTCGTCAGCAAATTCGTGCCGCCGCTCAACGACGTCGCCTTTCCCGCCTATGCGCGGATGCAGAAGGACGTGTCGCGGGTGGCCTGGTCCTTCTGCAAGGCGGTGAAGCTGCTGCTGCTGCTGACCTGTCCCATCTATCTGGGCATGGCGGTGACGGCCGAGCCGCTGGTCGAGACATTGTTCGGGCAGAAATGGCTGGAAATGGCGCCCTTCGTCGCGATCCTGGCGCTGGCGATGCCGTTCATGACGCTGCAGGTGATGTTCGCGCCGGTCAGCAATGCGCTGGGCCGCCCCGGCACGACCGCGCGAGTCGCCGCGGTCGGCGCGGTGCTGATGCCGGTCGCCTTTCTGATCGGCATCCAGTCCGGCGCGATCGGCCTGGCCTGGGCCTGGCTGATCGCCTTCCCGATTCTCACCGCTGTCACCGCCCGATTGGCGGGCGGCCCGATGGGATTGCGCTTCGTCGACCTGATCCGCGCCGCCGCACCGGGGCTGGGCTGTTCGATCCTGATGGCGGGGGTGGTGATGGCGATCGACCGGCTGCTGCCGCCGCTGGCAGCGCCGTTGCGGCTGTGCGTGCTGGTCCCGGCGGGAGGGCTGGCCTTCCTCGCCGCGCTGATGCTGTGCGCGCGCGGCACGTTGATGGAACTGGTCGCGCTGGTGGTGCGGCGCGCGCCGCCGGTCCAGGCCCCGGCCTGAACCGACGGCTGGGGCCGGATCAGGCGGTCTGGATATAGTCGCGCAGCGCCGCGGCTTCCGATTCGATGGTATCGATCCGGAATTTGACCAGATCGCCGATCGAGATCATGCCCACCAGCGCGCCGTCGACCACGACCGGCAGATGGCGGATGCGCCGCTTCGTCATCAGCGACAGGCCGTGAATTACCGGCGTTTGATGGTCGATGGTGATGGCGGGCGCGGTCATGACTTCGCCGACATCATGGTCGAGTGCGGCTGCGCCTTCGGTGGCGACCCGATAGACCACATCGCGTTCGGAAAAAATGCCGACGACCTGCCCATCCTCAACCACCGGCACGCAACCGATCCGCCGTTCCGCCAGCAATTGCACGACGGAGAGCACGCTGTCGGTGGGCCGTACGCTGACAACGTCGCCCTTGCCCTGCAAAATCGTTGCGATGCTCATGACCACTCTCCTTTTCCGAGACATTTCCCGATAGGCGCTTGATGATCCCACTTTCGCGGCCCAATGAAAAGAGATGACGCGCAAGCAAGCCCTGGATGATCCACAGATCGCCGCAACCGCCTGGGCGCGGTTTCGCCGCATCATGGCGTGGATGGCGCTGGGCGGCGCGGTCTGTGTCGGACTGGCGCTGTTGTTCCTCCATTGGTGGGCGGGCCAGTTGCCGATTCACATGGCGATCGCCACCATATTGGGCGTATGGCTGACCTTCATGCTGGGGACCGGCCTGATGGCGCTGACATTCCTGTCGAGCGGCACCGGGCATGACGAACAGGTGATGGACAGGCTGAAGGACGAGGTGCCGCTTGACGACTGACACGGCGAAAACCGGAAAGCGGGGTGAGGTGGTGCTGCGGCTGGTGCCGCATCTGACCGACATCAACGCCAACGGCCACATCTTCGGCGGCTGGGTGCTGAGCCAGATGGATATCGCCGGCGGCATCGTCGCGGCGCGAATCGCGCGCGGCGCGGTGGCCACGGTGGCGATCGAGAGCATGACCTTCATCACGCCGATCCTGCTGGGCGATGTCGTGTCGGTCTATGCGGTCGAGGAACGGCGCGGCCGCACGTCGGTCGCGATCCGGATCGACGTGGTGGCGATCCGCGGCGTCGGCATGGACGAAGTGCTGCTGACCAGCGGCGTCTATACGTTCGTGGCGCTGGACGCCAATCACCGGCCGCGGCCCCTCCCCGACTTTTGACGTCCGACGCCTGACGGTCAGCGCGCCAGCCGCTCCGCATAGGACCATGTCACCGTGTCGTTGGCCGGGATCGTGACCCGCCAGATCCATCCGTTGCCACGCCGCTCCATGGCGGTGGGACGGGGCGCGATGTCGTGCGGAATGGTGACTTCCGCCGTCACCGCGAAGGGCCGGGCGTTGCTCAGCGTGATCGCCCAGTTGCGGGACTTGCGAGACTGTCCCGTCGCCCGCGCGGCGATGCGGACGTCGGCGCTGGCCGCGATGTCATAATCGACCCGTTCGCCTTCCGCCTTGTCGCCGATATCGGCTTCGCCCGCGAGCAGGCGCAGGCCGCCGACATCCTCGAAGATCGCGACCCGGCCCGACGGCATGGGCAGGCCGAGGCCGTCATCCTTGCGATTCTGCAATCGCAGCCGCAGCGTCATCGGCCGCGAGTCGCTCGCGCCGTCGCCATAGCCGATGGTGGCCGCATAGAGCCGCTCCACTTTGACGCCCGGCTGGCGCAGCAGCGCGACCTGCTTCTGGGCATTGGCGGCGACATCGACGGTCACCGGCACGCGATAGAGTTTGAGGTCGCCGACATCTTCGGGCGGCGGCGGTGGCGATGGCGGTGGAGGGGGCGGCGCCGCGGGCGCTGCCATGGCGACGCGTTCGGTGCGGCGCATCGAGGTGACGACGATGTCCTGCGCGCCCTCCATCATCATCGCGGCTTCGGGCGCCTGCACCGGGAACAGATCCCAGCGCGGATGGGTGCTGGTGACGTCCATCGGCCAGCAGGTCAGGCGCAGCGGACCGCCGGTCGGGCGCGGTTGCACCCCGCGCGCCTGCTTGGTGGGCTGGCCCGCGATGACGCTCAACTGCGCATCGGGAAAGCCGGTGACCCCGCCATTGGCGACCGTCAGCCAGGCCATGAGGTCGAGCGTGCGGCCATCGTCGCCCATGTCCGCGACATAGTTGGCGGCCCAGTCGAACCCTTCGGCCAGATAGGTGAGTTGCAGCGTCGCGCGGGTCGGCCGGTCGCTTGTGGCGATCACCGACAGGGTCGGGCGGGGCGACAGATCGGCGGGTCTTTGCGGATAGAGCATCCGCTCTGGCAGGCCGCTGCACCCCAGCGCCTCATAGCCCTGCGCCGTCTTGAGAATCACGCCCCCGGTCGGCCCGGCGCTGATGATCGCGTCCTGCTCGGTTACCTTGCCGGTCTTGCGGTCGGTGCGGCGCAGGGTGACGCTGCGCTTGAGATAGGCGTCGACGAGGCCGGCGGGGGACAGCAGCCGGGCGTCCCGGTTCTTTTCCCGCACGCCGCGCGGCATGCCGGAGAGGATCGCGGTTTCGGGCATCAGTCCTTCGGCCACCCCTTCGAACCGCACGACCGAGTCGCCCTGGGGCAGATCGACGGTGCGGCTTTCGGTGACGAGCGCATAGCCGCCCGGCCAGTCGCGGTCGATCGGCCCCTTGGCCCGGAAGGGCGCGCGGTAGACGGTGACGGAGACGGAATCGGCGCGGGGCGAAACGATCGTTTCCGCCTGCGCCGGGACGGCCAGCGCCCAGAGCGCCAACAACAGGACAAGGATGCGCGGCACGGGCGCTCTCCCGTCAGTAGCGCGAATCGAAGGTGACGCTGAGGTCGATCGTGCCGTTGGCCGGCACCGGCACGCTCCATTCCATCCGGTCGGCAGAGACGCGCTTGCCTTCCAGACTTTGCGCCGTCACGCGCGTGTCGCCCCATAATCCCTGCTGCGCCAGATCGATCGTCACGGATTCGGGCCGGGCGTTGGTGAGCGTGTAGCGCATCCTGGTTTCCCAGCGCGCGCTGCCCTTGCGCGTGCGCTGTTCGACGGTGGGGCGCACCTTCACGTCGAACGCCTCGCCGGTGCGGAGCGCCATGGAAGACCCCATGGGCGTATGGTCGATGCTGTTTTCGCCGATGAATTGCGGGTTGCCGCGCGCGTCGCGCATATAGACGCGGATCGTGCCGGCAGGCAGTTGATCGCCCAGGCCGCCTTCCTTCGAGGTGGAGAATTTCAGCACGCTCGATGCGCTCATCGGTTCGGCCGAACTGCCAAGCCAGCCATTGACATATTCATAGGTGGCGCGGGCCGGCGCGCCCTTCACGTCGAGGAAACTGACCTGTTTCTGCTGCGCATTGGCGATCGTGGTGCGGGCGGCCAGCGGATAGAGATAATAGTCGCCCAGCCGTTCGCGTGGACCGCTTTCGGTCCCGGCCTGATCGATCGCGCCGCTGCCTGTTTGCCACCAATTATTGCGGCCGCCGCCATTGGCCGGGTTGCCCGCGACCAATATCGTCTTCGCGTCGGTGAAGGTCGTGCCGGTATTGTTGGTGAGCGTGACCCATCCCTGCATGTCCATGGCCCCTTTGGCCGCGTCGAACAGCGCGACATAGTCGGCCGTCCAGCCCAGATTGGGGGTGAGGTAGGAAAGGCGCGCGGGCACCGTGCCGCCACGATCCGCCTGCACCGTGACCGACAGGGTGGGACGGGCGCGCAGATTGGGGGGCACCCGGTCGAAGATGACGCGGACCGGCAGGCCATCGTCGCGCAGCACCTCGATCCGGCTGCCAATCTGGAGGACAATGCCGCCATTGGCGGCGAGAATCTTGGCGCGTTCGCGCGTTTCCGCGCCGGTGGCCGGGTTGGTGCGCAGCAGCGTCACTTCCTGCCCCACCGCCTTGTCCATCAACTTGTCGGGGGAAAGGAGGTCATAATCGAAATTCTGTTCGACGATGGCGAGGCCGGGGCCCGACAGGTTCACCGTTTCCGGGCGGATGCGGGCCGACACGTCGGGAAATTCAATGCGGTTGCGGCCTGCCGTCACCGGCAATTGCCGATCGTCCTGCACCAGCGACTGGCCATTATTGTAGATGGTGACGGCGACATCGCCCTGCGCGGTGGCGCCGGTGGGATCGGCCGCGCTTTGCGCCATCGCCGAAGGGGACAGGGCCGACAGGGAAAGGGCCGACAGGGGCAGGGCAGTGAACATCAGGGGCAGCAGGTGCGCGGCTCTCATCGGCCTCTCTCCAGATATGTGCCAGATATATAGAGCGATTTCTAATCAGATGAAATCATCTGATGACTCGGAAATCGCGTAAAACCAATAATCTAGAGCGGTTGATCCGATACAATCGGATCAACCGCTCTAGCGCCTTGTGCCGGATCGCGCCGGGGTTGCAAAGCCGGCTTGTCGGTAGCGGCAAGAAAAGACAGGGACATGAAAAAGGGGACGGCGCGTTGCGGCGCCGTCCCCTGATTTTTTCGCTATCGAGCGCTTATTCGGCGGCTTCGGTCGCCGGGCGGGCGCGACGGGTGCGCTTCTTGGGCGCTTCCTCGGCCACTTCGGCGTCATTGTCGGCGCGGGCGATCGAGGGCGGCAGCACCGCCAGGTCCAGCCCTTCGCTCGCTTCCGCTTCAGCCACGACCTTGCGCGGGCGACCGCGACGGGGGCGCGGGGCCTCGGCTTCGGGCGCGGCCGCTTCGGGTGCGGTCTGGACGACCGGCTGCTGGCGCGGGGCTTCCGTAGCGGGATTGCCCGCCGGGCCTTCTACGCCCATTTCCTGCTGCACCGGGGCATCGCCGTCGGCATTGAAGCGATCGCGGCGGGGACGGTCGCGACGGACATTGCCGGCGCGCGCCTCGCGGGGTTCGCGCGGCTCGCGATTGTCGCGGGGTTCCCGATAGTCGCGATTGTCGCGCGGCTCGCGGGCTTCGCGATCGTCCTGACGCTCAGACCGGCGATCCTGCTGGTCACGCGGGGCCTGCTGGTCGCGCTGACCCTGTTCACGCTGGCCCTGTTCACGCTGGCCCTGTTCACGCTGGCTCTGGTCCCGCCCATTTTGTTCACGGGGGGCCTGCTCCCGCGGGGTACGATCATAGGCGTGCTGCTGGTCGCTGCGGAAATCGTCGACGCCATCGTAGCCGCCGTCGAAATCGTCGCCATCCTGGTCGAAATTCTCGTCGCGGGTGCGCTGCCGGGGGTTCTGCTCCTCCTGGCGGGCGCGGTTGTCGGCGAGCACGCGGAAATAATGATCGGCGAACTGGAGATAATATTCGGCATTCACCCGGTCGCCCGCCATCTGGGCGTCGCGGGCCATATTCTTGTATTTCTCAAGAAGCTGGGTCGCATTGCCGCGGGCGCGGTTGTCGATGCGATTACCGTTGTCGCCACCGCCCCGATTATTGCCGTTGGGACGTCCGTTGTTATTATTGTTCCGGCCGCGATTGCGGCGGCCGGCCTGCCGGTTGTTGATCAAGACATGATCCTTGCGTTCGCTATGATATCATTCACTGAAAACACTGTTCAGTCGCCATCCCCAAGCACGGCCTGTCCTTCAGGCCGGATACGGCTCCGCCACGGCATGATCCTTCCCGGATCATTACCCCGACTGCCAGCGGCGCTGCGCAGCATGCGCCGTCATGACTTTAAGGAGCGGGAAAACGGCCTTTTCTATCAACGATCTAAGCGACCATGTCACAAGATAGAGCCGTCCCTGACGCTGATGTAGTGGCTTTCGCGCGATAAACCAAGCAATTTTCGCTTGCCCGATGGTAAATCGACCATTTCTAACCTGGGTTTGTCACGATCAGGCAGCGGTCGTGCCCGGCGAGGTCGCGCCGCAAGGCGACGGCCAGCCCCCTTTCCTTCAGCAGCGCGGTGACGCTGGCCGCCTGGTCATGGCCGATCTCGATCGCGGCCATGCCGCCCGGCGCGATCAGCCGCAGCAAATCGGGCGCGATGCGGCGATAATCGTCCAGGCCATCGGCGCCCGCGAACAGCGCGCTGGCCGGTTCGCGCAGCACGTCGCCGGAAAGCGGCAGGTCGGCGACGATATAGGGCGGGTTGATGAGCAGCAGGTCGAACGGGCTTTCCACATCCTGCGCCCAGTCGCCCAAGCGGAAAACGGCGCGGTCGGCCATGCCCAGTCGCATCGCATTGCCCTGCGCCACCGCGAGCGCGGGTGGGGAAGCGTCTATGCCGAGCCCCTGCGCGCCGGGCCATTGCGCCAGCGCCGCCAGCAGCAGCGCGCCGGAGCCGGTGCCCAGGTCGAGGATCGTGGCGGGCGATTGGGTTGCGAAATGATCGACCGCCGCCTCGATCAGCGTTTCGCTGTCGTGTCGGGGGATCAGCGTGTCGGGCGTGACGGACAGGCTGATCGTCCAGAAATCGCGGGTGCCGGTGATATGGGCGATCGGTTCGCCCGACAGGCGTCGGTCCAGCAGCGCGGGGAAGGTGTCGGGGATGCCGAGGTCGCGCTGGCGCAGCAGCATGTCACCCCGCGACAGGCCCAGCGCATGGGCCATCAGCAGTTCGGCGTCGAGCCGGGCCGTGTCGCTGGCGACGGCGAGTTGGACAGTGGCTGCACGGAGCGCGTCTGCCACGCCCTCGATCGTCATGCGGGCAAAGGGATCAAGACACCCCGTCCAGTTGCGCCAGCCTTGCCGCTTCATCTTCCGCGACCAGCGCGTCGATGACGTCGGCGAGGCCCGGGCCTTCGAGAATCTCGGGCAGGCGGTGCAGGGTCAGGTTGATGCGGTGGTCGGTGACGCGGCCCTGCGGGAAATTATAGGTGCGGATGCGTTCGGAGCGGTCGCCCGATCCCACCATCGCCTTGCGTGCGCCGGCCTGTTCGCTCTGGGTGCGCTCGCGCTCGGCTTCGTAGAGGCGGGCGCGCAGCACCTGCATCGCCTTCGCCTTATTTTTGTGCTGCGAGCGTTCGTCCTGCTGGATGACGACGGTGCCGGTCGGCAGATGGGTGATGCGCACGGCCGAATCGGTGGTGTTGACGTGCTGACCGCCCGCGCCCGATGCGCGGTAGATGTCGATCTTGAGGTCGCCATCGGCGATCTGCACATCGACTTCCTCGGGTTCCGGCAGGATGGCGACGGTCGCCGCGCTGGTGTGGATGCGCCCGCCGCTTTCGGTCGCAGGGACGCGCTGGACGCGGTGGACGCCGCTTTCGAACTTCAGCTTGGCGAAGACGCCGACGCCATTGATGCTGGCCACCACTTCCTTGAAGCCGCCGACTTCGGACGCATTGGCCGACATCAGCTCCATCTTCCAGCCCTGGGTGTCGGCATAGCGCTGATACATGCGGAACAGGTCGCCGGCGAACAGCGCCGCTTCGTCGCCGCCGGTGCCGGCGCGGATTTCCAGCATGGCGGGGCGGGCGTCGGCGGCGTCGCGGGGGAGCAATTGCAGCGCCAGCGCGCGTTCGGCTTGCGGAAGCTGGCTTTTGAGGATCTGCATTTCCTCCTGCGCCATTTCGCGCATGAGGGGGTCGGCGTCGGGATCGCCGCCGCCGCCCGCCATGACATCGAGCGCGGCCAGTTCCTGCCGCAGGCGGCGCACCTCATGCGCGGCGCGGGCGACCGGTTCGATCTCCGCATATTCCTTCGACAGTTTGACGAACGCTTCGGGCGCGAGGTCGGCGCGCGTCATCGACGCCTGCACCTCGTCCCGGCGCGCCTCGATCTGCGCGATGCGTTCGGGGGAGATGTGCATCAGAGCGCCGTCACCGTCCCGATCAGGGCGTCCAGCGCGACGGCCTGCTGCTGGCCCGTGCCTAGATTCCGCACCGACGCTTCGCCGCGGGCCAGTTCATCGTCGCCCAATATGATCGCCCATGACGCACCAGACGCATTAGCGCGCTGCATCCGCTTCTTCATATTGCCGCGATAGCCCATGTCGCAGGCGACGCCAGCGCGACGCAGATCGGCGACGATGCCGATCGCCTTCGTTTCGGCCGCTTCGCCCATAGGAATCAGCACCACGCTGGGCTTCTCGATGTCCGGCATATCCATCAGCATCGCCAGCCGCTCGATCCCTGCCGCCCAGCCGACCGCAGGGGTCGCGGGGCCGCCCAGATTTTCGATCAGGCCATCATAGCGCCCTCCGCCCAGCACGGTGCCCTGTGCGCCCAGACGGTCGGTGATGAATTCGAACGCGGTGTGGCGATAATAGTCGAGGCCGCGGACCAGCCGGGCATTGCGTTCCCACGCCACGCCTGCGGCATCCAGCCCCGCCGTCACCTTCTCGAAGAAGCTGCGCGCTTCGTCGGTCAGATAGGCGTCGATGTCGGGCGCGCTGTCGGCGACCGGGCGGTCGCGCGGGTCTTTGCTGTCGAGGATGCGCAGCGGGTTCTTCGCCAGCCGCTCGACGCTGTCTTCCGACAACTGGTCGCGATGCGCCTCGAAATGGGCGATCAGCGCGGCGCGCCAGGCATCACGGCTCGGCCCGTCGCCCAGCGTGTTGAGATTGAGCGTCACGCCGTCTGCGACGCCCAGTTCCTTGAGCAACTGGTCGGCCAGCACCAGCAGTTCCACGTCCGCGCCCGGTTCGCCCGCGCCGATGATTTCGGCGTCGAGCTGATGGAACTGGCGGAAGCGGCCCTTTTGCGGGCGTTCGTAGCGAAACAAAGGCCCGTGGGTCGCCACTTTGAGCGGCGCATATTGCTGCCAGCCTTCGGTGATATAGGCGCGGCTGATCCCGGCGGTAAATTCGGGGCGCAGGGTGATGCTGTCGCCGCCGCGATCCTCGAACGTGTACATCTCCTTCGAGACGACGTCGGTGCTTTCACCCAGCGACCGGGCGAAGACGGCGGTGGATTCGAACACCGGCACTTCGACCCGCTGGAAGCCATAAAGCTTGCGCACCCGGTCGAAGGTCGCGACCACATGCGCGAAGCGTTCCGCAAACGCCTCCGTGGTGCCGCCCAGCATGTCCTGCGTTCCGCGCACCGGGCGCGGCGTTTCTATCTTCGCCATGGGGCCGGGCCTTTAACGGCAAATCACCCCCAAGGAAACGCGCTTTTTACCGGCCGCCATCAGGGGGTGGACGACGCGCCGCGCCCTCGCCATGCTAGGGGCAATCGGGCCGTTCGGCCCATCTGCATTTTCGGAGACCTCCATGATCCGCAGCATTGCTGCCGCCCTTTGCCTTTCGACGGCCATCGCCAGCCCGCTCTTCGCCCAGGACGCGATCCGGTCCAAGCCGACCGCCCTGCCCGTCGACAGCGCCGCACCTGCACCAAAGGACATCCCCTATCCGGGCGGCACCATCAAGCTGGAGGTCGATGCGACCGACACGGTCCAGCGCATCTTCCGCGTCAAGGAGACGATCCCCGTCGCCGCCGCCGGGCCGATGACGCTGATGATGCCGGCCTGGCTGCCGGGCAATCACGCCCCGCGCGGGCAGATCGAGAAGCTGACGGGCCTGACCTTCACCGCCAATGGCCAGACGCTGGCATGGAAGCGCGATCCGCTGAACGTCTATGCCTTCAATCTCGACGTGCCGCAGGGTGTGACCGAAGTCGTGGCGCAGTTCCAGTTCCTGTCCGCCACCCAGCCCGCCCAGGGCCGCGTCGTCGTGACGCCCAAGATGCTGAACATCCAGTGGGAGAGCGTGTCGCTCTATCCGGCCGGCTATTATACGCGCCAGATTCCGATCCAGCCGACCGTGACCTATCCCGCCGGCTGGCAGGCCGCGACCGCGCTGCGCGGGACGAAGAGCGGCAATGTCGTCGCCTATGAGACGATCGACTATGAGGCGTTGCAGGATTCGCCGGTATTCGCCGGCACCCATTTCAAGGCGGTGGACTTGGGGCAAAACGTCACGCTGAACCTGGTCGCCGACGATGCCGACGAACTGGATTACAAGCCCGAACAGATCGCCAAGCACAAGAAGCTGGTAGCGGAGGCCGGCGCCTTGTTCGGCGCCTATCATTTCAACCATTATGACTTCCTGCTCGCCATCACCGACGAGATGGGCGGGATCGGCCTGGAGCATCATCGCTCGTCCGAGAACCAGGTCGAACCGGGCTATTTCAAGAGCTGGGACAAGGGCGAGGCGCTGCTGGACCGCAATCTGTTGCCGCATGAATTCACCCATAGCTGGGACGGCAAGTTCCGCCGCCCGGACCTGCTCTGGACGCCCGACTTCAACGTGCCGATGCAGGACAATCTTCTGTGGGTCTATGAAGGGCAGACGCAATTCTGGGGCTATGTGCTGGGCGCGCGGTCGGGGATGTTCAGCAAGCAGGAGACGCTGGACGCCTATGCCCAGATCGCGGCCAAGCTGGACACGGCGGTCGGCCGCCAGTGGCGCCCGATGGAGGACACTACCCATGATCCCATCATCTCCGCCCGCCGGCCCAAGGGCTGGGCAAGCTGGCAGCGGTCCGAGGACTATTATAATGAAGGGCTGATGATCTGGCTGGAGGCCGACGCGATCATCGCCAAGGCGACCCGCGGCAGGAAGGGGCTGGACGATTTCGCCAAGGCCTTCTTCGGCATCAATCCGGGCGACTGGGGTCAGGTCGTCTATAATCGCGGCGACGTCATCAAGACGCTGAACGCTATCGCGCCCTATGACTGGGCGGGCTTCTTCCAGAAATATGTGGATGCGCCCACCAGGGAAACGCCCAAGGGCGGCTTCATCCTGGGCGGCTACTCCCTCGTCTATGGCGACGAACCGGGCGCCATCACCAAGGCGGCCGAGGGTGCCAACAAGATGGTCGACCAGAGTTTCGGCATCGGCGCGATCGTCAAGAATGACGGCGAAGTCAGCGGCGTCATCTGGGACAGCGCGGCGTTCAAGGCGGGCCTTGTGACCGGCGCGAAGATCGTTGCGGTCAATGGCGACGAATATTCGGGCGACGCATGGAAAGCGGCGATCAAGGCCAAGACGCCGATCCAGATCATCCTAAAGCAGGATAAATACTATCGTGTTTTGACACTCGATTATTCGGGCGGGCTGCGCTATCCGCGCCTCGAAAAGACAGGAGAGGGTGAAGGCAGTCTCGATAAGCTGCTCAAAGCCAGAACGTGACTCACCCGCAACGCAACATGAAGCAGAAGGCGTTTCCATGAACATCGAACTGATCCCGGTCGGCGACGATCCGCCCAACAGCCTGAACGTCATCATCGAAGTGCCGGTCGGCGGCGAACCGGTGAAATATGAATTCGACAAGGCCAGCGGCGCGCTGTTCGTGGATCGCATCCTGCACACGCCGATGCGCTATCCGGCCAATTACGGATTCGTGCCGCACACGCTATCGCCCGACGGCGATCCGCTGGACGCGCTGGTCATCGCCCGCTCGCCCTTCGTTCCCGGCTCCGTCGTGCGCGCGCGCCCGATCGCGGTGCTGAACCTGGAAGACGAAGCCGGCGGCGACGAAAAGCTGGTCTGCGTCCCCGACAACAAGACCTTCCCCTATTATGCCGACATCAGCGAAAAGGACGACCTGCCCGGCATCGTGATGGAGCAGATCGAGCATTTCTTCACCCACTATAAGGATCTGGAAAAGACCAAGTGGGTGCGCATCGGCACCTGGGGCGGGGCGGAGGACGCCAAGCAGATCACCCTGGAAGCGATCGCGCGCTATCAGGCAGCGAAGAAGGCGGACTGAGGTCTGTTCTTCGAATGACATAAAAGGCCGCGCGGATCACTCCGCGCGGCCTTTCTGTTATACATATATATGCCGTGTTCCCGCCTTCGCGGGAACACGCAGCATTCAATGCAAGCGCCCGCTCAAATCAGCCGGTCCGCGTCCAGCGCCATGGCCAGCGAATCGCGGCCCTTGGGCAGGCGCGCATGGAGCCGGGCGTCGGCCTCGACCAGCCGCTCGACGCCGATGTCGAGTTGCTCTTCGGGCAGGGTGAAGGGCAGGCGCAGGAAGCGTTCGAACGCCCCGCTGACGCCGAAGCGCGGGCCGGCGGCGATGCGGACGCCCAGACTTTCGGCCAATGCCGCCAGCGCGGTCGCCTCCGCACGGGGCAGTTCGGCCCAGAGCGACAGGCCGCCCGCGGGCGATTCCACCCGCCAATGGGGCAGGCGCCGCGCGATGAGGCCCAGCAGATGGTCGCGCCGCCCGCGCAGCAGGCCGGCCCGTTCGCCCAAGCCCACATCGGCGTCGATCAGTTGCGCGACCGCGATCTGTTCGACCACCGGGCTGGCCATGTCCATCGTTGTGCGCAAACGGCCGAGCGCCGCGACCGTCTGAACATCGGCGCGAATCCAGCCCACCCTGAGCCCGCCCCAGAAAATCTTGCTCGCCGACCCCAGGGTGATGACCTGCCGCCCCGACGGATCGTGCATCGCGACCGGCGGCGGCGGCGCGAAGTCCAGCCCCATCGCCACCATCGTTTCGTCGACGATCAGCGGCGTGTGGGTACGCATCGCCGCCGCGACCAGCGCGCGGCGGGTGGCGGGATCCATGCTGCGCCCGGTGGGATTGTGGAAATCGGCGATGACATAGGCGAAGCGGGGGCTGGTCTGGCGGAAGGCGGCCTCCATCGCGTCGACGTCCCAGCCCTGCATGGGCAGGCCGACCGGCACCGGCACGACATGGGCGCGCTGCAACGCCTGGATGGCGTTATGATAGGTCGGATGGTCGATCACCACCCGGTCGCCCGGCCCGGCCAGCCATTTGAGCAGCAGCGAAAAGCCCTGTTGCGCACCGTTGGTGACCATGATCTGGTCCGGGGAGGTGGGGCAGCCGCGCCGCTCATAATGGGCGGCGATCGCGCGGCGCAGCACCATGATGCCCAGCGGATCATAGCCCAGGTCGCCCAGATAGGCCGGCAGCGCCTCCACCGCATGGGCATAGGCGCGCGCGACGCCGGGCGCGGCGGGCAGGGCGGCATGGGTCCAGTTGAGCAGGTTGCCGCCGGTCGTCGCGTCGATCTCCCCCGGCGTCGTTTCGGCCCGGCCCGGCGGGATACGGGTGACGCTGCCCGACCCCTGCCGGCTTTCCAGATAGCCTTCGTCGCGCAGCCGGTCGAAGGCCGCGGCGACGGTGGTGCGCGAGAGGCCCAGCGCCGCGGCCAGTTCGCGTTCGCCCGGCAGGCGGACATTAAGGCCGACCCGGCCGTCCAGCACCAGCATCCGCAGCGCCTGCGCCAACTGGCGATAGGCCGGTTCGGCGCTGTCCTGTGCGCGCCAGGCGCCGAGCAGGCGGAGCAGGGACGGGGGGCGGAGAAGCGAAGTGGACATGGGGCGCATTCCAATCTGGCCATGGATCAAGGCCATTTACCCGCAATTGGCTGTTTTGGAAAAGGCCAGTTGCGCGAAATAAGCCTCCCCATGACGTACAACCGCTACGCCCTCCGTTTTTGGCAACTCTTCTGGGGCCTTGGCCTCTACGGCTTTTCCATGGCGCTGATGCTGCGCGCCAATCTGGGGCTGGATCCGTGGGACGTGCTGCATCAGGGACTCGCGCCCCGGATGGGCCTGAGCTTCGGCATGACCGTCAACCTGATCGGCGCGCTCGTGCTGTTGCTATGGTGGCCGCTGAAGCAGCGACCGGGGGTCGGCACGATCGCTAACATCCTGGTGATCGGGACCGCGGTGGACCTGTCGCTGATGCTGCTGCCGACACCCGAAGGCCTGTGGGTGCGCACGGCGTGGCTGGGCGCGGGGATCATCCTCAACGGCATTGCCGGGGGCGCCTATATCGGCGCGGGGATGGGGCCGGGGCCGCGCGACGGATTGATGACGGGCCTGTGCCGCCGCACCGGCTGGCCGGTCAAATGGGTGCGCACCGCGATCGAGATCGGCGTGCTGGCGATCGGCTGGCTGCTGGGCGGCACGGTGGGCGTGGGCACCATCCTCTATGCCGCGACGATCGGCTGGATCGTCCACCATGCGTTGCCCTTTTTCCGCATCGCCGCGCCGGAGCGTCCGGCGCGCGCGTGACGGTGGCGGCGCTTCGGGTCGATGCCGTTTGAACTCCACGGCATTGATACCGGCAGCGGCCGCCATATCTATGCGATCAGGGCCGATACCGGCATCCAATGAGAAGAGGGACGCGCGCCATGGCGACCGCATTATATGACCTGACCGTGCCGCTGTTCGTCCGCGGGCTGACCGCGCTGTCGGGACTGCTCGACAAGGGCGCCGCCTTTGCCGCCGTAAGGGGCATCGACCCGGCGACTTTGACCGGCGCGCAACTGATCGCGGACATGAAGCCGCTGACCGCGCAGGTGCAGTTCGCCTGCGACACCGCCAAGGGCACGGTCACGCGGCTGGGCGAGCTGGAGCCGGTGGCGATGGCGGATACCGAGCAGACATTCGCGGAATTGCAGGCGCGCATCGCCAGAACGATCGCTCTGCTGGAAGCGGTGCCGCGCGAGAAGATCGACGGGCGGGAGGACGCCGCCGTGGTGCTCAAGGTGCCGGGTGGCGAGATTCCCTTCACCGGGCGCAGCCATGTGCTGACCTTTGCCCTGCCCAATTTCTATTTCCACCTGACGACGGCCTATGCGCTGCTGCGCCAGGCGGGCGTGCCGGTCGGCAAGATCGATTTTCTGGGCGGGATTTAACCCGCGATCAGCCGCACATAGGCGCTGGCGACCCAGCCGCTGGCGCAGGGGCCGGCATAGGGCTGCTTGCGTTCCACGGGAGACGCCACGCCGCAGTCGGCCGCCGGCGGCGCTTGGCCAGCCGCCGGTGCGGGCAGGACGACGACGCCCAGCCATTTCTGGTCGAGGCTGCGGGTGCAGACGTAGGCCCGCTGGCCCTCCGCCAGTCGGCCCAGTTTCTTCGCGTCGCCGAAGGGCGCGGCATGGAGGCCCAGGCCGTTGGGGCCGGCACGGCTGACCTGTCCCAGCGTGCCGCAGGCGTCGAGCCGCGGTCCGTCCTCGCCGATCGTCACCGGCCGCGCGACCGGCGCATCCATGCGGGTTTCGGGCACGTCCGCGCGCGGCGCGCCGGCGAGCGAGCTGTTGGGCAATTCCTCATAGACGTCGTTGCTTTTCGAGCAGGCGCCAATCGGCAGCAGCAAGGGCAAAAGGAGGAGAGGGGCGACGCGCATGAACGCCGTGATAGACCGCGCCCGACCCAAGCGGAAGCCGCCATGTTTCGCTTTAGTTTTGGGGCCGCTTTCCCTATATGCTCGGCATGAGCGAAGAACCCGTCAATACCCCCAACAGCAATGAATATGGCGCCGACAGCATCAAGGTGCTCAAAGGCCTGGACGCGGTGCGCAAGCGCCCCGGCATGTATATCGGCGACACCGACGATGGATCGGGCCTGCATCACATGGTGTTCGAGGTTTCGGACAATGCGATCGACGAAGCGCTGGCGGGGCATTGCGACCGCATCACCATCACGCTGAATCCCGACGGATCGGTGAGCGTCGAGGATAATGGGCGCGGCATTCCGACCGGCATCCACACGGAAGAGGGCGTGTCGGCGGCTGAGGTCATCATGACCCAGTTGCACGCGGGCGGGAAGTTCGAGAATACCAGCGACGACAATGCCTATAAGGTGTCGGGCGGCCTGCATGGCGTGGGCGTGTCGGTGGTCAACGCGCTGTCCGAATGGCTGGACCTCAATATCTGGCGGGACGGCAAGGAACATTATATGCGCTTCGCCTTTGGCGATGCGACCGCGCCGCTGGCGGTGATCGGCGATGCGCCCGCCAAAGAAGACGGGACGCTCAAGAAGGGCACGCGCGTCACCTTCCTGGCCAGTATGGAGAAGGCGCCGGGCGACGGCGCGACGTTCAAGAACCATACCGAATATGATTTCGAGAAGCTGGAGCATCGCTATCGCGAACTGGCTTTCCTCAACAGCGGCGTGCGCCTGTTCCTGGTCGATGCGCGTCATGAGGAGACGAAGGAGATCGAGCTATATTATGAGGGCGGCATCGCGGCCTTCGTCAAATATCTCGACCGCAACAAATCGGCGATGATGCCGGAGCCGATCGCGATTTCGGGCACCCGCGACGACGTGACGATCGACGTCGCGCTGGAGTGGAACGACTCTTATTATGAAAACGTCCTCTGCTTCACCAACAACATCCCGCAGCGCGACGGCGGCACCCATCTGGCGGCGTTCCGCGCGGCGCTGACCCGCACGCTCAACAATTATGCGGAAAAGTCGGGCGCGCTGAAGAAGGAGAAGGTGTCGCTGACCGGCGAGGATATGCGCGAGGGCCTGACCGCGATCGTATCGGTGAAGCTGCCCGATCCCAAATTCAGCTCGCAGACCAAGGACAAGCTGGTCAGTTCCGAAGTGCGCCAGCCGCTCGAAAGCCTGATGGCCGACAAGATGGCCGAATGGCTGGAGGAAAATCCCGCGCACGGCAAGATGATCGTGCAGAAGGTGATCGACGCCGCCGCCGCGCGCGAGGCCGCCAAGAAGGCGCGCGAGCTGACCCGGCGCAAGGGCGTGCTGGATATCGCAAGCCTGCCAGGCAAGCTGGCCGATTGCCAGGAGCGCGACCCCGCCAAGTCCGAACTCTTCCTGGTCGAAGGCGATTCGGCCGGCGGTTCGGCCAAGCAGGGCCGCAACCGGCATAATCAGGCGATCCTGCCGCTGAAGGGCAAGATCCTGAACGTCGAGCGCGCGCGGTTCGACAAGATGCTGTCGTCCAAGGAAGTCGGCACGCTGATCCAGGCGATGGGCACGGGCATTCGCGACGATTTCAACCTGGAAAAGCTGCGCTACCACAAGATCGTCATCATGACCGACGCGGACGTCGACGGCGCGCATATCCGCACGCTGCTGCTGACCTTCTTCTATCGGCAGATGCCGCAGATCATCGAGGGCGGGCATCTCTATATCGCCCAGCCGCCGCTCTACAAGGCGACGCGCGGCCGGTCCGAAGTCTATCTGAAGAATGAAGCCGCGCTGGAGCAATATCTGGTCGACAATGGCGTCGAGTCGATGGCGCTGGAAACCGGCAAGGGACCGCGCACCGGCGAGGATCTGCGCAGCCTGATCGAACATGCCCGCCGGATGCGCGCGGTGATGCGCTATGTGCCGCGCCGCTACAATCCCGCGATCATCGAGGCGCTGAGCCTCAATGGCGCGCTCGATCCCGAGCTGGATCAGGGCACCCAGGCCGAGCGTCTGGCCGCGACCGTCGCCTGGATGGGCGCGCAGGATGCCGAGGGCCGCTGGACCGGCAGCGTCGCGGAAGAGGGCGGCTTCCACTTCCAGCGCCTGTGGCGCGGCGTCACCGACCATCATGTGATCGAGGGCGGCTTCGTCGGATCGGCCGAAGCGCGCAAGCTGCACAGCATCGCCGCCGAAGATGCCGGCAGCTATCTGACACCCAGCCGCCTGATCACGGTCAAGGCGCTGGCCGCCGAGGCGAATGACGATGACCTGCCCGCCGCACCGACCAAGGGCGCGATGGTGACGCGACCGAGCGAGCTGCTCGACGCGATCCTGACCGCGGGCCGCAAGGGACTGGCGATCCAGCGCTACAAGGGGCTGGGCGAGATGAACGCGGAACAACTGTGGGAAACCACGCTGGACCCGGACAATCGCTCGATGTTGCGCGTGGAGGTCGAGCAGGCCGACGTCGCCGACGAAATCTTCACCCGGCTGATGGGCGACGTGGTCGAGCCGCGGCGCGAATTCATCCAGGACAATGCGCTGAACGTCGCCAATCTGGACGTTTGATTTGATCGCGGCGCCAGCCCACGCCTCCACCCGGCCTCCCTGCCTGGGTGGGCTGGTGCGGCGACATGCGCGTTGCAGCGCATGAAGAATCTGTGATGGAGCGGGTCCGCTGCGGCTGGGCCGGGACCGACCCGCTTTATTGCGCCTATCATGACGATGAATGGGGCGTGCCGGAACGCGATTCGCGGATGCTCTGGGAAATGCTGATGCTGGCGGGATTCCAGGCTGGCCTGTCCTGGATCACCATCCTGCGCAAGCGCGAGACATTCCGCGCCGCCTTTGCCGGCTTCGACCCGGACAAGGTCGCGGCCTTCACCGATGCGGATGTCGAACGGCTGATGGGCGACCCCGGCATCGTCCGGGCGCGGGCCAAGATCGTCGCGACGATCGCGGGCGCGCGCATCTTCTGCGCGATGCGGGACGCGGGCGAGGATTTTTCCGCCTATGCCTGGTCCTTCGTCGATGGGGTGCCGTTGCAGGGGGACGGGGTGACCGTCCTGGCGCAGACCTCGCTATCGGTTGCTATCTCGAAGGATTTGAAAGCGCGCGGTTTCAAATTCGTCGGCCCGACCATCGCTTATGCGTGGATGCAGGCGACCGGCCTGGTCAACGACCATGCCGTCTCCTGCTTCCGCCGCGACGCGCTGCGGCCATGAAGGCGGCGCGCCTGCTGCTGCCCGTCGCCCTGCTCGGCGGGTGCGGGGACGGGGAGCCGGTCGCGAATCAGACGCAGCCGGTGCCGGCCAAGGCGATCGCGGTGCCGATCGACAAGGGCGGCGTCGTGCATGAGGCGATGACGGCGGCCCCGCCTCCGCCGACCGCCGCACTGCCCAAGCCTTTGGTTTCACGTGGAACATCATCGCCACGCCCCGTCGCACCCGCTTATCGCGCGATCGGCACCGAGCCTTTCTGGGCGGTCACTGTCCGCGGATCGGCCGCTACGCTGGAACGGCCGGACCATGCGCCGCAGCGCTTTTCCGTGCGGGTGGAGACGGACGACAAGGCTATCCGCTATCAGGGCGACGGCTTTGCCATGACGCTGACGCAAGGACCGTGCAGCGACGGCATGAGCGATGCGGTCTGGTCCGACCGGGTGCAGGTGGCGTTCGGCGAGGGGACGCTGAAAGGCTGCGGCGGCGAACGGGATGGGGGCGAACGGGACGGGGGCGACGACGCGCCTTAATCCGCGCGCATCGCTTCGGCCACCAGCGCTTCCGCCTCCATCAGCAGCGCATCCTCGGCCGCCGATTGCGCCACATGTTCGCGTCCGATCAGGATCAGCACCGGCACGGCGAGCGGACTGACCCGTTCCAGCGTGACATGGAGCATCGTCGTCGCCGCCCGGTCGATCAGGTCGCCCAGCCGCCCGACATCGGTCATCCGCGCGCGCGCATCGGCCCAGGCGGCCTTCAGGAGCAGATGGTCGGGCTGATATTTGCGCAGCACGTCATAGATAAGGTCGGTCGAGAAGGTCACCTGCCGCCCGGTCTTGCGCTTGCCCGGATGCTGGCGCTCGATCAGGCCCGAAATCACCGCCACATCGCGAAAGGCGCGCTTCAGGAGGCTCGACTGCTCGACCCAGTCGATAAATTCATGGTCGAGGATATCGGCGGAAAACAGGCTCTTCGGATCCGTCACGGGCTTCAGTCCATAGACCGCCAGCGCATAGTCGTTGGAGACGAAACCCAGGGGCATCAGCCCCTGGCTCTCCATCCGCCGGGTCAGCAACATGCCGAGCGACTGGTGCGCATTCCAGCCCTCGAAACTGTAGCAGACGAGATAATGGCGCCCTTCATGCGGGAAGGTTTCGATCAGGAGCTGGCCGGGCTGGGGCAGGGCGGAGCGCAGCTTCTGCATCTCCAGCCATTCGCGTACATCGGATGGAAAGCGATGCCATTCCTGCGGCGCCGCCAGGAAATGCCGCACCCGGTCGGCGAGGCGGGTGGACATCGCCATGCGGGTGCCGCCCCAACTGGGAATGCGCGCCTGCTTCGATGTCGCCCGGACCGTGAGGTCGGACGTGTCCATCCGCACCACCTCCAGCGCCATGCCGGAGAAGAAGAAACTGTCGCCGGGGCGTAGCTGCGCCGCGAAGCCTTCCTCGACCGTGCCCAGCTTGCGCCCGTTGGCGAAGCGAACGGCGAGCGCCGGCTGGTCGACGATGATGCCGGCATTGAGCCGATGCTGCTGGATGAAGCGCGGGTGGGACACGCGCCAAAGCACATTGCCCTGGCCATCATCGTCCTGCGTCAGCCGCTTGAACCGGTCATAGGCGCGCAGCGCATAGCCGCCGCCCTCGATGAAATGCAGGACATGGTCGAAGGCTTCGGCGGTCAGCCCGCTATAGGGCGTGGCGGATCGCAGCTCGTCCAGCAGATCCTCCGCCCGGAACGGCCCGGCGCAGGCCAGGCCCATCACATGCTGGGCCAGCACATCCAGGCTGCCGGCGCGGAAATCGTCGGCGTCGCGCTCGCCCGCCTCGACGGCATCGAGGGCGGCGCGCGCCTCCAGATATTCGAAGCGGTTCCCCGGAATCAGGATCGCCTCGCTCGCCTGATCCAGCCGGTGATTGGCGCGGCCGATCCGCTGGAGCAGGCGTGACGATCCCTTGGGCGCGCCCATCTGGATCACGCAATCGACATTGCCCCAGTCGACGCCAAGATCGAGCGAGGCCGTCGCCACCAACGCGCGCAGCTTCCCCGCCGCCATCGCCGATTCGACCTTGCGCCGCGCCTCGATCGACAGGCTGCCATGGTGGATGGCGATCGGCAGGTTGGCGTCATTGGCGGACCAGAGTTCCTGGAAGATGAGTTCGGCGAGGCCGCGCGTATTGCAGAAGACCAGCGTCGTCTGCCGCGCCTCTATCTCCGCCATCACCTGTTTCGCGGCATATTTGCCCGAATGGCCCGACCAGGGGACGCGGCCTTCGGGGATCAGGATGGCGACGTTCGGCTCCGCGCCCGCTTCGCCCATCACCGGCGTCACCCTGTCGATATCGCCATCGGGTGCGAGCCAGGCGCGATAGGCGTCGACATCGGCGACCGTGGCGGACAGGGCGACGCGGCGCAGCGCCGGGTTGATCGCCTGCAACCGCGCCATCGACAGGCTGAGCAGGTCGCCTCGCTTCTGCGTGGCGAAGGCATGGACTTCATCGACGATCACGGTCCGCAGGTCGGAAAAGAGCAAGGCCGCGTCGGGATAGCTGAGCAGCAGCGACAGCGATTCGGGCGTGGTCAGCAATATCTGCGGCGGACGGACGCGCTGCCGCGCCTTGCGATCGGACGGCGTGTCGCCGGTGCGCGTCGCCACGCTGATGGGAAGCCCCATCTCCTCGATCGGGGTCAGGAGGTTGCGCCGCACATCGACCGCGAGCGCCTTCAGGGGCGAGACATAGAGAGTATGCAACCGGTCGGTCGGATGGGCGATCAGATCGGCGAGGCTGGGCAGGAATCCGGCCAGCGTCTTGCCCGCGCCGGTCGGCGCGACCAGCAAAGCATGGTCGCCCCGCTGCGCCGCCCCCAGCATGTCCATCTGGTGCCGCCGCGGTCGCCAGCCGCGCGACGCGAACCAGCGTCCAATGATGGCGGGGAGGGCGAGCGGCATCAGGGGGATGTAGGGAGCCATGGTCCCGCTGTCACGCTCCGCGCTTTGCCACGAGGTTTCGGCCATGGTAGATTGCGCCTCTTCCTTCAGGACCGCGCAACGCCCTACAGGATCAAGCGTATAGTCTGTTGCGCAGCATAGCGCATGGAGAGTGGCCATGACCAAGACTATCCACACAGAGCCGATGCCGGACGTCTTTTTCGACATCTGGTTCATGCCTGCCGCCTTCTGGACCCAATGGTGGGGCTTTTATGCCGAGACGTTGAATGTCGGTCGTCTCTGCACGCCGCATCATCCGGTCGTACAGGATGAGTCGCCGGTCGATATCGAGGTCGAAGAGGGGCTGGTCGCCTGAATCGCCGCGGGGCACACGGAATAATCATATAACGGCAAGAAATAATCTTACGCGCCCCTCTGGCCCTCCGCCGCCGCCCTGCGTTACACTCCCGCCACGACAGCGGCGCATCAGACGCCGCCAGCAGGAGATATGATATGACCGGCGAAACCGAAGCCGACCTGACCGGCGTGGAAGCCCCGCGCAACCGCCGCCGCCCCAAGGCCCCGATCATGGAGATCGACGGCCGCAAGCTGAAGCCTGCCACGCTGATGATGGGCCATGGCTATGATCCGACCCTGTCGGAGGGGTCGCTCAAGCCGCCCATCTTCCTGACCTCCACCTTCGCCTTCGAAAGCGCCGCGGCCGGCAAGCGCCATTTCGAGGGCGTGACCGGCATTCGTCCCGGCGGGTCGGAAGGGCTGGTCTATTCCCGCTTCAACGGCCCCAATCAGGAGATTTGCGAGGATCGCCTGTCGGTGTGGGAAGAGGCGGAAGATGCGCTGCTCTTTTCCAGCGGCATGTCGGCCATCGCCACCACATTGCTGGCGCTGGTGCAGCCCGGCGACGTGATCGTCCATTCGGCGCCGCTCTATGCCGCGACCGAATCGCTGATCGGCCGCATATTGGGCAAATTCGGGGTGCAGTGGCTCGATTTTCCGGCCGGCGCGACCGAAGAAGAAATCGGCGCGGTGATCGAGAAGGCCAGGGGTCTGGGCCGCGTCGCCCTGCTCTATCTGGAAAGCCCGGCCAACCCGACCAACGTGCTTGTCGACGTGGAAGCGGTGGTCGCGCGGCGCGACTCGCTGTTCGCCGGGGAAGCGCATGTCCCGCCGATCGCGATCGACAATACGTTCCTGGGGCCGCTGTGGCACAAGCCGCTCGCCCATGGCGCTGACCTCGTCATCTACAGCCTGACCAAATATGCCGGCGGGCATAGCGACCTCGTCGCGGGCGGGGTGCTGGGCTCCAACGCGCTGATCACCACCATCCGGTTGATGCGCAACACGATCGGCACGATCCTCGATCCCCATAGCGCCTGGATGCTGCTGCGATCGCTGGAGACGCTGGAATTGCGCATGAGCCGGGCGGGCGAGAATGCGGAGAAAGTCTGCGCCTGGCTCAAGGACCAGCCGCAGGTGGAGAAGGTGGTCTATCTGGGCTTTCCCGAAACCGAGCGGCAGGCGGACATCTATCGCCGCCATTGCACCGGCGCGGGATCGACCTTCTCGCTCTACCTCAAGGGCGGCGAGGCGGAGGCCTTCGCCTTTCTCGACGCGCTCAAGATCGCCAAGCTGGCGGTCAGCCTGGGCGGGACCGAGACGCTCGCCAGTCATCCCGCCGCCATGACCCATCTGTCCGTGCCGGCCGAGCGCAAGAAGGCGCTGGCGATCGGCGACAATATGGTCCGCATCTCGATCGGCTGCGAGGATGCCGACGACCTGATCGCCGATTTCGCCCAGGCGTTGCGGCAGGTCGGCTGAGCCATGACCCGCCCCTTGCTGTTGCTGGGCCAGCCGCATCTGGCGCCGCTGCTGCCGCTGCTGGAGGCGGATCATGACGTCATCGCCTTGTGGGATGCGCCCGCGCCGGATCGGCTGTCCGCAGTGGATGCGCTGGTCTGGGCGGGCGAATTTCCACTCGGCCGCGACTTGATCGACGCGATGCCGCGGCTGCGCCTCATCGCCTGCTTCACCGTGGGCTATGATGGTGTCGATCTGGGGCTGGCGCGGCAGCGGGGCATCGCCGTCGCCCATGCCGGCAATGTCAATGCGGAGGATGTCGCCGACCATGCGATCGCCCTGATGCTGGCGCATCGCCGGCGGATCGTGGACGGCGACCGCCAGGTGCGTGGCGGCGGCTGGACCGCCGCGGCCAAGATGATCACCCGGTCGATGCGCGGCGCACGGCTGGGGATCGTCGGCATGGGCGCGATCGGCCAGGCGGCGGCCGAACGGGCTGCGGCGATGAAGATGCGCATCGGCTGGTGGGGGCCACGGCCCAAGCCCGACCTGCCCTGGCCCCGCGCCGACACGCTGGAGACTCTGGCCCGAGACAGCGACATCCTGCTGGTCGCCGCACGCGCCGATGCGGATAATCGCGGCATGATCGATGCCCGGATCATGGACGCGCTGGGCCCGGACGGATTGCTGGTCAATGTCGGACGCGGACAATTGGTGGATGAGGCGGCGCTGGTCGTCGCGTTGCGGAAGGGGCGGCTGGGCGGCGCAGCGCTCGACGTGTTCGACCCTGAACCGACCGATCCGTCACGCTGGGCCAATATGCCCCATCTGGTGCTGACCCCGCATAGCGGCGGCGCGACGCATGAGGCAGTGGGCCGGATGGCGCAGGCGCTGATGGCCAATCTGGCCGCCCATTTCGCCGGCGAACCGCTGCCATCGCCCGTGACCGGGCACGGGTGACGCCGAATCGATCGAAACGACAAGGCGAAAGGCGCAGCACGGCCGAATCAACGAACTCGCAAAGCAATCAGATGAACGGGAAGACGATCGACGGACCGTCAGCGCATCAGAATTTGAAGATGGTGCCCAGGTAAACGGCCTGGCTGTCCTGCCGCTCATCGGTCATCGGGGTCAGGCGACCCGCCACGCTATTATTGTAGCGCACGCCGGCGGTGACGTTCAGGTTGCGCGTCAGCGAATAGGAGCTGGCGAGATCGAGCGAATAATCCTTGTCCGCCGACGGATTGCGTACGGTCGCGCCGGGTTCGCGGCGGCTTTCGAGCAGCACCTTGGTGCTGAACCGATCCTTCTTGCCGTCATCCAGCGAGAAATTCTTCGCATCGACCATGGTTTCGACCGGCACCGGGTCCAGCGCCTTGCGGCCCACCGCGTCGGGCAGGGCGAACTTGCGCCAGTTATGCGCGCCGTTCAGGCTGAACGCCACCGGCTTGATGTCGATCGCATCGATCGCGCGGTTCACCGCCACCCGGTCGTCACCGGCCGCGCGCACCATGACGGTGATCGAACGCTGGCCGCTCTGCGAGCCGCTGGTCGGGGTGAAACGAAAACCCTGCCGACCCGCCGACGCCGCGATCTTCGCATAGGCCGCGGCAAGACGCGGGTCCTTGATGGTGGGGGTGAAGGAGGAGATGCTGCCCAGATCGCCCAGCGACACGGGCGCTTCCGCACGCAGCCGCATCAGATCGGTCGCCGCGCCGAAAGCGGGAGACAGCATGAAGCCAGCGACGGCCAGTGCCGCGCCCGTTCCTGCCAAATATCCCCTGTTCACACGCATGACCCGATTCTTTTCCCCGCCGATATGTCTTGCGTAACGCTCTACACCCGCAAAGCCTCCACTGACTAGGGGCAGAACGCCTTTTTGTCCGAGCTGTTGCATGGAACACACAGGCGTCGGCCTCCGAACGGGAGCGTTACCAGCGCGCGCGATCACGCATCCCGTCGCGTGCGCGGTCGCGCCCCCTTGCCCCGCGCCGCACGACCACTATAGAAGCGGTCAGTTTTTGTCGTCTTTTCATGCTAGGACATGCCTGATGGTCCGCCGCCTTCCCGCTTCTGCAACCGCCGGCCTGCTGCTGGCCGCGCTCCTTCCGCTGGCCGCTTGCGGTGGCGGCGCCAAGGACCGGCCCAAGGCCGACCTCGCCGCATCGAAGGTCACGACGATCGGCGTCAACGCCTATCTATGGCGCGCCTCGCTCGACACCCTGTCCTTCATGCCGATGGTGCAGACCGATTCGAACGGCGGCGTGATCGTCACCGACTGGTACGCCAATCCCAACAGCCCCAATGAACGGATGAAGCTGACCGTGTCGATCCTGGACCAGGATCTGCGCGCCGACGCGCTGCGCGTCGCGGCCAGCCGCCAGGTCAACCAGGGCGGCCAGTGGGTCGACGCCCCGGTCGCCGCGGCCACCGTGCAGAAGCTGGAGGAAGTGATCCTGACCAAGGCGCGCGACCTGCGCCGCATGGCGATCGGCTGACCCACCGATTCGGGCGGCGCAGGCGCGGCGCCCCATTTTTCTGATCTGTCGGGGCTGGGCTTGGAAAGGTCCAGCCCGATCGCATTTGTAAGGACATGACATGCAAAGGCGCTTCAACCCGCTTGAGGCCGACGCCCGCTGGCAGGCGACCTGGGACGAGCAGCAGAGCTTCAAGGCCGACGATGCGTCGCCCAAGCCGCGCAGCTATGTGCTGGAGATGTTCCCCTATCCGTCGGGGCGCATCCATATCGGCCATGTCCGCAACTATTCGATGGGCGACGTGCTGGCGCGATTCCGCCGGATGACGGGGCATGAAGTGCTGCATCCGATGGGCTGGGACGCCTTTGGCATGCCGGCCGAAAATGCGGCGATGGAAAAGAAGGTCCATCCGGGCGAATGGACGCGGTCCAACATCGCCAAGATGCGCGCGCAGTTGAAGAAGCTGGGCTTCGCGATCGACTGGAGCCGCGAACTCGCCACCTGCGAGCCGGACTATTATGGCCATGAACAGGCGCTGTTCCTGGACATGCTGGAAGCGGGCCTGGTCTATCGCAAGGAATCGGCGGTCAATTGGGACCCGGTCGACATGACCGTGCTGGCCAACGAGCAGGTGATCGACGGGCGCGGCTGGCGATCGGGCGCGCTGGTCGAGAAGCGCAAGCTGAGCCAATGGTTCCTGAAGATCACCCAGTTCGCCGACGATCTGGTGGCGGGCCTCGCCACGCTGGACCAGTGGCCTGACAAGGTGAAGCTGATGCAGGAAAACTGGATCGGCAAATCGGTCGGTTTGCAATTCCATTTCGAACCGGTCGCGCCGTTCGACAGCCGGATCGAGGTCTATTCGACCCGGCCCGACACGATTTTCGGGGCCAGCTTCGTCGCGATCGCCGCCGACCACCCGATCGCGCAGGCCGTCGCCGCGAACAACCCGCAAGCGGTCGCCTTCATCGATCAATGCAAGGCGGGCGGCACCACCGCGGCCGAACTGGAAACGGCGGAGAAGCTGGGTTTCGACACCGGCCTGACCGTCGCGCATCCGTTCGATCCCGACTGGCACCTGCCGGTCTTCATCGCCAATTTCGTGCTGATGGACTATGGCACCGGCGCGGTCATGGGCGTGCCCGCGCACGACCAGCGCGACCTCGACTTTGCGCGCAAATATATGCTCCCCGTCGAGCGCGTGGTCGCGGCCGAGGGCGACGAGCAGGCCCCGATCCATAACGAAGCCTATAGTGCGCCGGGCCGCCTGGTGAACTCCCGCTTCCTCGACGGCATGACCGTGGACGAGGCGAAGGCCGAGGTCATTCGCCGCGCCGAATCGGAAGGCTGGGGCGCGGGCAAGACCGTGTTCCGCCTGCGCGACTGGGGCGTATCGCGCCAGCGTTACTGGGGCACGCCGATCCCGGTCATCCATTGCGAGGCCTGCGGCCCGGTGGGCGTGCCCAAGGACCAGTTGCCGGTCGTGCTGCCCGACGATGTCACGTTCGACATTCCCGGCAATCCGCTCGATCGCCATCCGACCTGGAAGCATGTCGATTGCCCGTCCTGCGGCCAACCGGCGGTGCGCGAAACCGATACGCTCGACACCTTCGCCGATTCAAGCTGGTATTTCATCCGCTTCGCCAGCCAGCCATCCGACAAGCCGTTCGATCGGGAGACGGTCGAGAAATGGCTGCCGGTCGGCCAATATATCGGCGGCGTGGAACATGCGATCCTGCACTTGCTCTACGCCCGCTTCTGGACCCGCGCGCTCCAGCATATGGGGCAATTGGGTTTCGCCGAGCCGTTCACCGGCCTGTTCACGCAGGGCATGGTGACGCACGAGACCTATAGCCGCGAGCAGGGCGAGGGGCTGCCCCCCGTCTATTTCGCACCCGGCGAGATCGACAGGACGTCCGAGGGCGCGACGCTGATCGCCGACGCTGCGCCGGTCGAGGTCGGCCGGGTCATCAAAATGTCCAAGTCCAAGAAGAATGTCGTCGATCCCGACAACATCATCGCCCAATATGGCGCGGACGCGGTGCGCTGGTTCATGCTGTCCGACAGCCCGCCCGAGCGCGACCTGCCCTGGACCGAGGCAGGAATCGAGGGATCGTGGCGCTTCGTCAACCGCGTGTGGCGGCTGTTCGGCGAATATGACGCGTCGGCGGAAGGCGCCGACAAGGCGCTGGATCGCAAGCTGCACCAGACCGTCGATGGCGTCGCCCGGGATATCGAGGCGCTGGGCTTCAACAAGGCCGTCGCCAAAATCTACGAACTGGTCAACGCGATCGAGAAGGCCAAGCCGTCCGCGTCGCGCACCGCCGCGATCCGTGGCCTTGCGCTGCTGGTCGCGCCGATGACCCCGCATCTGGCCGAAGAGGGCTGGGCAGAGATGCACGGAAACGGCCTGATCGCCGACGCCGCCTGGCCGCCGGTCGATCCGGCGCTGCTGGTGGACGACGAAGTCACCATCGCCTGCCAGGTGATGGGCAAGCTGCGCGACACCATCACCGTGCCCAAGGGGACGCCGAAGGACGAACTGGAACGGCTGGCGCTGGCCGCGCCCAACGTCATCCGCACGCTGGACGGGGCCACGCCCAAGAAGATCATCGTCGTGCCCGACCGGCTGGTGAATATCGTCTTCTAAAACGGCCTTGAAGGCAGGAAGGGGCTTCGACAAGCTCAGCCCGAACGGTTAAAGGTCTCACCCATGAAGCGCATCCTGCCCCTGCTCGCCATCCCGTTGTTCCTCTCCGCCTGCGGGCTGCGCCCCGTCTATGGCGGGGGCGGACAGGGTGCGGTGGCGCAGGCGCTGGGCAATGTCACGGTCGAACCGATCGAGGGCAAGGGCGGATGGCTGGTGCGCAATGCGCTCAACGACCGGCTGTCGGCGATGAACAGCGGCAGCGGCCCACGCTACAAGCTGGTGGTGAAGCTGGACGACGATATCAGCGGCTTCGGCCTGCGCGCCGACGCCGCCATCACCCGCGAGCGCCGCACGTTGCGCGCGCGCTATCAACTCGTTGATGAAGCCACCGGCGCGCAATTGCTGGACGATACCGCCGGGTCCGACGCGGGCATCGACGTCACGTCGAGCGAATATGCCACGATCGCGGCCGAAGACACGGCGCTGGAACGGCTGTCGCAGACGGTGGCGGACCAGATCGTCACCCGGCTGGCGCTCTATTCGCGCAAGGCGGCCAATCCTTGAAGGCCAATCGCGGCCAGATCGAACGGGCGCTCGACGCGCCGCCACAGGATATCCGCTTCTTCCTGCTCTACGGACCTGACGAAGCAGGCAGCCAATCGCTGGCCAAGCGGCTGGAGCGCGCCATGGGGCCGCAGGCGGAACGGATCGACCTGGACGGCGCGACGCTGAAGGACGATCCCGCCCGGCTGTCCGACGAAGCCGCATCCTTTTCCATGTTCGGCGACAAACGCTGGATTCGCATCAACGGCATGGGCGAGGAATCGGTACCGGCGCTGACGGCGCTGCTGGAGGGGGAAGCCGCCGGCAACCCGGTGATCGCGGTCGCCGGCGCGCTGAAAGCCACGTCGAAGCTGGTCAAGCTGGCGCTGGATCACAAGGCGGTGATGGCCTGCATCTCCTACCAGCCCGACGCGCGCGAATCGGAACAGATCGCGGTCGGCATCGCCCGCGACGGCGGGCTGCGCCTGCCATCCGACCTCGCCCGCCGCATCGTCGATCTCGCCAATGGCGACCGCGCGCTGATGACCGGCGAGATCGAAAAGCTGATCCTCTATCTCGACGCCGCGCCCGACCGTCCGCGCGAAGCGACGGCGGAGGCGCTCGACGCCTTGTCCGCCGACAATCCCGATACGGAGGTCGGCCCGCTGGTCAACGCCGTGCTGGGCGGCGACCTCAAGGCCATGCACCGCGAACTCACCAGCCTCAGCGAAACCGGCACGGCGATGGCCTCGGTCATCCGCCCGCTGCTGAACCGCGCGATGCTGATCGCCCATATCCGCACCGATTTCGACGCCGGCGGCCGGCTGGAAGGCGCGGTCGAGGCGGCGGGCAAGGCGGTATTCTGGAAGGAAAAGGGGCTGGTGTCGCGGCAGGTGCGGCAATGGGATGCGCCCGGCATCGCCCGCGTGCTGCAACGGCTGCTGGATGCGGAGCGCGCCACGCGGTCGGGCCGAGGGCTGGGCGACCTGATGGTACGCCACGAATTGCTGACGATCGCGCGGCAGGCAGCGCGCGAGCGGGTCTGAATCCGAAGGCTTGAACAGCCTGTCCGGCAGGGCCATATTGCGGCCATGGACAAGCTGAACCTGAGCGAAGCCGAATGGCGCGCGCGCCTTTCCCCCGAACAATATCATGTGCTGCGCGAAGCCGGCACGGAACGGGCCTTCACCGGCCCCTATAATGGCAACAAGGCCGACGGCGTCTATTATTGCGCCGGATGCGGCGCGGAACTGTTCGACGCGGAAGAAAAATATGACAGCGGATCGGGCTGGCCCAGCTTCACCGCGCCGGTGGATATCGACGCGGTCGAGGAGATTCGCGACGCCAGCCACGGCATGGTCCGCACCGAAGTGCGCTGCGCCACCTGCGAGGGCCATCTGGGCCATGTCTTCCCTGACGGGCCGGGTGTCAGCGGCCTGCGCTATTGCATGAACAGCGCCAGCCTGGACTTCAAGCCGCGCGACGAAGAGGCGTAACCCCCACTATCCGCTCGTTTCGAGCATGTGGAGAAACGCGTGCGCCATGCTGGCCGCTTCTCGACTAAGCTCGAAGCGAACGGATTTGTTGGCGTCGGTTCATCCCCGGTAAAGCGCCACTCTCCATGGAAGGCGCGACGGTCTTTTTCCGCGCCGGACGCATGATTTGCGCTGGCAGGGGCCGGGATTAGCGCGTATCCGGGGCGGCACAAATGGCAGGATCAGGCAAGAGCAAGGGCGCGCCGCGTGGCCGCGCGAAGACATGGATGCTGCGCGGGCTGAAGATCGGCCTCGCGGCGGCGGTGGCCGGGCTGCTGGCCGTGGTTATCGCGGTGGTGATCGCGATGCAGTCGCTGCCCGACTATGACAGCCTGAAATCCTCCCCCAATGGCCAGATGATCCGCGTCCATGCCGCCGACGGCAGCGTGATCGTGTCCCTGGGGCCGAGCTTTGGCCGCTGGATGGATTATGACCAGATCCCCCAGGTCATGGTCGACGCGATGGTGTCGACCGAGGACAAGCGTTTCTACCTCCATCCCGGCGTCGATCCGATCGGCATGGCGCGCGCCGCCTGGGTCGCGGTGGAACGGCGCGGGTCGGGCCGCCGCTGGCAGGGTGCATCGACCATCACCCAGCAGGTGACGCGCAACATCTTTCTCAACAACAGCTATAGTTTCGGCCGCAAGCTCCGCGAAATGGTGCTGGCGCTGGCGCTGGAGCGCAAATTCTCCAAGCGGCAGATCCTCGAACTCTATCTGAACAAGGTCTATTTCGGCGGCGGCGCCTATGGCATCGACGCCGCGAGCCGCAAATTTTTCGGCCATCCCGCCAACAGCCTCAGCCTGCCCGAAGCCGCGATCGTCGCCGGGCTGGTCAAGGCGCCGTCCAGCTATTCCCCCACCGCCGACGCGGAAGCCGCGATCGGCCGCGCCGGCGTGGTGCTGGACCTGATGCAGGAAAATGGCGCGATCTCCGCGTCGCAGCGGGCCGCGGCCGACATCCAGGACGTCAAGCTGGCGCCCGAAGCGCCGCAGAACAGCGTGCGCTATTTCACCGACTGGGCGCTGCCCCAACTCGACCTGCTGATCGACGAGCCGAACGAGCCGCTGGAGGTCTATACCACCATCGACCTGGGGATGCAGAAGGCCGCGACCGCAGCGATCCAGGCCAATGTCCCGTCCGGCACCCAGGGTGCGCTGGTCAGCCTGGACCGCGACGGCGCTGTGCGGGCAATGGTCGGCGGCCTAGATTATGTGACGTCCAACTATAATCGCGCCACCACCGCGACGCGCCAGCCGGGCTCGGCCTGGAAGATTTTCGTCTATATGGCGGCGCTGGAGGCGGGCTACACCCCCGATACCGGCGTGACCGACGAGCCGGTGACGATCAATGGCTGGTCGCCGCGCAACAGTTCGGGCCGCTTTTCCGGCGACATCGATATCCGCACCGCCTTCGCCTATTCGATCAACACGGTCGCCGCGAAGCTGGGCGTCGAGGTCGGCTTCCCGACCGTCGCCGACATGGCCCGCCGCTTCGGCGTCACGACCCCGGTCAATACCCATCCCTCGATGGTGCTGGGCACGTCCGACGTCCGCCTGATCGACATGACCCGCGCCGCCGCCTCGATCGCGCGCAAGGGCATCGCGGTGACGCCCTATGGCATCACCAAGGTGACCACCGCCGACGGCCGGCTGCTCTACAGCCACCAGGACGACACCAGCCGCGTGCTGGTCGCCCCCTGGGTCGCCGCCGGCATGACCGACCTGATGCAGACGGCGGTCAGCACCGGCACCGGCAAGGCCGCGCAGATCGGCCGGCCGGTCGCGGGCAAGACCGGCACCACGACCAGCAACAAGGACGGCTATTTCCTGGGCTTTTCCAGCGGCATCACGACCGGCGTCTGGATGGGGCGCGACGACGCCAAGTCCGTGGGCGGACTACAGGGCGGCCGCGCGCCCGCCCGCGCCTTCGCCGATTATATGAAGGCGGCCGTCGCCAAACGCCCCGTGGAACAGTTCGAAACTCAGGTGACCTTGCCCGAATGGCAGCTGGAGCCGGACGAGGAGGCCTATTATGGCAGTCCGGACAACGGGATGGACGGCGGCGCGGACGGGCCCGGCGGCATGATGGTCGACGAGAATGGCCTGCCGATCCAGCGCCCCCGCGCACGGTCTCCGGACGGGGATAGCGACGATCCGCAGATGGAGATCGACCCCGAAGACCGGCCCCAGCAGGACCGGCCGCAGCCGCCGCGTATCGACCAGCAATGGATCGACAATGTGCTGGGCCGCGACCGCCAGCGGCAGCAGCAGCCACCGCCGCGGCCGACACCCAATCCCTAGGCCCTAACCCTTCACCCCGTCATTGGCGGCGAAGCGCGTCTTGCTCAGCGCGCTCGCGTCGGGCAGCAGGAAATCCACCTTCCCCCGGCCGAAATCGATCGCCACCCGGTCGAAAATCTTGAGCGCGCTGATGCCCAGCAGCAGCGCCGGCTTGTCCTGCATTCCCAGTTCGGCAAAGGGGCTGGCGTCGGCGAACAGCACCGGCACCTCGGTCAGGTTGACGCGCCCCATGCGCACCGACTTGATCCGCCCGACCTGCCCCGTCAACAGGCCGCCGGTCACGCTGGTCAGCGTCGCTTCCAGCATGGCGGGTGCGCGCTTCTTCGCCAGCAGCCGGTCGCGCAGCGCCAGATTGCCGATACTGAAATTGGTGCCGGTATCGAGCATGATGTTGACCCGCATCCCGTTGACGTCGGAATCCAGCAGGATCAACTGGCCGCGCTTGCGCCGCGCCTCCACCACGATCGTATCGGGATCGGTCGACCGGGCGCGCGTGGCGCCGCTGTTGGCGATCTCCATGCGCCCGGTGCGGAAATTGAGGGTCACCCGTTTCGCGTGCAGGCTGTCCAGCCCCAGCAGGCCCGGCGCGCCCAGATCCACGCCCTCCAGCACCGGCGCTTCGATGTCGTCGATCGTGCCGCCGCCAAAGCCCAGCCGCGGCACTGCGACCGTCCCGGCCTCCGACCGGCCGGTCATGCTGATGATCGTAACATTGGCGCGAGGCGACAGCGCCAGCTTTTGCGCCAGGTCGCGTGCGATCACCGTCCTTTGCGATCCGGTGTCGATGACGAAGTTCCATGGTCCCTTGCCGTCTATCGAAATCGGGATGGTCACCCGATCATCCAGCGCCGGTCCGGTGTGGACGACCGCCGGCGGCACGTCGGGATCGAGGATCGCGGGGGCGGGCAGGGGAGCGTCCTGGGCGGCAAGCGCCGGACCGCCGATCGCCAGCGCGAAACCCAGCAGAGGCCGCAGCGAGATCCTTGGCGAGACAGGGCGCCGTCCCATATCCTCATCCTTCCATTTTATCGCCCATTCATACCATGGAAGGCCGTCGTCGCGCCAGCGGCACCGTCCGGCCCGGATGGGGCGCAAAAAGGCGATTTCCGGCGGCTTTCCCTGTTCGACACATCTTGACTTGACCATGGTCGGATCGTTAAACGGCGAACGATCCATCCCGTCCGTCCGGAACGGGACTCGACCGGCATCCTGCCCGGTTCTAAATCCTTCCTTATTTCCGGCGCATTCCTCCTCTCGCCATCGGACCGATTCGCAATGCATCTCAAGGACCTCAAGAAAACAGCGCCCGCAGACCTCGTCACCATGGCCGAAGAGCTGGGTGTCGAAAGCGCATCGACGCTGCGCAAGCAGGATCTGATGTTCGCGATCCTCAAGGCGGAGGCGGAAAATGGCGAGCAGATCATGGGCGAGGGCACGATCGAGGTGTTGCCCGACGGCTTCGGCTTCCTGCGCAGCCCCGAAGCGAACTTCCTGGCCGGCCCCGACGACATCTATGTCTCGCCCAACCAGGTGCGCCGTTTCGGTCTGCGCACCGGCGACACGGTAGACGGCGAGATCCGCGCGCCCAAGGACGGCGAGCGGTATTTCGCCCTGACCAAGCTGGTGTCGGTCAATTTCGACGACCCCGATGTGGTCCGCCATCGCGTCAATTTCGACAATCTGACGCCGCTCTATCCCGAACAGAAGCTGACGCTCGATCCGGGCGACCCGACCCAGAAGGACAAGTCGGCCCGCGTCATCGACATCGTCTCGCCCCAGGGCAAGGGCCAGCGTACGCTGATCGTCGCGCCGCCCCGCGTCGGCAAGACGGTGATGCTCCAGAATATCGCCAAGGCGATCACCGACAATCATCCCGAAGTGTTCCTGATCGTCCTGCTGATCGACGAGCGGCCGGAAGAAGTGACCGACATGCAGCGCAGCGTGAAGGGTGAGGTCGTCTCCTCCACCTTCGACGAGCCCGCCACCCGCCACGTCCAGGTCGCCGAAATGGTGATCGAAAAGGCCAAGCGCCTGGTCGAGCATAAGAAGGATGTCGTCATCCTGCTCGATTCGATCACCCGCCTCGGCCGCGCCTACAACACCGTCGTGCCCTCGTCGGGCAAGGTGCTGACCGGCGGTGTCGACGCCAATGCGCTCCAGCGCCCCAAGCGCTTCTTCGGCGCCGCGCGTAATATCGAGGAAGGCGGCTCGCTCTCCATCATCGCCACCGCGCTGATCGACACCGGCAGCCGCATGGACGAAGTCATTTTCGAAGAGTTCAAGGGCACCGGCAATTCGGAAATCGTGCTGGACCGCAAGGTCGCGGACAAGCGCATCTTCCCGGCGCTGGACGTCGGCAAGTCCGGCACCCGCAAGGAAGAGCTGCTGGTCGACAAGCCCAAACTCAGCAAGATGTGGGTGCTGCGCCGCATCCTGATGCAGATGGGCACGATCGACGCGATGGAATTCCTGCTCGACAAGATGAAGGACAGCAAGACCAACGAAGATTTCTTCGATTCGATGAATCAGTAAGCGGCGCCCGCGATCCTTGCGGTCGCGCGCCGGTCCATCATAAATTTTGCCGCGACAGCCGGGCCATGTATATGGTCCGGCTTTCTTCTTCCTACAGACAGGGACGTTAGCAGGCCGCCATGATCGACCTCATCGCCACCGCCGCGTCGGCGGCCCAGGGCCTCGGCTCTCCCGCCGATATCTGGCAGCATATCGTCAATGATTTCAGCAATATAACCTCACCCAGCGCACTGGCCGCCTTCGGGCAGGTGCTGATGATCGACATTCTCCTGGCCGGCGACAATGCGATCGTCGTCGGCGCGCTGGCGGCGGGGCTTCCGGCCGCCCAGCGCAAGAAGGTGATCCTGATCGGCATCATCGCCGCGCTGGTGCTGCGCATCGCCTTCGCGCTGGTGGTCAGCCAGTTGATGCAGATCGTCGGGCTGATCCTGGCCGGTGGGCTGCTGTTGCTGTGGGTCAGCTTCAAGATGTGGCGCGAACTCCATCCCAAGCGGGGCGGGGACACGCCGGGCGACAGCAGCGATGACGATGTGTCGGGCCTGCGCCCGGCCAAGAGCTTCGCTGCGGCTGCCTGGGCCGTGGCGGTCGCCGACGTCAGCATGAGCCTGGACAATGTGCTTGCGGTTGCCGGCGCCGCGAAGGACCATCCCGGCATCCTCATCATCGGGCTGATCCTGTCCGTGGCATTGATGGGCATCGCCGCCAACATCATCGCCAAATATATCGAACGCTTCCGCTGGATCGCCTATCTCGGCCTCGCCGTCATCATCTATGTCGCGGTCAAGATGATCTATGAAGGCTTTGTCGACCATCAGGTCGGGATATTGACGCTGTTCGGCTGAATGGCCGGACGCGCAAAAATGGGGGCGGAACCATATCGGTTCCGCCCCCATTTTTTGTGCTTCAGCAGAGCTTCAGGGAATAAGGATCGTCGCCCCCGTCGTCTGCCGCGCCTCCAGCGCGCGGTGCGCCTCGGCCGCATCCGCCAGGGCGAAACGCTGGCCGATCACCGCCTTCACCACGCCGCGTCGCATCCGGTCGAACAACCGGTCTGCGCTATGCGCCAGTTCCTCGGCCGTCGCGATATAGTCGAACAGGGTCGGCCGGGTGACATAGAGCGATCCGCCGCGGCTCAGGTCCAGCAGGCTGACCGGCGGCACTGCCCCCGACGCATTGCCATAGCTGACCATCAGCCCACGCCGCCTGAGGCTGGCGAGCGAGGCGGCCCAGCTATCCTTGCCCACGCCGTCATAGACCACGTCCACGCCCTGGCCCCCGGTCAGGTCGCGCACACGCGCAGCCAGATCATCGAAACGTCCGTGCAGGCTATGGTCGGCATCGACGCTGGCCGCCTTTTCTGCCGATCCGCAATGGGCAATGACGATCACGCCCTTGTCGCGCAGCCAGGGGACGAGGACGGAGCCGACGCCGCCGGCCGCCGCATGAACCAGCGCGACCTGCCCGGCCCGGAGCGCGATCGTGTCTTCGGCCAGATAGCAGGCGGTCATGCCCTTGAGCATCATCGCCGCCGCATCCTGCGTCGATACGCCATCGGGAATGCGCACCACCCGATCCGCCGCGACGATCCGATGGGTAGCGTAGGCGCCCAGCCCGGTGGTGCAGCCAACGACATCGCCGACCGCAAAACCGGTCACGCCCGGTCCGATCGCGGCGATCCGTCCCGTCCCCTCCGACCCCAGGGGGGTGGGCAAGGGGGCCGGGTAGAGGCCGGTGCGATAATAGGTATCGATGAAGTTGAGGCCGACCGCATCCTGCGCGATCAATATCTCGCCTTCACCCGGCGCGCCGGGATCGAAATCCTCGCGCGCGATCACCTCCGGCCCGCCATGAGCGCGGGCGACCATGCGCCATGCGCCGCTCATCCGGCGAGATGCTCGGCGAAGAAATCAGCGGTGCGGCCATCCGCCAGTTCGGCGCCCTCTTCGTCGCGACGCTGGCCCATCTCCGCTGCGAAGCCATGATCCAGCCCTGCATAGTCATGCAGCGTGACATGGCGATTGTCGGCCAGCCCCTCATGCATCGCCTTTTGCGCGTCGGGCAGGACGAAATGGTCGGCGGTCGGCACATGCAGCAGCACCGGCTTGCCGATCGCATGTTGTTCGCCCAGCAAGCCGTCGATGCCGACGCCATAATAGGCGACGAACGCATCGCCATCGGTGCGACAGGCGCTCATGAAGGCCAGCCGCCCGCCCAGGCAATAGCCGACCAGTCCTACCTTGCCGCCGCCAGCGGCGGGGCGCGCCGCCTTGATCGTCGCCTCGATATCGCGAATGGCCTGGTCCTGGTTGAGCTTCTGCATCAGGCCGAGTGCAGTCTGAAACTCTTCGGGCACATCGGCATCCAGTTCGACATGCGGCTGCTGCCGCCAGAACAGGTCGGGCGCATAGGCGACATAGCCGGCCTTTGCCCAGCTATCGCATTTGCGGCGAATGCCTTCATTCACCCCGAAAATTTCCTGGATGACGATGATCGCCGCGCTCGCCTCGCCTTCGGGCTTCGCCACATAGGCGTCGAATTGTGCGTCACCGTCCAGGGTCGTGATAGAAGTGAACTCGCCCATGCCGATATCCTTTCCGCTATGAGAATGGAGCGCATATTGGCCGATCCGGGCGGAGGCGCAACCGCCTGTCGCGTTTAAAAATTTGCCTTGATGCCGGCAATTGCGGCATGACAGCGCGCAGTGGATGCAAAGGCCAAGGGAAGGGCAGCGACATGAAGGTTACCGTCGACGTGGACTGCACTCCGGCCGAAGCCCGCTCTTTCCTGGGCCTGCCCGATGTCACCCCCATCCACGATAAATATATCAAGACGATGCTCGACGGCTTCGACGGCGTCGCCAATGTCGAGCAGATGGAAACATTGTTCAAAAGCTTCTCGCCCATGGGTGATGCGGGGATGCGCCTGTTCCAGCAGATGATGAATATGGGCCTGGCGGGCATGTCCGGCGGCGACAAGAAATAGGCCTGTGTCCGGTTCCGACGGCGACACGATCTTCGCCCTGTCGAGCGGTGCCCCGCCGGCGGGGATTGCGGTCATAAGGATCAGCGGCGTCCGGGCCGGGGCAGCGCTTGCTGCTTTGGCCCGCCGCTTGCCATCCCCCCGCACCGCCAGCCTGGCGCTGCTGAAAGACCCGCGCGACGATGCGCCGCTCGACCGGGCGCTGCTGCTCTGGCTGCCCGGTCCCGCCACCGTCACCGGTGAGGATATGGCCGAACTCCATTGTCATGGCGGCCGCGCCGTGGTGGCCGCGGTCGAAGCGGCGCTGGCCGCCATGCCGGGATTGCGCCGCGCCGAAGCCGGAGAGTTCACCCGGCGCGCCTTCACCCATGGCCGTATGGACCTCAACGCGGTGGAGGGCCTGTCCGACCTGCTCGCCGCCGAAACCCAGGGCCAGCGCCGCGCCGCCCTGTTGATGGCGGAGGGGCATTTTTCCCGCCGCATCGACGGTTGGCGTCGCACCTTGCTCGACCTGTCCGCCATGGCCGAAGCCGCGCTCGATTTTTCCGACGAGGATGACGTGCCCGACGCCGCGATCGAAACGCGGATCGGGGAGGGGATCGCCGCGCTGGCGCAGGACGTCGCCGTCATCCTCGCCGCCCCATCCGCCGAGCGTCTGCGCGACGGCATCCGCGTGGTGCTGGCCGGGCCACCCAATGCCGGCAAGTCCACCCTGCTCAACGCGTTGGTCGGGCGCGAGGCGGCGATCGTGTCGGACATTGCCGGCACCACCCGCGACCGGATCGAAGTCCCCGCCGCGATCGGCGGCACCGCCTTCCTGTTCACCGACACCGCCGGCCTGCGCGGGGAGACGGACGATGCGATCGAGGCGATCGGCATCGACCGCGCCCGCGCGGCGTTGGACGCGGCCGACATCATCCTGTGGCTGGGCGATGCGGCTGAATTGCCGCGCACCGACGCCCTGCTGGTCGCCGCCCAGTCCGACCGCAGCGAGGCGGATCGACCCGGCCTGCGCCTTTCCGCCCGTACCGGTGAAGGCATGGACAGGCTGATCGCCACACTTAAGAGCCGTGCCGCTGCGCTGCTGCCCGGGGAGGGCGACTATGCCCTGCATGCGCGACAGAGACAGCAAGTTGGACAGTTGCACGCACATCTCGACGCGGCGGGCGCGACCGCCGATCTGCTCGTCATCGCCGAAGATTTGCGCCAGGCACGCCGCACCATCGACGCGCTGACGGGGCAGGCGGGGACAGAAGATATGCTCGACCGTCTCTTTTCGGGCTTCTGCATCGGCAAATGATGCATGTTCCACGTGGAACGCTTTTGACCCCACCCCCCTCATTCTGATAAGGGGCGGCTCATGCAAATACGCTATGATGTGATCGTGGTCGGCGGCGGCCATGCCGGCTGCGAGGCCGCCGCTGCAGCTGCGCGCAAGGGCGCGTCGGTCGCACTGCTCACCTTCGCCCGCGACACCGTCGGCGCCATGTCCTGCAACCCGGCGATCGGCGGGCTGGGCAAGGGCCATCTGGTGCGCGAAGTCGATGCGCTCGACGGGCTGATCGCCCGCGCGGCAGACGCTGCCGCCATCCATTATCGGATGCTCAACAGCAGCAAGGGCGCCGCCGTCCAGGGACCGCGCGTGCAGGCCGATCGCAAACGCTATCGCGCAGCCATTCACCAGATGCTCGACGCGCAGGCGGGGCTGGAGATCGTCGAAGGGGGGGCCGACGCGCTGCTGATCGCGGGCGACGCGATCGCCGGCGTGGCGCTGGCCGATGGCCGGACCATCGCAGCGCCAACCGTGGTGCTGGCGACCGGCACCTTCCTGGGCGGCAAGCTCTTTCGCGGCGATGAGCGCGAAACCGGCGGCCGGATCGGCGAACGCGCCGCCAGCGCGCTGGGCGTCCAGTTGCGCGACCTCGGCCTGCCGATCGCCCGGCTCAAGACCGGAACACCGCCGCGCCTCGACGGTCGCACCATCGACTGGGGGCGGCTGGAAACCCAGCCGTCGGACGGGGAGGGGTGGACCATGTCGCCGCTCTCGCCGGGCCGCGTCCTGCCGCAACTCGCCTGTGCCATCACCCGCACCAATGACGCGACCCATGCGATCATCCGGGACGGCATGGACCGGTCGCCCTTGTTCAGCGGCGCGATCGAAGGGCGGGGGCCGCGTTACTGCCCGTCGATCGAGGACAAGGTGCTGCGCTTCGGCGACCGCGACGGACACCAGATTTTCCTGGAGCCGGAGGGGCTGGACGATCCGCTCGTCTATCCCAACGGCATCAGCACCTCGCTGCCGACCGATGTGCAGATCGCGATGGTGCGATCGATGCCGGGGCTGGAGCAGGTCGAGATTGCTGTGCCGGGCTATGCGGTCGAATATGACCATGTCGATCCGCGTGCACTCGATTCCACGCTGGAGGTGCGGCAATTGCCCGGCCTGTTCTGCGCCGGCCAGATCAATGGCACGACCGGCTATGAGGAGGCGGCGGCACAAGGCCTGGTCGCCGGCGTCAATGCCGCTGCCCGCGCGCGCGGCGACGCGCCGATGATCCTCGACCGCGCCAGTTCCTATATCGGCGTGATGATTGACGACCTGGTTTTGCAGGGCGTGACCGAACCCTATCGCATGTTGACCGCCCGCGCCGAATATCGGCTGCGGCTGCGCGCCGACAATGCGGAAACACGGCTAGGCCCGATCGGCCTGATCCATGGCGTCATCGGCGCCGATCGCGCGGCACGACTGGCTGACCGCCAGATCCGGCGCGCCGCGATCGAAGCCGAACTGGCCCAGCCGAGGACCGCCAGCGAAATGGCGCGCGCCGGCGCAGCGGTCCGGCAGGATGGCGCGCGACGCAGCCTGTTCGACTGGGCGCGCTTCCCTGAAGTCGATCGGGCTTTGCTCTGTGCGCTCGCGCCTGCCCTGCGCGATGCCCCCGCCGACATGCGCGACGAAATATGGGAGGACGCCCATTACGCCCCCTATCTGCAACGACAGGATAGCGAGATTGCCGAACTGCGCCGGAACGAGCGTGTCATCATCCCCACCGATTTCGACTTCCGCACTATCGGTGGCCTGTCCACCGAGATGATCGAACGTCTTGACGCCGCCCGCCCCGATACGCTGGCCGCCGCCGGTCGCATCCGCGGTATCACCCCCGCGGCGCTGGCTGCCATCCTCGTCCATGTCCGCCGGGTGGCGGCGTGACCGAAGAGGAAGCCCGCGCCTGGCTAGCGGCGCAGTGCGATGTTTCACGTGAAACATGGGACAGGCTGGAACGCTATGTCGCAATCCTGCTGTCCGCGATGGATGAGCAGAATCTGATCGCGCAATCGACTAGGCCCCATGTCTGGGCGCGGCATATCGTCGATTCCGCGCAGCTGCTCCTGCACACCAGGGATGCGAGCGATGGCGACTGGATCGATCTCGGATCGGGCGCCGGCCTGCCCGGTATCGTGCTGGCCTGCCTGTCCGGCCGGCCGCTGATGATGGTCGAATCCCGGCGCAAGCGGATCGATTTTCTGGAAGGCGTGATCGCCGAACTGGGTCTCGCCCATGCCCGCGTTTTTGGCGGCCGGGTCGAAATGGTGCCGCCCCTTCATGCCGCCGTCATCAGCGCTCGCGCCTATGCGCCGCTGCCCAAATTGTTCGAATCGGCGCTTCATCTTTCGGATAAAAAAAGCCTCTGGGTGCTGCCCAAGGGACGAAATGCGCAAAATGAACTGGAGGCGGCGCGTCCGGCATGGCAAGGTGTGTTTCACGTGGAACCCAGCGTAACGGACGCCGATAGCGCCATCATCGTTGCCCACGCCGTGAAGCCCGCCAAAAGGAAAGGCTAAGGATGATCCGCATCGCCATCGCCAATCAGAAGGGCGGCGTGGGTAAGACCACCACCGCGATCAATCTCGCCACCGGCCTGGCCGCGACCGGGCTACGCGTACTGCTGGTCGATCTCGATCCGCAAGGCAACGCGTCCACCGGCCTGGGCGTCGGCCATGCCGATCGCGCCCAGTCCAGCTACGACCTGCTGGTCGGCAATTGCGCGCTGGACGATACCGTCATCGCCACCCGCGTTCCCAAGCTGGACCTGGTCCCGGCGACGCAGGATCTGTCGGGCTGCGAGATCGAACTGATCGATTATGAGGAACGCACCCACCGGCTGGAGCGCGTGCTGGCTGAAGCCCAACCGGGCCGCTGGGACATCTGCCTGATCGACTGCCCGCCTTCGCTGGGCCTGCTGACCATCAATGCGATGGTCGGCGCGCAATATCTGCTGGTCCCGTTGCAGTGCGAATTTTTCGCGCTGGAAGGCCTGTCGCAACTGCTCCAGACGGTCGAGCGTATCCGCGGCCGCTTCAATCCTGGCCTGTCGATCATGGGCGTGGCGCTGACCATGTATGATCGCCGCAATCGCCTGACCGACCAGGTCGCCGACGATGTGCGCGCCTGCCTCGGCGATCTCGTCTTCTCCACCGTCATCCCGCGCAACGTTCGCTTGTCGGAAGCGCCCAGCCACGGCGTGCCCGCCCTCATCTACGACTTCCGCTGTTCGGGGTCCGAAGCCTATATGCGTCTGGCGCGCGAACTGATCGCCCGACTGCCCCGACAGGAGGTTGCCGCTTGAGCGACGAAACGACCGACAAGCCCAAGATCGCCAAGCGCCCCCATGGTCTGGGCCGCGGCCTGTCCGCTTTGCTCGGCGATGTCGCGCGCGAGGAACCGGTGTCGCCCAGCGCCATCCCCGCCAATGGCAAGGCGGTGCAGAGCATCGAAGTGTCGTTGATCCAGCCGCACCCCGAACAGCCACGTCGCCATTTCGACGAAGGCGCGTTGCAGGAACTGGCCGAAAGCATCGCCAAGCGCGGCGTGATCCAGCCGATCATCGTGCGCCCCCATGGCGGCGGGTTCCAGATCATCGCCGGCGAACGCCGCTGGCGCGCGGCGCAGCGGGCGCAGATGCACCGCATCCCCGCGATCGTCCGCGATTTCGACGAGCAGGAAACGCTCGAAATCGCGCTGATCGAAAATATCCAGCGCGAGGATCTCAATCCGATCGAAGAGGCGGAAGCCTATCGCAAGCTGATCGCCGAATTTCATCACAGCCAGGATGCGCTGGGCCGCATCGTCGGAAAATCGCGCAGCCATGTCGCCAACCTGATGCGCCTGCTCGAACTGCCCCAGACGGTGCAGCAGCAGGTGATGGAGAACAAGATCAGCATGGGCCATGCCCGCGCGCTGATCGGCGTGCCTGATTGCGAGGCGCTGGCGCGGCAGGTCGAGGATAAGGGCCTGTCGGTCCGCGACACCGAGAAGCTGGTGCGCCGGGTCAAGACCGGCGCCGACGCGCCCGCTGCCCGGCGCAATGCCGGAAACGGCGACAAAGACCCGGACATCGCGGCGCTGGAACAGCATCTGGCCGACATATTGGGCCTGAAGGTCGAGATCGCGCATGAGGGCGCATCGACCGGCGGCATCCTGGCGCTGCGCTATTCCAATCTCGACCAGCTCGACATGCTGTGCCAGCGCCTGTCGGGCGAACGCATCTAGCGGCCGTCGCCCGCGCCACTCGTCACAGCGCATAAGCGCGACGTTCGCAAAGTTCGGGCAGCGCGTCCGCAAAGCCCACTGGTCTTTTCGCCCCCCGCTCCCTAGGTTGCGGGGATGGCCGACATGATCTCCACCCACGCCGCTGCGCCCGTCATCATCCGCCGGCTGGACTATCGTCCGCCAGACTGGCTCGTCCCCGACGTCACGCTCGATTTCGATCTCGATCCTGCCTTGACCAAGGTGCGCGCGACATTGTCGGTCACGCGCAACGGCGATCACGACCGCCCCCTGCGCCTCGACGGCGAAGGCATCGTGCCGCTGGCGGTCTGCGTCGATGGCCGCCCGTTGGCGCAGGACGAATGGCATCTGGAAGCCGGCGCGCTCATCATCGCGCTACCCGACAGCGCGCACAGCGTCGAAACGCTGGTGGAGCTGTCGCCAGAGGGCAATAGCAAGCTGATGGGCCTTTATGCCAGCGGCGGCCTGCTCTGTACCCAGTGCGAGGCGGAAGGCTTCCGCCGCATCACCTTCTTCCCCGACCGTCCCGATATATTGTCGCGCTACAGCGTGCGGATGGAAGCGGACAAGGCGCGTTTCCCGATCCTGCTCGCCAATGGCGACCCCATCGAACAGGGCGACCTGACCGGCGGCCGTCACTGGGCGCGCTGGAACGATCCCTTTCCCAAGCCCTGCTATCTCTTCGCGTTGGTCGCGGGCGATCTTGCCTGCAACGCCGACCGCTTCGTGACGATGAGCGGGCGGGAAGTCGCCCTCGGTATCTGGGTGCGCGAAGCCGATATCGCCCGGACCGATCACGCCATGCAGGCGCTCAAGAACAGCATGGCTTGGGACGAGCGGGTCTATGGCCGCGAATATGATCTGGACGTGTTCAACATCGTCGCGGTCGCCGACTTCAATTTCGGCGCGATGGAGAATAAGGGCCTCAACATCTTCAATTCGCGCTACATATTGGCCGATCCCGAAACCGCGACCGACATCGATTATGACGGGGTCGAGGGCGTGGTGGCGCATGAATATTTCCACAACTGGTCGGGCAACCGCGTCACCTGCCGCGACTGGTTCCAGCTTTCCTTGAAGGAAGGCTTCACCGTCTTCCGCGACCAGAATTTTTCCGCCGACATGGGCAGCCATGCGGTCAAGCGGATCGAGGATGTCCGCATCCTGCGCGCCGGCCAATTCCAGGAGGATTCAGGCCCGCTCGCCCATCCGGTGCGTCCCGAATCCTATATGGAAATCAGTAACTTCTACACGGCTACCATCTATAATAAGGGCGCCGAGCTGATCCGGATGATGGCCTTGATGCTGGGGGCGGAGCGCTTCCGGGCGGGTACTGACCTTTATTTCGACCGGCATGACGGGGAGGCCGCCACATGCGAGGATTTCGTGCTGGCGATGGAAGAGGGCGGGGGCATCGACCTGACCCAGTTCCGCCTCTGGTATGAGCAGGCCGGTACACCCCATGTCCGCGCGCTCGTCACCCATGATCCGGTGAGCCAAAGCGTCGAACTGACGCTGGACCAGACGATGCCGCCGACGCCGGGCCAGGTGGACAAGCAGCCCATGGCGATCCCGCTGCGCACCGCCCTGTTCGATCCCGCGAGCGGGGAGCATCGCGGCGACGAGCTGCTGATGCTGACGGAGGCCCGGCAGAGCTTCACCTTCACCAGCTTCCCTGCTGCGCCGATCCTGTCGATCAATCGCGGCTTTTCCGCGCCGGTGATCGTGGAGACGAATCGCAGCCAGGCCGATCTCGCCTTTTTGTCGGCGCATGATGACGATCCCTTCGCCCGCTATGAAGCGATGCAGCAGCTGATGGTCAATGTGCTGGTCGGCCGCATCGCCGGTCATGCCACGGACGACGCGGCCGTTGTCGATGCCGTGCGCAACATCATCACCGATCCGCTGCTCGACCCGGCCTTCGTCGCGGAAGCGATCCGCCTGCCCAGCGAAGCCTATCTGGGCGATCAGATGCGCCTGGTCGATCCCGACGCCATCCATGCCGCGCGCGATGCCCTGCAGCAGCAGATCGGGGCGGCGCTGGAGCCATTCTGGCGCGATATCCATGCCCGGACGAAGGCCAACGCCTTCTCCCTCTCGCCGGCCGCCAAGGGCGCCCGCAAGCTGCGCAACGCGGCGCTCCATTATCTGGTGGCGTCGGGCGCGCAGGACGGCCCCACCATCGCCTTCGCTCAGTTCAGCGAAGCCGACAATATGACCGAGCGGCAGGCGGCGCTGGCCACACTGGCCAATGGCGCCAGCCCGGAGCGCGAGGCGGCGCTCGACATTTTCTACAATCGCTATGCCGCGGACGCGCTGACGCTGGACAAATGGTTCCAGACCCAGGCGTTCGCGCTGCATCCCGACACAGTGGAACTGGTGGCGCAACTGAGCGAGCATAAGGATTTCACGCTCGCCAACCCCAATCGGGTGCGGTCGCTGTTCGGCGCCTTCGCGGGCAACCAATGGGGGTTCCACCACAAGTCGGGCAAGGGCTACCGCCTGCTGGCCGACTGCATCATCGCGCTGGACCGGCTCAACCCGCAGACCGCCGCGAAGCTGGTGCCGCCGCTGGGTCGCTGGAAACGGTTCGAGGAAGGGCGCGCGGCGCTGATGCGCGCCGAACTGCAGCGCATCCTGGCGCAATCGGGCTTATCCAAGGACGTGACCGAACAGGCAGGTAAGAGCCTGGAATAAGCGGGCATCGCCGGTTCGGTCCGCGTCCAGGCGCGACGCGAACCGGCAGGATGCTCAGTCCTTCACCGCCGCGGCCCAGGCCGCCACGTCGGCTGCCACCTTGTTCGCCGCGACATTGATCGGCGCGCCGATCGTCCCGGCTTCGATCTTGCCGCCCACCGGCTGGCTGGCGGTGAACCGCTGCCGCGCCAGCGCGACGCCATTGGGGGTGGTCAGCACGGCATCATAGGTGACGACGGCATTGTTGCTCGCCGCATCCAGTCCGAAAGCGACCAGTTCGCCGCTCAGCCGCTGCCCGCCGTCGCCCGAAAACTGCCCCGAATCCAGCACCACCCGATCCGTGGTGGCGGAGATGGTTTCGGCCAGCAGGCGCCGGAACAGATGGCGGGGCGTGTCGGCCCATTGCACCTTGGTCACATAGGCGACCGATGTCGGCCCCAGTTGCACCGGCACGCGCACCGTATCCAGCATCTTGGGCGCATCGGGATCGGCGACGATCAGCGTTCGCCCTCCGCCCGCTACCCGCGACGCTCCAGAAGGCACCTTCTGCGCCGCATCCAGCGTCAGCAATTGCGACGGCGGCTTGGCGCCGAAGGATACGCAACCCGACAGCAGGAAAGCGGCGGTCAACGCGGTCAGCGCGCCCTTCCGGTTCGCGCCGGGGTGTTTCACATGGAACATGGTCCGCATCTCTCTCATCATCCTGTCCGCGATCATGGCTTATAGTCCGGCAGCTTGGGCGATCCGACCAGCGATCCGGCGCCCTGCTGGTCGAGCTTTTCCGCAACGCCGCGGAAGGAACGCGACATTTCGCGCAGGTCGCGGACCAGCTGGTTGACCTCCGGCATGGTCTGCGTGCTGAACTGCTTCACGCCCGGCTGCGCCTCGCCGATAGTCTTGTCCAGCGTCTCGATGCTGCGGGTCGCAGCCTGCACGCTCTTGCGCAAGTCGCCCATCAGCGGCCGGCCTTCCTCGTTCAGCATCGTATCGGTGGTGGCGGCGAGCTTGCCGATCTGTTCGACCGCGACGCCCGTGCGCTGCACCGCGATGCGGGCTTCGGCCAGGGTAGCGGCGATTTCGGGGCTGCGATCGGCCAGCGCGCCGGATACCCGCTCGACATTGGCCAATATGCCCGCGATCGACTGCTGATTCTTGTCATTCAGCAATTCGGTCAGGCGCTCGGTCAGCGTCGACAGCCGCTCCAGCAGTTGCGGCGCATTGTTGAGAAGCTCGCCCAGCGCGCCCGGCTTGGTAGGTATCACCGGCACGCCATCAGGGCAGGCGGCCAGCACATTGTCGGCGGGGCAGGCGATCGGCGGCGCGCCCTTGACCGCGCCGTCCAGCACCACTTCGCTGACGCCGGTGAAGCCGACGCCGGCGATGGTCGCGGTCGTACCCTGCAGGACGGGGGTGCCGTCCTTCACCGAAATGCGGACCTTTACGAAGCTCGGATCGCGCTTCCACAGCTCGATCTTCTCCACCTTGCCCGATGGAACGCCCGAATAATTGACGCTCGATCCCTTGGCGAGGCCATTGACCGACTGTTTGAAGAAGATGTCATACTCCTTATTCTCGCCATCGGAGATGCGCGAGAACCAGAAGGCGGCGGCCATGATCGCGGCCAGCAGCAACAGCGTGACTGCGCCCACCAGCACATGATTGGAGCGGGTTTCCATATCCTATCGCCTTCCGTCCGGCGGACTGAGCGCCGCCTGTGTCTGTTCCCGGTCCTTTTCGCGCGAGACCGCCGCGGTCGCGGCCCGGCCGCGCGGACCGTTGAAATATTCCTGAATCCAGGGATGATCGGTCGCCAGCAATTCCTCGATCGTACCCACCGCCGTCACCTTTTTGTCGGCCAGCACCGCCACCCGGTCGCAAATCGAATAGAGCGTATCGAGATCATGGGTGATGAGGAAGACGGTCAGGCCCAGCGTCTGCTGCAATTTGCGCGTCATCTCATCGAACGCCGCCGCGCCGATCGGGTCCAGGCCCGCCGTGGGCTCGTCCAGAAACAACAGGTCGGGGTCCAGCGCCAGCGCACGGGCGAGGCCGGCGCGCTTCTTCATGCCCCCCGACAATTCAGCCGGATATTTGGGGCCTGCTTCGGTCGGCAGGCCGGTCATGCGGATCTTGTAGGCAGCGATCTCGTCGCGCAATTCCGCCCCGATATTGGGATAATATTCGCGGATCGGCACCTCGACATTCTCGGCCACCGTAAGGGTCGAAAAGAGCGCGCCGCCCTGGAACAGCACGCCCCAGCGTTTGCGGATCGCCAGCGCCTCGTCATCCAGCCGCCCGATCATCGATTCGCCAAAGACGTGGATTTCGCCCTCGTCCGGGGTCTGCAAGCCGATGATCGCGCGCATCAGCACCGACTTGCCGGTGCCGGAACCGCCGACCACGCCCAATATCTCGCCCTTGCGCACGTCCAGGTCCAGCCCGTCATGCACCACCTGGTCGCCGAAACTGTTGCGCAGCCCGCGCACCGAGATAGCGATATCCGACGTCTCGACCGCCTGTTCGATCCGCTCTTCCTCGGCGCGCTGAATCTCTTCTTCGCTCATCAGTTCCAGCCTACCCAGGTGAAGAAGACCGCGAAAAAGGCGTCGATCACGATCACCAGGAAGATCGCCTGCACCACGGCCGCGGTGGTGCGCAGGCCGACTTCCTCGGCATTGGCCTTCACCTGCATACCCTGGTAGCAGCCCGACAGCGCGATGATGATGCCGAAGACGGGCGCCTTGATGAGGCCGACCCACAGGTCGGTAATCGGCACGACCTCCCGCAGTCGCTGGATGAAGGTGATGGGCGGAATCTCCAGCGCGATCGCGCAGAGGAAACCGCCGCCGACGACCGCCATCACCGATGCGTAGAAGCCCAGCAGCGGCATCATGATGACGACCGCGAGCGTGCGTGGCAGCACCAGCGCCTCCATCGGCGACACGCCGATGGTGCGCATCGCATCGACCTCTTCGGTCAGCTTCATCGTGCCCAACTGCGCGGCGAAGGCGGAACCGGAACGCCCCGCAACCATGATCGCGGTCATCAGCACGCCCAGTTCCCGGAAGGTCAGCCGGCCGACCAGGTTGATCGTCAGCATCTCCATGCCGAACTGGCGCAACTGCACCGACCCCTGCTGGGCGATGACGATACCTATGAGGAAACTCATCAGGCCGATAATGCCGAGCGCCGACACGCCGACCACCTCGAACCGCTGCACCACCGCATTGATGCGGAAGCGATGTGGATGGCGGATGACGCTCCATGTCGCGATCAGCGTGGCGCCGAAAAAGCCGAGCAGCCCCATCAGGGTCGCGCCGGACGCGATCACCGCTTCGCCAATCTGGCCAACGACGCGACGCAGCGGATGGACATAGGCCGGCCGGATCGGCACCGGCTCGTCCAGTTCGCCGACCGCATGGATCAGGCGGCGCGCATCGTCGCTGGCGCCGGTGACCTCGCAACCCAGCCGCTTGGTCGCGCGATGCACGGTCCAGGCGCCGATCGTATCCATGTGGTCGACAGCGGACAGGTCGATCGCGCCGACCGGTTCCTGCACGGCGTCCAGCCGGTCGGGCAGGTCACCCAGACAGGCGATCGCGAGCGATCCGGAAAGCCGGACCACATTGCTGCCGTCGCGCTGTTCCTCGGCAAGTTCGGCGGCTTTATTCATGCGATGGGATTACTGGTCCATTATCGGTTGCACGGCAAGCCGAAACGGCCCATCCGCAAGCCAGAACGAAGGGCGGACAGAAAAGTTTCGGAAACGGCATGACGACGCACAGGCTGGCCATTTACGACATGGACCGCACGGTGACCTTCAGCGGCACCTATACAGGCTTCCTGATCCATGTGGCGGGGCATATGGCGCCATGGCGACTGGTGCTTTTTCCCTGCGTCATCCTGCTGATGCTCGCCTATGTGGTGAAGCTGATCAGTCGCCAGCGGCTGAAGGAACTGAACCAGGCGCTGATGATCGGCTTCAACGTCGAACGCGCGAAACTGATGCCCCATGTCGAAAGCTATGCCGACCGGGTGATCGCCCGCAACCTGCGCGCCGGCGCGGTGGCGCAGATCGCGCAGGATCGCGCCGACGGCTATACGCTGGTGCTCGCCACCGCCTCCTACCGCCTCTATGTCGAACCGATCGCGCGGCGGCTAGGCTTCGACGCGGTGATCGCCACCGATCATCTGAGCCAGGATCTGCGCTATGTCCGCGCCAAGATCGCGGGCGAAAATTGCTACGACACCGGCAAGCTGCGGATGATCAAGGCATGGATGGCGTCGCAGGCGATCGACCGCGCGCAGGCGCATATCCGCGCCTATTCCGACCATGTCTCCGACGCGCCGATGCTGGAGTTCGCCGATATCCCCTTCGCCTCCAACCCGCACAAGCCGCTGGCCAGGCTGGCGGAGGACCGCGGCTGGACGCGGGTGGACTGGACCTGATCTGGCGGATTAGCCCGTCAACCCGTCGATCGCGGCCCAGCCGTCCGCGCCGATCCCCCGCAACATAGGCCGATGCCCCCGGCGCACGCCGCCCAACGCCATGACCGGCACATCGACCTGCCGCGCCAGGGCGGCGAAGCGCACCCGCCCCAATGCGCGCCCTCCGACATGCGACCGGGTCGGGAAGAGAGGGGAGACGAAGCAAAGATCGGCGCCGGCCCGGCGCGCCGCCACAGCCTCCCGCCCATCATGGACGGCGCGGCTGCGCAACAGGGGGCGGGCCGCCCGACGCGCGTCCCGCCCATGCGCGCCATCGGCCCGCCACGCCACTGCATCGCGCACCGGCCCGGCCAGCATCAGCACCAGCCGCCGCCGCCGCGCGATCGCCTGCAGCGCCGCGAACAGCGCGCGCCGCGCCGCCGGATCGGTCCGGTAATGGCGAAAGACGATGCCGCCGCCACCCTTGGGCAGGCGCGCGGCCGCCGCCAGCAACGCCGCCGGCGCGACCCGCTCGTCGGTCATCAGCCAGAGGGCAGGGCGTTTTTTGCGGTGGCGACCATCCATGGGCTTCGCCTATAGCAGCGCGCATGACCACAGACAGCCTTATCGACGCGGCGCAGCGCCTCGCCACCCTGCGCGACAGCATCGACCGCGCCGCGCGCCTGACGCAGCGCACCGCCGACGACATCCGCCTGATCGCGGTGTCCAAGACCCACGACGCCGACACGATCCGCCCGCTGCTCCATGCCGGGCAACGCCGCTTCGGCGAAAACCGGGTGCAGGAAGCGCAGGAGAAATGGCCCGCGCTGGACGAGGAATTTTCCGCCGTCGAACTGCATCTGGTCGGCCAGCTCCAGTCGAACAAGGCCGCCGACGCCGTCGCGCTGTTCGACGTCATCCACAGCCTCGATCGTCCCTCGCTGCTCACCGCGCTGGCGAAAGCGATGGACGCAGCGGACAAGCGCGTTTCTTGTTTCATCCAGGTCAATATCGGCGCGGAGGCGCAGAAGGGCGGCTGTGCCATAGCGGATCTGCCTGCATTGATCGCAGCGGCGCGCGCCGCCGATATCCCTGTTTTGGGCCTCATGTGCGTCCCGCCGGCCGATATCGAGGCGGCACCCTTCTTCGCGCTCTTGGCGAAGATCGCGCGGGAAGAGGGGCTGGAGCGCCTTTCCATGGGCATGTCGGGCGATTATGAAACCGCCATCATGCTGGGCGCGACCGACATTCGCGTCGGCACGGCGCTGTTTGGGGAAAGGCCATCCCCCGTTCGCCCCGTACCGGCGAGCGGGAGAGGGATGCTCAGAAACTCCCGCGCCTAGAAACTCCCGCGCAGCGTGATGCCATAGGTCCGCGGTTCGGCCAGATAGGCGGAGATGAGCTGGTTCGCCATCGGTGCGCCCAGCGCGAACTGGCCGGTGGTCGATGTGCCCGGACTGCTCGACTGGAGCGGGCTGGAGAAGGCGACCTGGGTATAATTCTGGTTGAAGATATTCTGGCCCCAGAACTCCACCGCCCAGCGCTGGTCCGCACCGCGGATGCCGACGCGGGCATTGACGATGGCATAGCCGTCCTGCCGTTTTTCGGGGAACAGGTCGGACCCGGTATTATAGTCGCTGGTCATGCGGCCATCGACGTAGAAGAGGGCCGACAGGCCCGATGAGCCGATGTCCGGGGTCCACGCGACGCTGGCGGTCGTGACCAGCTTGGGCGCATTGCTGTTGATCGATCCGGGCAGAAGGAACAGCGCGGTGTCCAGCGGCACGCTGCCGTCGCCGCTGCCCACCAGACGGTTGGCGAATTTGGCGCGGGCATAGGTCGCGCCGCCCGACACGCGGAAGTTGCGCGCGGGGGTGACCGACGCTTCCAGTTCCACGCCCTGGCTGATCAGGCCCGGCCCGACATCGCCGCTGTCGCAGGTGCGGGCCGCCGACAGCGCCCCGTCACAGCCATTGATATTCTGCACGACGAAGCTGGTGCCGTTGAAGGTGTTGAGCTGGAAGTTCTTGAACTCCTGCCGGAAGGCGGCGATGTTCACGCTCCATTTGGGCTGGACATATTTCAGGCCCACTTCGAACGAATCCACCTTTTCCGCAGCGAAGCGCAGGCTGGTGACGTCGGCATTGGTGCGCGGCGAGAAGACGGCGGGAATGGCGTTCAGGCCGGTCGATCCGAGCTGGAAACGATCGAGATTATAGCCGCCTGCCTTATAGCCCTTCGAATAGCTGCCATAGAGCAGCAATTCGTCGATCGGCTTCCACGACAGCACCGCCGTGCCGGAAAATTCGCCGTCGCTGATCTTGTCGTTCAGGTCGAGCGCGTTGAGGCCGGTGGACCCGTTGCCCAGGCATCCCAGCGTCAGGATGCCGCCCGCCAGCGTCGCCGCGCTGCCCAGTGCCGGGTTGGTGGCGATGCCGGGCAGGCCCGACGCCTGCAAGGCCGCGCAGGTCGCATTATTATTGTTGAAATCGGCCGAGAAGCGCTTGCTTTCATGGGTGTAGCGCAGGCCCAGCGTCAGATCGAGCCGGTTGGTGATGTGGACGATATTATGGGTGAAGAGCGCCCAATTCTCGCTCTTCTGGCGATAGAGCGACGCGACGTCGCCCGTACCCTCCGGAATTGCGGCCAAAGCGCGCAGGCCATTGCCCAGGCCCGTGGAAATCGCCCCGGCCTGCGCTGCCGCGATCGGCGCGGGCACGCCGCGCGCGATCAGCGCCGCGGTCAGCCCTGCATTGAGCTGTGCCTGCGTGCCGTTGATCAGCGGCTGGGTGGCAAGGCCGCTGCCGCAGGCTGCGAGCTGCGGCGCGGTGAAATTGCTGTTCACGCTGGCCCCCGCCATCAGGCGGCAGGCCGCGAACCGGCCATAATCCGCGCCGAAGCGGATATTGTCCTGCAGCGTCAGCTTCTCATTGGCGTAATAGCCGCCGACCAGCCAGTCGAGCTTGTCGGCGAAGGCCGAACCCTGCAACCGCAATTCCTGCGTGAAGGTCTTGAACTGGCGATAGGTGTTGGGATCGCGGTACAGAAGATCGGCGCGATTATAGTCGTAATCGCCATAGTCGCGGGACTTATAATCGCGATAGGCGGTGATGCTGGTCAGCTTGGCGCCGCCGAAATCATAGTTGATCTCGCCCGACACGCCCCAATCCTTGAGCTTGCTGACATAGTCGCGGCCCGGCGTGACATGGAGTTCGCGATCATAGGGATCGGCCGGGATAACGCTGCCCTGGCCGGCCAGGATCGCGGCGATGCGGTTGAACGGCGCATCGCTGTAACCGCCGCCCGCCACCGGCCGCCTCTCGCGCGCTTCGATATAGGCTGCGCCGCAGCAGCTTTCATCGCGATTGGTGTAATCGCCGATCAGTCGGATGGAGAGCGCGTCGTTCGGTTCGATCAGCGCCTGGCCGCGCAGGAAATAGCGGTCGCGGTCATTGGTGTCGCCGACCGTCTTCCCCGCGCCGTCGACCAGCTTGTAGAAGCCGTCGCGCTTGCTCCACACGCCGTCGAGGCTCAGCGCGATACCCTCGGCCACCGGCCCGGTGACGCGGCCCGACAGGCGCCAATAGTCATAATTGCCATAGGTGATCTCACCCTTGGCATGGAAGCTGTTTTCCGGCGCCTTGCTGATGATGTTGATCAGGCCCGCCGACGCATTGCGGCCAAACAGCGTGCCCTGCGGCCCGCGCAGCACCTCGACCCGTTCGATCTCGCCCAGTTCGTTGAGGCCCGCACCGGTGCGCGAGCGATAGACGCCGTCGATGAACACCGCGACCGAGCTTTCCAGGCCGGGATTGTCGCCAACCGTGCCGATGCCGCGGATGCGGGCGGAGGCATTGGCTTCGGACCCGGTGGAGGAGACGAGCAGCGATGGAGCCAGCTGGTTCAGCGTGCGGATGTCGCTCGCGCCGCTATTCTGCATCGCCTGCGCGCCCACCGCAGACACCGCGATGGGCACGTCGGACAGGGGGCTGGCGCGGCGGGTGGCGGTGACGATGATGTTCGCGCCCATATCGTCCACGACCGGCTGCGGCGCCGTCCCGTCCTGCATTCCGTCCTGCGCCTGCGCGGCGGATGCGCCCATGACCAATGCGGCGATGGCGGCAGATGTCCAGAGACTCTTGTCTGTCATGATGGGTCTATCCTCTCCTGGTCCGCACGACTTTTCGCCGCGTCGGAACTGTGGGTGATTATGCGGACACAGCAGGGCGAAGGCAATAGAGCCCAGCTTTTCTGCGCCTTTTGGCGCAGCCGACGGCCGAATGATCCGGCTCTGTTGCCTATCGGCAACGGCTTAATATCTGCTTTCCGTAACGTCGCCTTACGATAAGGGAAAGCGCAGCAACCGGTCGGCGACCGGCACCAGAGCGGCGGCTCCCGGTCCCACGGCGCGGCGAATCTCTCCATGTCCGGCATCCAGACCCCCTGTCAGCGCGCCGAGCGCAGGCAGGATCAGCTTGGTCGCCGATCCTACGAAGCACCGCCGCGACACATGCCGACCGCGCAGCGACAGGCGCAGCTTGGGATGGAAATGGCCGGATATTTCGGGGCGCGGATCGTCCGCCTCCGCCTCATGCCGCAGCCATATCCCCTCGACCTGCGCTTCCGCTACCCGCCGTCCCCCCGGCATGTCCGCGACACCGACGTCATGATTGCCGGTAATCCAGGTCCAGTCCAGCCTTTCCGTAAGGGAAAATAGTCTTTTTCGGGGCGAGGGATCGAGCCGGGCGGCGCCGTCGGCGTCGTGGAAGCTGTCGCCCAGGGACCAGACCGCCTGCGCGCCCGTGCGTTCCACAAGCGCCTCGATCACGTCCAGCGTCGCTTCACTGTCATGCGGCGGCAGGAACTGGCCGAAGCGCGCATACCAGCTCGCCTTCTCGAAATGCAGGTCGGCGACCAGCAGCGCCCGCTGCGCCGGCCAGTAGAGCGCGGCTTCGGGCAGCGCCATGAAAGCGTGGCCTGCGAACGAAAGGGGAACCATCGCCCGGCTATGCGCCTCTATGCTGCGGCTTTCAAGAGGCGCTGCAAAGGCCTATAGGCGCTGGCCATGTCCTCGAGCCCATCTATTTACACCGTCGCTGCCCTCTATTGTTTCGCCCGCTTTCCCGATCCGCAGGCGCTGGCCGCAGATCTGCGCGCGCGCTGCGCCGATCTGGGCACGTGCGGCACGCTGATCCTGGCCGGGGAGGGGATCAACGGCACGGTCGCGGGCGATGCGGGCGCTATCATGGCTTTAATCGGGCATATCCGCACCCTGCCTGGCTGCACCGACGCCGACGTCAAATATTCCTGGGCCGATGCCGCGCCCTTCGCCCGGATGAAGGTGAAGGTGAAGGCGGAGATCGTGACGCTGGGCGTGGGCGATCTCGACCCGGCGACGCAGGCCGGCACCCATCTCGACCCGGCCGACTGGAACGCGCTGATCGCCGATCCCGATACCGTCGTCATCGACACCCGCAACGCCTATGAAGTGGCGGTTGGCACCTTCCAAGGCGCGATCGACCCGGAAACCCGGTCCTTCCGCGAATTTCCCGACTGGTTCGACGCCTTCGCCGCGGACCTGAAGGCGCAGGGCCGCAGCCCGAAGATCGCGATGTTCTGCACCGGCGGCATACGCTGCGAAAAATCCACCGCGCTGGTCAAGGCGCGCGGCTTTGCCGACGTCTATCACCTCAAGGGCGGCATCTTGCGCTATCTGGAGGAGATGCCCGAAGCCGACAGCCGCTGGCAGGGCGATTGCTATGTCTTCGACGAGCGGGTCGCGGTCGGCCATGGCCTCCAACCCGGCGACTATGTCACCTGCCGCGATTGCGGCCTGCCCCATCTGCGCGATGCGGCGCATGACTGTCCGGGCGACGAGTCCGGTGTTTGGCCGCACCGGGGTTAAGCGGACGTCTCCACCAGTTCCGCTATCTCGAAATCATAGCGTTTCCATCCCCGCATCTTCGCCCCTTCCGCTGCGGCGGCGCGCTTCTTCTTCGCCTCCGCCAGCGAGCGGACATGGCCCCAGAAGACCTCGGTCTTGCCATTGTCCAGCACCGCGACGATCCGCCAATAATGGGTGAAGGGATCGGCGGTAGGCCCGATCGTCTTGACATAGCCGTCCGCCATGGTGGCGGTCAGGTAACGCTTCCTGCGGGCCATGCGTCAGCCCCGATAGCGATGCAGGCCCGCGCCATGCGCACGCAGCCATGCCCGCGCCGGGCGCGGGTCCGCGCCATAGATCCGCTTATGCGCCGCATGAAAGGCGGGGCTGTGATCCATGTGCAGCAGATGCGCCAGTTCATGCGCCACGGTCGCCCTGCGCACCTCGGGCGGGGCCAGGATCAGCCGCCAGCTATAGCGGATGGCCCCGGACGAGGCGCAACTGCCCCAGCGGCTGCGGGTATCGCCCACGCCGACCGATGCAACGATCAGCCCATGCTCGCGCGCGATTTCGTGGCTTTCGGTCTCCAGCACCGCCCTGGCGCGGCTGACGAGCCAGCGCTGCACTCGCGCGCCCACTGATTCCGCCGCGCCGCCCAGCAGCAGCCGGTCGCCCTCCAGTCGGATCGTTCGGGTCGCGCCCGCGACCCAGTGGATCGTCACCTCGCGCCCCTCCAGCGGGAAGACCGCACCATGGTCGAGCCGTGTGACAGCGGGCTGCCTGGCCATCTGGGCGCGCACCCAGCCTTCATGATCCTGCGCCCAGCCGAGCGCCTTTTTCAGGTTTGCCCGCGCCGGCAGCGACAGGCGCAACGCCCCGCGCGTGCTGTCGATCGTCAGCCGGTAGGCCCGCGCCCGCGCCGATCGGCGCACCAGCACCGGCATGGCCACGCCATCGATCAGGATCGCCGCATCGGGATCAGAGTTCGCGGTCGACAAGATGGTTTTCCCAATCGCCCGCATCGGCCTCCGCGATCGTCCAGCCGCGCACCGATTCCTGCGCCCGATGCACCGCTTCCCGGTCGCCGCAGATCACATAATGCCAGTCAGGCAGCGGCAGTCCCTCTTCACGCAGCCGGTAGGCGCATGTTCTGGGCAGCCAGCCGATCTGCCTGACCTTGGCCGGGGTCAGCCGCACGCAATCCGGGACGAACGTTCGCCGGTCCTTGTAATTGCTGCATTGCCCGCTCTGCCGGTCGAGCAGGCGACAGGCGACATTGGTCGGATAGATCCGCCCCGTCTCCTCATCCTCGGCCTTGTGCAGACAGCATTTGCCGCAGCCATCGCACAGGGCTTCCCACTCGGCCTTGTCGAGCTTGTTAAGCGGTTTTTCCCAGAAGTGCGTCACTTGACCCATTTTTCCAGGAAGGCGACCACTTTGTCCGGCGCGCCTTCGTCCACGTCCGCCGTGGCGGGATCGTCCACCGGCACCAGCGCCACCGGCTTGCCCTCGCCGTCGAACAGATAGGGGGTGCGGCTGTGGCTGACCATATAGTCGCTCGCGCCCCCGGCCTTTCCAGACCCTTCCTCGGGATTATAGATCACCACGAAATCCTTGGCGACCTTGGCGATCTGATCCTTTGTGCCGGTGAGGCCGATCAGGCGCGGATGGAAGGCCGCGACATAGGTTTTGAGCACGGCGGGCGTATCGCGTTGCGGATCGACGCTGATGAGCATCGGCTGGACCCTGGCGGCCAGGGCCGGCCTGTCCTTCTCGAATTGCGCGAACCCTTGCATGATCCGTTGCAGATCGACCGGGCAGACGTCCGGGCAATAGGTATAGCCGAAATAGACCAGCCGATACTGGCCCTTATAATCGTCCCAATGGGTCGGCTTGCCGTCCTGGTTGGTCAGGGTGAAGGGCGCGCCGATCCGCGCGCCGATCAATTCGCCCTGTTCGCTGTCGCCGCTTGATGCATTCCCGCCAGCACCCATATTGCAGGCAGCCAGCAAGGCGAGGAAGGGCAGGGCGATGGAAGGCAGGATGGATGGGGCGACGTCTTTGTTCATGGCATGGCCAGCCATGCCCTGCTAGGACGCGATTTGCAAATGCAACGGGGCGCATGATGAAGACGAAGCTTTTTTCCGCATTGCTGGGTTCGCTGGCGCTGGCGCTGCTGGTTCCCGGTCCCGCCCAGGCGCAATTTTCGGACAATTACAATTTTCTGAAGGCGGTGAAGGACAAGGATGGGGAGAAGGTCACCAACCTGCTCCAGAAACCCGGCTCCACCGTCATCAACAGCCGCGACGTATCGACCGGCGAAAATGCGCTGCACATCCTCGTCGCCCGGCGCGATGGAACCTGGCTGACCTTCCTGTTGTCGAAGGGCGCCAATCCCAACCTGACCGACAATGACGGCAACAGCCCGCTGATGGATGCGGTGCAGGGCCGGTTCGAGGAAGGCGTGCGCACGCTGCTCGCCTACAAGGCGCAGGTCGACAAGGTGAATGACAGCGGCGAAACCCCGCTGATCCGCGCGGTGCAGCTGCGCGACGTCGGTCTGGTCCGCCTGCTGGTGGCGCAGGGCGCCAATCCGGAGAAGCGCGACACCATCGCCGGCATGTCCGCCCGCGACTATGCCAAGCGCGACGGCCGCACCCCCGGCCTCACCGAAGCGCTCGACGCCGCCAAACCCGCAGCCGCGCCCAAGGGGCCGGTACAAGGCCCGGTGTTTTAGGGGACGCGGAAGGTCGGCTTTACCCAACGTCATGCCAGCGAAGGTCGTTAAGAGGCGCGTGACTCTCAACGACCTTCGCAGGAGTTACGACAGTCGGTGACCAAGAATGGTCGTCTATGGCCTTCAACCTCCCCAGCCCAGCTCGGCCGCATGGTCCGGATCGCTGAGCGCCGTCAACCGCCGGGCGGCGCGCCGGGCGAAGCGCAGCGTCTCCGCCTTGCGCCGAGCCGCCGCCAGCGGCTCCACCGGGGCCGGGCGCACCAGTTCAGCGTCATATTGGTCCGCGACGATCAGACCAGTGCGCGTCGGCCACAGCGCCTCGCTCTCGAACGGGCCAAGGTCGAACCCCGCCGGCACCGCCCAGAAGAAGCGGTCGCAATAGTCGAAATAGTCGGGCCATTTCATGTCGCCCAGCAGATCGGCGCGGCTGCACTTGATCTCGACGATGGTCAGCCGTCCCGCGCCGTCGATCGCCATGATGTCGGCGCGGCGCCCGTTGGGCAGCGGCACTTCCAATATACCGCTCATGTCGTGGCGGAAGAAGAGCCGCAACGTGCCGCGCGCCACCGCCATTGCGGTGCCGTCGGTCAGCGGCGAACAGGTGTCGACAGGGGCGCTATTCATCGGCCCATCTTAGAACAGGACAGGAACAAATGAAAAGGCCGATTCGGACGAACCGAACCGGCCTGACGCTTTCGCTATCGCGAACCGGCGCGTTCCCGCGCCCGCTCCTCACCGATAGAAGATATGATTGTCGATCATCGCCAGCTTGGCCTTGCCCCAGCCCGGCGAAACCCGGCGGGCGTGGAAGAAGAGCGCGCCTTCCGCGCGGCTGTCCCAGCTGTCGTTCATCGCGATCTGGGCGATGGCGACGGCTTCGCGCCAGCTACGGCTGTCGGCGCGTACGGCCGGCATCGAATGGCCCCGCACGAAGCTGAACTGGCTGGGCTGATAGACGACGCCGCACAGGCTGTCGGCGAAGCGGCCGGACTTGGCCCGGTTGATGATGACGCGGGCGACGGCCAGCTGGCCTTCCAGGCTTTCGCCCTTGGATTCGAAATAGACCGCGCCGGCCAGGCAATGCATGTCGCCTTCCAGCTCCTCGGGTGCGCCCTGGGCGTCGACCAGAGCAGCGAGGCTGGTTGCCTGCGTGTCGGAATCGGTGGAAAATTCGGTTGTGGCCTTGTTGGCCGATGCCAGCGGCTGCGTGACTTCACGCGGCGCGGCGAAAATGACGGCGGACTGCGCGCCAGTCGGAGACGTTTGCGGGAACGTCCGGGGGAGAGAGGTGGCCGTGGCGATCGATTCGCCAGCGATCGACATGTCGGACGTCGTGACCGCCGCGGCGGCGGACAGGGCAAAGGCTGCGGCGATGGCAGCTTTCAGACGAAAACTCATTACTACTCAAAAACATGCGGTTATTGGCCAGCAACGTCGTTTTCAATACATATTCTATGACGTTCGGCCGCCCCCCGTCTGCGTGTTTACCGGCCCCGCCCCCCAATGGGCGAATTCGGCAACCTGCGCGTTGGCGTGGGCGGCCTGTGCCCAAACCATTGCGATGAGTCAACGATCAGCAGAGTGTTTCAGCGGCAAACCGTTCCGCTTCCGGGATGTCGAGTTCTATTATCCACAGGTCGGGGTCCGACCTGCGCCGGCGCGCCACATAAAGGGCGAGCGCCTCAGACCCCTCTTCGACCGAAGGACCACAGCGCATCAACGCATGACCCCCAGCAAAGTTCGACACCCGCTCGAAAAGACCCGATTCCTGGCCTTTCTCCATGGTCTGGACCAGAATCACACCGCTGATCGCGTCGCCTCTTACCAGGATCGTGGCAAAGCCGCCCGCGGCCGCGACCCGCCGCCGCAATGCACCCACCAGCATTGCGCTGGTAAGCCGGGCTTCAGGCGCCATAGCCCGGCAGCGAGGAGAGCGGAAATTGCGATCGCATGAAGGTGCCGGTGCCGCGCCCGACCTCTTCGCCATCGGAATCGATCAGGCTCGCTTCGGCGACATAGACCCGGCGCTTGCCGCTGATCCAGCGGCCCTCGGCGCGAATCCGGCCCGGCGCGATCGGACGGGTGAACAGCAGGTTGAAGGCGGTGGTCAGCAGGAAACGGTCGCTGACCAGGCTGTTGGCGGCATAAAAGGCCGCATCGTCCAGCATCTTGAAATAGACGGTGCCATGTACCGCGCCCGCGGCGTGGAACTGGCTTTCGTCGACGTCGAAATCGATCACAGAGCGGCCCGGTTCACGGATGGTGAGGTCCGACCGGAACAGCCGGTTTATCGGCGCCGAACGATAGAGATTCTCCAGTGCGCGAAAATGCGCCGCTTCGCCGCTCGCGCCGCTGCCGGGGTGCAGCTCAGGCTGCGTCACGCGCCCCGCCGCCCGCCAGCAGCGCATGGAGCGCGCCGGTCGACTGAGCGCCGCGCAGCCGGGCCACCTGGCCTTCATCGCGCAGATAGCGCGACACGCGCGCCAGCGTCTTCAAATGCTCCGCGCCACTGTCCACCGGCGACAACAGGGCGAAGACGACGTCGACCGGCGCCTCGTCCACCGCGTCGAACGGCACCGCCGGATCGAGCAGCACGACTACGCCGCACATCTTGGACAGGCCAGCGATCTTCGCATGGGGAATGGCGACGCCGCCGCCAAAGCCGGTCGACCCCAGCCGCTCACGCTCGAACAGGGCGTCACCGACTTCGTCGGCATCCAGATCATAGGCGCAGGCGGCCAGCCCGGCGATCTTCTGGAACAATTGTTTCTTGCCGTTCGCCGACAGGCCCGTGGCGAGCGCTTCGGGCGAAACGATGTCGTTGAAATGAACCATGGTCAATCCGAAACGGCCGAGCCGCGCGGGCGAAGTCTTCGCGCTTTCCTCGGACAATGAAAGCCCGGCCCCATAAGCCGCCCGCACCATCAGGTCAACAGGCGGCCGGGGCCGGGCGTGGGGTCAGCCGCGCGGACCGACCCAGTCACCACCCATGGCGTCAGCCACGGGGCTCGACCCATCCAATGGTCCCGTCATGGCGACGATAGACCATGTTATAGGCCGATGTGCCGGCATTAAGGAACAACAGCGCATTGGTGTTGCGCAGGTCCAGCATCATCACTGCGTCCGAAACGCTGGCTTCGGGAATGTCGACGCGGGTTTCCGCCACGATCAGCGGCGCATCGGCGGCTTCTTCCTCGTCCTCCGCATGACCGGCGAAGATGGTGTAGCCGGCGCCGTCGATATCATCGACGCTATAACCGTTGGTCCGCTGTGCTTCGGCTGCGGCCGCCTGACTGCTGCGATCCTTGAGGCGGCGCATATAGCGACGCAATTGCTTTTCGATACGGTCGGACGCCTGGTCGAAGGATGGATGCGCCTCCTGCGCTTCGCCGGCTCCTTTCAGGATCAGGCCGGTCATGACATGGCACACGATATCGCAGTGGAAGGCGCCATGGGGCGCCTTGCGAAAGGTCACATGAGCGGAAATCGTGCGGGAGAAATATTTCTCGGCCATCGCCTCCAAACGGTCGGTGACATGGCTCTTGAGCGCCTCACCCGTTTCGACCTGATGCCCGGAAATGCGAATGTCCATATGCCTTCTCCTTATTCTTGCCGGGTCGCCAGGAAGGCGACCCGGTTGGTGTGGAGACATGAGGACCAGTCAGGGACCGGCTTGTCTCAGGCCTCCTCCAGCCAGAGCGGCTTGGTGAGCGTCGCGATGAACGCCGCATGCCGTTCCAGCTCCTGCGCGCTGGCTGTAAAGACGCGTGCAGGACGAACAGGGCGAACCACGGCGCCAGCCGACAGTTCCACCCCGACGATCTCTTTCTCTTCCTCCTGTGCCAGACCCAGGCCGATCTGACGGCCGCCGGTCAGTTCGATATAAAGTTGCGCCAGCAATTCGGCGTCGAGCAGAGCGCCATGCTTGACGCGATGGCTGCGGTCGATGCCGTAGCGGGTGCAGAGCGCGTCCAGGCTGTGCTTGGCGCCGGGATGCAGCGTCCGGGCGATCGCCACCGTATCGATCATGCGATCCATCGACACGTCGGCATGGCCGCAGCGCCGCAATTCATGATTGAGGAAGCCGAAGTCGAACCGCGCATTATGCGCGACCAGCGGACTATCCTCCAGAAAGGCGAGCAGGTCGGCGGCGCCGGTGTGGAACAGCGGCTTGTCCGACAGGAAATGGCTCGACAGGCCATGCACTGCTTCGGCGGCGGCGGGCATATCGCGTTGCGGATTATAATAAGCGTGGAAGGTGCGACCGGACGGCACCCGGTTGATCAGTTCGATGCAGCCGATCTCGACCAGCCTGTCGCCGGACGCCGGATCGAATCCTGTCGTTTCGGTGTCGAAAATGATCTCGCGCATCGCCCTCTTCAATCGACTCTGTGGGCCAACCCTTATCGACCTGTCTGCGCGTCAAGGCAAGCGGCGAGACGCCGCACCTGCGCGCGGGTGTCGGTGAAGGTTGCGCCGGTGTGGATGATATGGTCCGCCCGCCGCCGCTTTTCCGCATCGGGCGTCTGCAACGTCAGAATCTGGCGGAATTTCGTTGCGGTCATGCCTGGCCGGGCCAGGACGCGCTTGCGCTGTTTCCATGCCGGCGCGGTGACGACGATGACGCCGTCCAGCCGTTTCTGCCCCTGGGTTTCGAACAATAGCGGAATGTCTAGAACCACGAATGCGCGCGACCGGTGCCGGCGCAGGAACAGCCGCCGCGCCGCCTGCACCGCGGGATGGACGATCGCCTCCAGCGCCCGCCGCTCCTGCGGATGGCCGAACACCGCCGCGCCCAGCTTCGCGCGATCGACGCCGTTCGGCCCGGTGGTGCCGGGAAAGCGCGCCTCGATCGCGGGGAGCAGCGCGCCGCCCCGCCCCTGCAGCCGATGCACCTGCGCATCGGCATCGAACACGGGCACGCCTTCGCGCCGCAGCATCGCCGCCACGGCCGACTTGCCCATGCCGATCGATCCGGTCAGGCCATAGACTTTCATCAGTCCGCCGCGAGCAGCAGCGCGCGCAATTCCTCGTCCAGATCGCGGGGCGCCTGCGCGTCGAAGAAGATATCGAAGGCGAGCGCTGCCTGCCCAATCAACATTTCCAGGCCGTCGAGCGTTTTCAGACCGCGCGCTTTTGCCGCCTTGAGCAACCCGGTTTCCAGCGGCGCATAGACGATGTCATAGACCGTCGCGTCCTCCGCCAAAAAGCTAAGGTCCAGCTCCAGCACCGGCTGGCCGACCATACCGAGCGAGGTCGAATTGACCAGCAGGTCGGCGGTGGGCACCCGGTCATCCATGGCGATCGCCCGACCCGGCGTGCCGCTGCGGTCGAACAGCGCCTGCGCCTTGCCGACGTCGCGCGCCATGATGCTGATGTCCGGCACGCCCAGACTGGACAGCGCGAACAGGATCGCCCGCGCTGCGCCGCCCGATCCGACGATCACGGCGCTCTGCCCCTTCCACTTGTCGCGCAGCAGCGGCTGGAGGAAGCCACCCGCGTCGGTATTGGTGCCGATCAGCGGCCCGCCGGTTTCGCTGGCGATGGTGTTGACCGCGCCGATCCGTTCCCGCACTCCACCCGGATCGTCGACATAGTCCATCACCGCGATCTTGTGGGGCAAGGTGACGTTGCAGCCCAGCCAGTCGGGATCGCTGCGCCGCATCAGGAAATAGGCGGCCAGCCCCTGCGGCGTCACATGGGTCTTCCTATATTCCGCCTCGATATGCAGCGCATTCAGCCAGAAATTATGGATCAGGGGGGATTTGCTATGGTCGATCGGATCACCGATGACCTCAGCATAGGGGAGGGTATCGCTCATGCCGCCAAAACGCCGCGCACGCGCAGAAAGTCAAGCAGCGGCAGCAACGGCAAGCCCTGAATCGCAAACTGGCTGCCCTCGACCTTGCTGAACAACTGCGCGCCCGGTCCCTCGATCCGGTAGCAGCCCACGCACCAGCGCAGTTCCTCCCAGTCACTATCGAGATAGGCGGCGATGAACGCGTCGGACAAAGGCCGCACCGTCATCCGTACCCGCTCGATATGGCGCCAGATCGGTTCGCCGTTCAGCACCATCACCGCCGCACTGTGCAGATGATGGACCCGGCCCGACAATAGCTGCAATATCCGTGTCGCATCGGCGCGATCCACTGCCTTGTCGATCATGGCGCCGCGATCCGCGCCATCGCCGATACTCAGCGTCTGGTCGCAGCCCAGCACCAGCGCGCCCGGCACCCGACGCGACACCTTCAGCGCCTTCAACTCCGCCAGCGCATCGGCCAGCGCGCGCGCGTCCAGCCCGTCGGCGCGGAGCGCGTCCTTGGCGGCCTCCTCGTCGACGCCGGGCGAGAGGGTTTCGAACGGCACCTGGGCGGCGGTCAACATCGCCCTGCGGCTCGCGCTCTGGGACGCCAGCACGATCATGCCTCCACGCCTTCCGCCAGTTCGCGATCGTTGAACAGGTTGATGATGGCCGCGGCGGCCTCCTCGATCGATCGCCGGGTCATGTCGATCACCGGCCAGCCATTGTCGGCGAACATGCGCCGGGCGAAAGCCAGTTCCTCCTGCACCTTCTCATTATCGACATAGGCTGTTTCGGGCGCCTGGTTGAGCGAGAGCAGCCGGTTGCGGCGTATCTGGATCAGCCGTTCGGGGCTGACGGTCAGCCCGACGACCATGGGATGCTTGAGGCTATAGAGATTGCGCGGCGGCGGCGATTCCGGGACCAGCGGGATATTGGCGGTCTTGTAGCCGCGATTGGCGAGGTAGATCGACGTCGGCGTCTTGGACGCGCGCGACACCCCGGCCAGCACGATATCGGCCTCTTCCCAATTTTCATGCCCCACGCCATCGTCATGGGCGATGGTGAACTGAATCGCCTCGATCCGGGCGAAATAGGCTTCGTCCAATATATGCTTGCGCCCCGGCCGGGTCCGCGTCTCCTGCCCCAATATGTTGGACAGGGCGTCGGCCACGCTGTCGAGCGCCGCTACATGGGGCAGGCCGAGCGCGCGGCAGCGCGTCTCCAGCCGCTTGCGCAGGGGATGGTTGGTCAGGGTGAAGAGGACGAGGCCGGGATTGGCGCTGATTTCCTCCATGATCCGGTCGAGATGGACATCGGACCGCACCATCGGCCAGAAATGCCGGATCGCCTCGACATTTTCGAACAGGCCGATCGCCGCCTTGGCGATATTCTCCAGCGTTTCGCCGGTGGAGTCAGACAGGAGATGCAGGTGGATGCGCGCCATGGGCCTATCTCTGTGGGCAGGCTGTGGATAAAGCAAGGGATGAAATAGGGGATAAAAACACGCCTTTCCGCCATCCCCGGAGCCGGGAATCTTATCCACATGCCCCCAACAGACCCGTATTTTCATCCACAGCCTGTGGATAGCGTGGATGACCATGGTGACTCGGACGGCAAAGCGCGGCGTCCCTGAGTCAAGCTGTTGGCAAATCGGGGCGCAACGCATAAACCCCGCTGCCAACCGCCCTACTATCTCCATCATCCTTTTTGAATCTTAATAATAAGAGAGACTATAGATGAGCCCTGACGCGCCGAGCGACCGTCCCGCCAAACCGCTCATGGCCGTCCTACTGGGGGATCGTCCCACCGTTCCGCCCATGTGGCTGATGCGCCAGGCCGGACGCTATCTGCCGGAATATCGGGCACTGCGGGCGGAGAAGGGCGGGTTCCTGGAACTGGTCTATGACAGCCCGGCCGCGGCCGAAGTGACGCTCCAGCCCTTGCGCCGCTTCGGCTTCGATGGTGCGATCCTCTTTTCCGACATTTTGATCGTCCCCTACGCCATGGGACAGGATCTCTGGTTCGAGGCTGGAGAAGGCCCGCGTCTCGCCCCGATCCTTGCCGAAACCGACCTGTCCGCGCTGACGCCCGATTATAGCCGCTTCGAGGCGGTCTACGAGACGGTGCGGCAGGTGAAGGCGGCGCTGGACCCTGCGGTCACTTTCCTGGGCTTTGCGGGCAGTCCCTGGACCGTCGCAACCTACATGGTGGCGGGGCAGGGCAGCAAGGATCATGGCCTCGCCCGCCGCATGGCTTATAAGGAACCCGATCGCTTCGCCGCGCTGATCGACGCGATCATTGACGCAACCGTCGTCTATCTCTCCGGCCAGATCGACGCGGGCGTGGAAGCGGTGCAACTGTTCGACAGCTGGGCCGGCAGCCTGTCGCCCGCGCAATTCCAGCGCTGGGTGATCGAGCCGAACAAGCGCATCGTTGCGCAGCTCAAGGCGCTGCACCCCGATATTCCTATCATCGGTTTCCCCAAGGGCGCCGGCGCGAAACTGGCCGATTATGCCGCCCAGACCGGGGTCGATGCGGTCGGCGTCGACGAAACCATCGATCCGCACTGGGCCAACGCGGCGCTGCCGCAAGGCATGCCGGTGCAGGGCAATCTCGATCCGCTGGCGCTGATCGCGGGCGGCCGCGCGGTGGAGGAAGCGGTCGACAGGATCCGCGCCGCCTTCGCCGACCGGCCGCATATCATGAACCTGGGTCATGGCATTTTGCCCGACACGCCCATTGCGCATGTCGAAGCGCTCATTAGCTATGTGCGACGATCATGATGTTGCGATTGGCGAGCCGTCTGACGTGACATCGCTTAAGGGAGTTTACGCCTGATGGCCTATCTCGGCGCCGCCTATCTCTGGGTGAAGGCCGCCCATGTCATCTTCGTCATCTTCCTGATGGCGGGGCTGTTCATGATGCCGCGTTTCTTCGTCTATCATCAGGAAACCGTGCCAGGCTCGCCTGAGGACAAAAGATGGATCGAGCGCGAGGGACGGTTGCTCAAGATCATCCTCAACCCGTCGCTGGTGCTGGTCTGGCTGTTCGGGCTGATGCTGATGGTGGAAATCGGCGCCTGGCATTTCGGCTGGTTCCACCTGAAACTGCTCTTCGTCCTCGGCCTGTCGGGCTATCATGGCTGGATTGCGGGCTATGCCAAGAAGCTGGCGCGGGGCCAGCGTCCGCTCAGCGACAAGCAGTTGCGCATGATGAACGAAATCCCCGGCATCGCCGCCGCGGTGATCGTCATCGCGGTGATCGTGAAGCCCTTCTAAATCCTCCCCAAAGCTGTCTGGGGAGGGGGACCGCCGCTGAAGGCGGTATAAGCGGGAAGTGCGAAGTTAAGCCGGATCGACCGCGATATTGTCGATCAGCCGGGTCTTGCCCAGCTTCGCTGCGCCCAGCAGCCGCGCCGTGCGGTCCAGCACGGCCATCGGTTCCAGCGTCGCCGCGTCGCACAGCGTCACATAGTCGATCGGATCGAAGCCATGCGCCGCCAGCGTCGCGATCGCCCTGGCCAGCGCGCCATCGACCGGTTCGCCCCTCTCGATCTGTCGCTTCGCCTCGCCCAGCGCGCGGGGCAGGGCCAGCGCCGCCTTGCGCTCATCTTCGCTGAGATAGGCATTGCGGGAGGAGAGGGCGAGGCCATCCTCGGCCCGCTGGGTCGGCATCCCGACAATCTCGATTCCCAGATCGAGGTCGATCACCATCCGCCGGATCACCGCCAGTTGCTGATAATCTTTCTCGCCGAAAATCGCGACATCGGGCCGCACCTGGTTGAACAGCTTGGCGACGACCGTGGACACGCCATCGAAATGGCCCGGCCGCGCCGCGCCGTCCAGCCCTTCGCTGACCCCCGACACGCCGATATTGGTGGCATAGCCGGCCGGGTACATGACATCGACGGTGGGCATCCACAAGATGTCGATGCCGGCTGCCGCCAGCAACTGCGCATCTTTCGCCTCGCGCCGGGGATAGGCGTCGAGATCCTCGTTCGGCCCGAACTGTCGGGGATTGACGAAGATCGATACGACGACATGCCGTCCGTGCCGCCGCGCTTCCTCCACCAACGCCATATGCCCGTCATGCAGCGCGCCCATGGTAGGCACCAGGACCAGCGGTTTTCCATCGCTTTTCAGCGCATCGACGGCGGCACGAAGGGCGGGCAGGTCACGCAGCGTTTGCACGGAAGGAACGGCTCCGATAAGGGCGACAGGATAGGGGTGTCCTGCTAGGCTCGTGCCGGCGCGACCGTCAACAAACATTGCGACAATCAACGGGGTTATCTGGGGTCAATGGGCAATCCGCAGCCGCATCTCATCGTCTTCGCCAATGAAAAGGGCGGCACCGGCAAGTCGACCACGGCGGTCCACACCGCCATCGCCTTGAGCGCGCTCGGTCATCGCGTCGGCATGATCGACCTCGATCCGCGCCAGCGCACCGTCACCCGCTATATGGAAAATCGCCTCGATACCGCGCGCCGCCGCAGCATCGACCTGCCCACGCCCGATTTCGCCGTCTTCACCGGCGACAGCATCGCCGCGCTGGACGATCAGGTCGTCACGCTGGCGGCGGACAAGGATTTCCTGGTCGTGGACACGCCCGGCCGCGACGATATCTATGCCCGGCATCTCGCGCCCCACGCCAACACGCTGGTCACGCCGATGAACGACAGTTTCGTCGATTTCGACCTGATCGGCCAGGTCGACCCGGAAACCTTCAAGGTCCGTCGCCTGTCCTTCTATTCCGAACTCATCTTCGAAGCGCGCAAGACGCGGGCAAAGGTCGACGGCGTCGCGATCGACTGGGTGGTGCTGCGCAACCGTGTCCAGCATCATGACGCGCGCAACAAGAAGCGCGTGGGCGACGCGCTGATGGAATTGTCCCGCCGCGTCGGCTTCCGCGTCATTCCCGGCCTGTCGGAACGCGTCATCTTCCGCGAACTCTTTCCCTCGGGCCTGACCTTGCTCGACAAGGGGCATCTGGGCGAACTGGGGGTCAGCCATATCGCCGCGCGCCAGGAATTGCGCGAGATGGTGGCGGGGCTCGCCCTGCCGACGCGCGATGGCATGACGTCTGTGGATCTGCTCGGCGCGGCCTGATGGGCATGTTCGCTCTTGCGCTGGCCGCCGTGGCGATCTGGCTCATCTGGACGGGAAAGCTGCAACGCATGACGGCAAAGGATGGCATGGCATTGGGGGCGGCGCTGGTGGGCGCGGTGCTCGCGGCCAAGGGCAAGCCGGTGATCGGCGCGCCCCTGTTGATCGGCGCGGCGCTCTTCTTCGCGAAGCAGGGCAATGCCAAGGCGAAGGTGAAGGTGCGCAAACGCCCCGCAGCGCCCGCCTCACCCCCGCAGGCGGATGCTGACGTCGCGAAAGCGCGCGCCCTGCTGGGCGTTGGTCCCGATGCCGACGCGCCCACGATCCGCGCCGCCCATCGCCGCCTGATCGCCTCGGTCCACCCCGACAAAGGGGGCACCGAAGCGCTTGCCGCCCAGATCAATGCCGCGCGCGACCTGCTGCTCGATGACCAGACCCCGCTTTGACCCATCGTTTCGACCCGACGCTGCTGCGCGACTATGATCTGCGCGGCAGGGTGGGTGACACGCTGCATGTCGCCGACGCCTGGGCACTGGGCCGCAGCTTCGGCACGATCGTCGCCCGCGCCGGCGGACGGCATATCGCGGTCGGTTATGACGGGCGACTCAGTTCGCCGATGCTGGAAAAGGCACTGGTCGCGGGATTGGCCGCGACCGGCATCGGCGTGCGGCGCATCGGCCTTGGCCCGACGCCGATGCTATATCATGCCGAAATGGCGAGCGATGTGGATGGCGGCATCCAGATAACCGGCAGCCATAATCCCGGCGACCAGAATGGCTTCAAGCTGGTCCACCGTCACGCGCCCTTTTTCGGCGACGATATTCAGCGGCTGGGCGCCCTGGCGGCGGCGGGCGACTGGGAAAGCGGCGCGGGGCATGTCGAAACGGTCGATGTCATGGATGCCTATGTTGCGCGCATGATGCAGGGTTTTGACGGCCCGGCGCTTCGCATCGGCTGGGACGCGGGCAATGGCGCCGCCGGGCCGGTGGTGGAGAAGCTGGCGCAGCTCCTGCCCGGTGAGCATCATCTGCTCTTCACCGATATAGACGGCCATTTTCCCCATCATCATCCCGATCCTTCCCAGGAGCGGAATCTGGCCGATCTGCGCGCGCTCGTCCTTGCCAAACAGCTCGATTTCGGCGTGGCTTTCGATGGTGATGGCGACCGGATCGGCGTGATCGACGGGCTGGGCCGGACAATCGCGGGCGACCAGTTGCTCGGACTCTTCGCGCAGATCATATTGGAAAAACGGCCGGGCGCGCCGGTCGTGGCGGATGTGAAGGCCAGCCAGACCCTGTTCGACCGCATCACCGCGCTGGGCGGACGGCCCGACATGTGGAAGACCGGTCACAGCCATATCAAGTCCAGAATGAAGCAGATTGGCAGCCCGTTGGGTGGCGAAACCACCGGCCATCTGTTTTTCGCCGACGAGTATCCCGGCTATGACGACGGCCTCTATGCCGCCGTCCGCCTGATCCGCGCCGTGGGATCGCTGGGGCGGAGCCTGAGCGCGTTGCACGATGGGATGCCGACCAGCGTGATCACGCCGGAATGGCGCTTCCCTGTGGCGGAATCGCGCAAGTTCGCGGTGGTGGCCGATATCCTTGCGCGCCTTCAGGCCGCAGGCGCCGATATCTGCGCCATCGACGGCGTGCGGGTCCGCACCGACGATGGCTGGTGGCTACTGCGGGCATCCAATACCGAGGCTGCGCTGGTGGCGCGCGCCGAATCAGCCGACGAGGCAGGACTGGCGCGACTGATCGCGCAAATGGATGCGCAACTGGCCGATTCGGGTGTCATCCGGGTGGTGTCAGCCTGAAAAGCGCCTATCGACATCCTATAATTTGGTATCGCTATCAGTTTTTTTCTGCCACTTTCCCTTACGGAAAGCGTGTCAACGGATAACGATTGCAGAAAACGCAATCGTCCTACCATGTTTCGCATTTGCGACAATATGCGCTGCACCGCAAAAGGAACCCGCCTTTCAGGCATCCTCTCCTAAAACTTCAAGGCCGTCCTTCGGGGCGGCTTTTTTTTCGTCTCGCATCGTCCGCTCTCCGGCCCTGTTGCCGTAGCGTCCTGTCGTCCCGACGGATCCGCGGGCGCGGAAATGCGACGAATCGGGCGATCCGCTCACTGGAATTTAACCACAATCCTGATAATCGGGCTGGGTCCAAACAGCCGGTCGAGCGTTCGAACGCCCACGATCAAGGCCAATATCAAGTCCAGTAGAGGATCTGCCATGTTGCTTCGCGGTCGCTTTTTTCCTGCTCTTCTCCTGACCGGCGCCATGCTGGCGTCGACGGCTCCGGCTTTTGCCGGCGGCTTCTATCTGCAGGAACAGTCGCCCAAGGAAACCGGGCGCGCGCTTTCCGGCGGCGCGGCGGCTGGCGACGATCCGTCCACCATCTATTTCAATCCGGCAGCGATGACGCAGCTGTCGGGCATCCAGACGTCGATCGGCGGCGTCGCGCTGATGGCGTCGGCGCACCAGACCAACCGCGGCACCCGTCGCAGCATCCCCGGCTCGCCCCTGTCGGTCCCGGTCGGCGGCAATGATGGCGGCAATCCGTTCGAAAGCGTCATCCCCATTCCCAGCTTCTATGCCAGTGCGCAGGTCAGTGACCGGCTCTGGGTCGGCCTTGGCGTCAACGCCCCCTTCGGCCTTAAGCTGGAATATGATGACGGCTTCTTCGGCCGCTATGACTCGCTCTACACCGACCTCAAAACCTATAATATCCAGCCCTCGGCTGCCTACAAGCTGACCGACAATCTCTCGATCGGCGGCGGCGTCGACGTGCAATATGTGAAGGCGACGCTGACCAACGCGCTGCCGCAGCTCTCGCCCCTCGTCACCACCGACGGCTTTGCCCAGCTCAAGGGCGACGACTGGTCGGTGGGCTGGAACGCCGGCCTCTTCTACACCACCGGCGACACCAATTGGGGCGTCCATTATCGCTCGGGCGTCAGCCACAAGCTGGCCGGCACCCAGACCGTATCCGGTCTGGTCGGGCCGATCGCGGCAGGCAACGGCGCATTCGCCGCCACCGCCCCGCTGGAACTGCCCGACATCGTCACCGTCTCCATGATGCACAAGCTGACGCCGCAACTGCGCGCGATGGTCACCGGCAAATGGTATAACTGGTCGCGCTTCAAGGGCATCGCCGTCACCTCGGCCGCCGGCACCACCAACAAGGAACTGGATTATAAGGACAGCTATTCGGTCAGCGTCGGCGGCGAATATGATGTCAGCCCGGCCTTCACCGTCCGCGCCGGCACGATGTTCGACCGTTCGCCCACCAATCCGCAGCATCTGACCACCCGCGTCCCCGATGGCGACCGCGTCTGGCTGACCGGTGGCGCAACCTGGAACATGTCGGACGCCTTCGCGCTGAATCTGAGCTACGCGCACACCTTCGTGGAAAAGGCGAACATCATCCGGCCCGACAGCTATTTCCCGTCGCCCGCGACCGTCACCGCCACCACGCTGGCGCAGACCAGCGGCAATGCGGACCAGGTTGCGGCCTCCGCGACGCTGCGCTTCTGACGGCCTGATTTTCAGGGGGCGCTTCTAACCGTCACCGAAAATCCCTATAGGGGCTTCGTAGCTTACGGAGCCCCTTTTTCATGTCCGATCATAATCCCGGCCTGCGCCCCTGGCGCGACATAGCGCGGCGGGAGTCGCGCCAGATCATGGTCGGCAATGTCCCGGTCGGCGGCGGCGCGCCTGTCACGGTCCAGACCATGACGAACACGCTGACCCATGACGTCAAGGCGACGATCGACCAGATCCGCCGTTGCGAGGAGGCGGGCGTCGACATCATCCGCGTCTCCTGCCCCGATGAGGAATCGACGGCCGCGCTCAAGCAGATCGTCCGCGCCGCGCGCGTGCCGATTGTTGCCGACATCCATTTTCACTATAAGCGGGCGCTGGAAGCGGCCGATGCGGGTGCCGCCTGCCTGCGCATCAATCCGGGCAATATCGGGTCGGAAAAGCGGGTGAAGGAGGTGGTCGACGCAGCCAAGGCCAATGGCTGCTCCATCCGCATCGGCGTCAACGCCGGGTCGCTGGAGAAGGATCTGCTCGAAAAATATGGCGAGCCATGCCCAGAAGCACTGGTCGAATCCGCGCTCGACCATATCAAGCTGCTGCAGGACCAGGATTTCCACGCATATAAGGTCGCGGTGAAGGCCAGCGACGTGTTCCTCGCCGTAGCCGCCTATATGCAGCTCGCCGACGCGGTCGATTGCCCGCTGCATCTGGGCATCACCGAGGCCGGCGGCCTGATCGGCGGCACGGTGAAAAGCGCGATCGGCATCGGCAACCTGCTCTGGGCCGGCGTCGGCGACACGATCCGCGTTTCGCTCTCCGCCGAACCGGAGGAGGAAGTACGCGTCGGCTATGAGATTCTCAAATCGCTCGGCATCCGCACCCGCGGGGTGAAGGTCATCTCCTGCCCCAGTTGCGCGCGCCAGGGTTTCGACGTCATCCGCACCGTCCAGGCGCTGGAGGAACGGCTCCAGCATATCCACACGCCGCTCTCGCTCTCGGTGCTTGGCTGCGTCGTCAACGGTCCGGGCGAAGCGCGCGAGACCGACATCGGGCTGACCGGCGGCGGCGCGGGCAAGCATATGGTCTATCTGTCGGGGATCACCGATCACACCGTGCAGGACGAGGGCATGGTCGACCATATCGTCCGTCTGGTCGAAGCCAAGGCGGCGGAAATCGAGGCGGCCAAGGCCGAATCCGACATGACCGATGCGGGCAAGGCGGAGGCGGCGGAATAAGCGGAGCGACGCGGTGCGCCCCACGCCCGGCGGGTTCGCCATTCCCTTCGCCATGTGCTGCATCGGCGTCGCGCTATTCTCCGTGATGGACGCGGCGATGAAGGGGCTCAGCCTTTCCATCGGCCTCTATAATGCGCTGCTCTGGCGCGCCGCGGCGGGCAGCTTGTTAGGCCTTGCGCTGATGCTGCTCACCCGGCAGCGCTGGCCGGACCGCGCTGTGCTGCGCCTGCACCTGCTGCGCGGCTCGGTCGTGGCGCTGATGGCGGCGCTCTTCTTCTGGGCGCTCATGCGGATGCCGCTCGCCGAAGCGATCGCGCTCTCCTTCATCGCGCCGCTGATCGCCCTCTATCTCGCCGCGTTGCTGCTGGGTGAGACGGTTGGGCGGCGGGCGATCGGGGCGTCGCTGCTCGGACTGGTCGGCGTGGGCGTGATCCTGTCGGGCAAATTGCAGGGGCGCTATGATGCCGATGCGCTGCTGGGCGCGGGCGCGGTCCTGCTCTCCGCTTTGCTCTTCGCCTGGAATCTCATCCTCCAGCGGCAGCAGGCGCAGCGCGCCTCGCCGATCGAGGTCGCCTTCTTCCAGCATGTCGTCATGCTGGGCGTGTTCGTGCTGGGCGCTCCGGCATGGGCCGTGCTGCCCGATCGCACAGCCGTTCCGCTGGTAATGCTCGCGGCCAGCCTCGCCTTCACCTCGCTGGCTGCGCTCGCCTGGGCCTATGCGCGGGCGGAGGCGCAGCGGCTCATCCCGGTCGAATATAGCGCTTTTCTCTGGGCGGCGCTGATGGGCTGGCTGGCGTTCGGCGAGAAATTGACCCTGACCACGGTGGCGGGCGCATTGCTCATCGTCGTCGGCTGCCTTATCGCCGCCCGTAGCAAAGGGGCTGATGGCGCCCATGTGGAAGCGGGAACGGCATGACCGACATCATCATTCGCGACGCGCAGGCCGACGATATCGGCACCATTCATGACTTCATCCTGGCGCTGGCCGATTATGAACGGCTCGCCCATGCGGTGAAGGCGGACCGCGCCACGCTCGCCCGCTATTTGTTCGGCCCGCGGCCGATGGCGGAGGTGCTGATCGCCGAACATGAAGGCCGGGCGGTCGGCTTCGCCCTGTTCTTCCACAATTTCTCGACCTTCGAGGCGCGGCCGGGCGTCTATCTGGAGGATCTGTTCGTCCTGCCGGACGCCCGCGGCCTGGGCGCGGGCAAGGCGTTGCTCGCCCGTCTGGCGCAACTGGCGATCGAGCGCGACTGCGCCCGGCTCGAATGGTCGGTGCTTGACTGGAACGAACCCTCCATCGCCTTCTACCGCTCGCTCGGCGCGACGCCGATGGACGAATGGACGGTGCAGCGGGTCGACGGCGATACGCTGACGGCCCTCGCCGCGCTTTGATCGGTCGCACGGGACGAGCCGATCCGCCGCGCCCTTGACGCGGACTCGCCCTCGGGTTCATTGTGCCGAAACGGAACATTTGGGGGACAAGCAGGATTATGGCCGTCGGCCGCACCGTGAAACGCACGCCGGAATGGCGCGAAATGTTGAAGCGCAGCCTCATTCGCAGCGGCGCGCTGATCGGCGCGATCACGCTCATGCTGGCAACGCTGTTCCTGGCGCTGGCGCTGCTCAGCTATGCGCCGAGCGACCCGTCGATGAACACCGTCGCGGGTGATCATGTCGCCAACATCATGCAGGCACCCGGCGCCTGGGCCGCCGATTTCCTGCTCTGGCTGCTGGGCGTGCCCGTCGCCCTCATCCTGCCGCTGATGGCGGTCACCGCCCGCCGCATGTGGGGCGACCAGGATATGAGCGGGTGGAAGGGGCAGTTCGGCAAATGCCTGTTCGGCATCGTCCTGATCGGCATTGCACTCGCTTTGTTTCAGAGCGCGCCGCTGGTCGGCCTGCCCGCGGGCTGGGGCGGTGTGATCGGCCTGGTCGTCGCCAAGGGTATCGCCAGCCTGACCGCGCAGGCGCCCGCCGCCGCGCCCTGGATCACCGGCATCCTCATCGTCGTTGCACTGATCGCGGGCCTTTTCGCCAGCTATCGCAGCCTGGCGCTGGAAAAGCCGATCATCGCGCTGCGCCGCCCTTCGCTGCCCAAACTCAACTTGCCGCGCCCCACGCTGGGCTTCGCCGGTCCCTCGGCCGTCGATGTCGATGAGGATGCGGAGGACGAATTGACCGAGCGGGTCATCACCCCGCGCAAGCAGGTATCGAACGAACCCAAGCCGCCGATCACCATCCAGTCGCCCAAGCCCGCGCCGGTCCAGCGCGCGATGGCGCCGGTCAGCCAGGACGATCTGTTCGGCCATAGTTCGCTGCCGTCGCCCGATCTGCTCAACCCCATCCCCGCCAATCAGGGCGGCAAGATCGACAAGGCCGCACTGGAACGCAACGCCCGCCTGCTCGAATCGGTGCTCGACGACTTCCATGTGAAGGGCAACATCACCGAAGTGCGCCCCGGTCCGGTCGTCACCATGTATGAACTGGAACCCGCGCCCGGCATCAAGGCGAGCCGCGTGATCGCGCTGGCGGACGATATCGCCCGCAACATGTCGGCGCTCTCGGCCCGCGTCGCGACCATTCCCGGCCGCACCGTGATCGGCATCGAATTGCCCAACGCCCATCGCGAGGGCGTATCCTTCCGCGAACTCATCACCAGCGAACAGTTCATGCAGGAAGCGACCCTGCCGATCATCCTGGGCAAGAATATCTCGGGTGAGCCGATTATCGCCGACCTGGCGCCCATGCCGCATCTGCTGATCGCGGGCACCACCGGTTCGGGTAAATCCGTCGGCCTGAACGCCATGATCCTGTCGCTGCTCTACCGCATGACGCCGGACCAGTTGCGCCTGATCATGATCGATCCCAAGATGCTGGAACTGTCGACCTATGACGACATCCCGCATCTCCTCTCGCCGGTCGTCACCGAACCGGCCAAGGCGATCCGCGCGCTCAAATGGGCGGTGGAGCAGATGGAGGATCGCTATCGCATGATGGCGTCCATCTCGGTGCGCAACTTGGCCAACTATAACGAAAAGGTTCGCGCTGCCAAGGCGAAGGGCAAGCCACTGGGCAGGCGGGTACAGACCGGCTACGACCCCGAAACCGGCAAGCCCATTTACGAGGAAGAACAGCTCGATTTCCAGCCGCTGCCCCAGATCGTGGTGGTGGTGGACGAGCTGGCCGACCTCATGATGACGGCGGGCAAGGAAGTCGAATTCCTGATCCAGCGTCTGGCGCAGAAGGCGCGCGCCGCGGGCATCCACCTGATCCTCGCGACCCAGCGTCCCTCGGTCGACGTCATCACCGGCGTCATCAAGGCGAACCTGCCGACCCGCATCAGCTTCTTCGTCACCAGCAAGATCGACAGCCGCACCATATTGGGCGAACAGGGCGCCGAACAGCTGCTGGGCAAGGGCGACATGCTCTACATGCATGGCGGCAAGGGTCTGACCCGCGTCCATGGTCCCTTCGTCTCGGACGATGAAGTGCGCGTCGTCGCCGATCATTGGCGCGCGCAAGGCCAGCCCGACTATATCCAGGCCGTGACCGAGGAGCCGGAGGAGGGCAGCTTCGCCCTCGACGGTGTGGATCTGGGCGACGACAGCCCCGACGCGCAACTGTTCCGCAAGGCGTGCCAGCTCGTCTTCGAAAATCAGAAGGCCTCGACCAGCTGGCTGCAACGCCAATTGCGCGTCGGTTATAATTCGGCAGCGCGCCTGATCGAACGGATGGAGGAGGAAGGGCTGGTCGGCCCGCCCAACCATGTCGGCCGCCGTGAAGTGCTGCGCGACGAAAATGGCAATCCTCTGTGACACTGGCCGCTCTGATCCGACCAAAAATGGTTATGATTGCATATCGTGCAATCGCTCCTGCGGCCTTCGCATTTGCAGCATCAAGCGGGACCGGGCAATAGGATCAGGCCTTTCAGGCATCCTCTCCTAAAACTTTTCGGGCTGGTCTTCGGATCGGCCCTTTTTTTTGTTCGCGAATCGGTCTAGGCGGGTCCCGCTGCTGCCGCGCCGATAACATAATTGGAGCGGTGCCGCCGGTCAGACCGGCAGGGCGAGGCGGGAGCATGGGGGATCGAGCTGTCGCGACCGTCTGCGGATGCTCTCCCCCATCAAGCCCAAAGCTTGCTATTTCGGAACAGCCGGGTTCACAACGGGTTCAAGCCCGACCTTCTACCCCGTAAATTCCTGAACAACCGGAGTTGAACGCCATGCAGCGCAGCCTTGCGCCCCTGATCCTGGCCCTTGCCGCCGCGCCGGCCGCCCTGTCGGTCGTCGTGCCGACCGCGCCCGTCGCCGCGCAGCAGGCCTCGTCCGACCTGACCCAGGTCAATGCCTATATCCGCGGCGTCACCACCCTGACCGCCGATTTCACCCAGACCGACCGCAGCGGCCAGACCCTGACCGGCAAGCTGACCCTGAAGCAGCCGGGCAAGATCCGCTTCCAATATCAAAAGGGCGTGCCGCTGCTGATCGTGGGCGACGGCAAGGCGCTGACCATGATCGACTATGAAGTGCGGCAGGTGCAGCGCTGGCCGATCGGCAATTCGCCGCTGGGCGCCCTGCTCGACCCGAACAAGGATCTGTCGAAATATGGCAAGGTCGTTCCTACCGGCGACCCGTCGATCCTGAGCATAGAGGCGCGCGATCCCAAGCGGCCCGAATATGGCACCATCACCATGATCTTCAAACGCAACGCATCGGGTCCAGCGGGCCTGCAGCTTTACGGTTGGGTGGCGCTCGATTCGCAGAACAACCGCACCGCGGTGCGGCTGAGCAACCATGTCTATGGTGCGCCGGTGGCCGATTCCGCCTTCCGCTGGACCGATCCGCGGCCCAAGGGACGGTCGGCGGGCGGCTGACCCGAGCGCCTTGCAGGACGGATGGAAAAACATCCGACTTCGTTCATCTGACGCTCATATGGCGGCGGCTAATCAAGACCCAAGGCGAGAGACAAACCGGGATTTCCCCCCTGTTACCCGGTCCCCCCTCTCGCCGCGAAGCGCTTCAAGGGCGCGATCGAGACCCCCGTTCCACGCCCCCGGAGCGGGGGTCTTACTTTGTGCGGCCTTCTTTCAGCCGCTTGCGTGTCCGCCTGCGGCCTCCTAGGTGGAATCCCATGGCCGACACCCTCTCTATCTGCTCCTGGAACATCAACTCCGTCCGCGCGCGCATCGACATAGTCGAACAGCTGCTGCGGCTCGAAGCGCCGGACATATTGTGCCTGCAGGAAACCAAGGTGGTGAACGAGACCTTCCCCACCGAAATGTTCCGCCGCATGGGCTATGTTCATCAGGTGCTGAATGGCCAGCGTATGCACCATGGCGTCGCGATCATGAGCAAGGTGCCGGTGCATGAGGATGACCGGTTCGACTGGCAGGCCAATGGCGAAGCGCGCCATGTCGGCGTGCGGCTCGACAATGGCGTGCGGATCGAGAATGTCTATGTGCCCGCCGGTGGCGACATTCCCGACCGTGATCTCAATCCCAAATTCGGCCAGAAGATGGATTTCCTCGAACGGATGATCCAATGGTCGTCCGCGCTAGGCAGCCAACCCGCCATCCTGACCGGCGACTTCAACATCGCCCCGCTGGAATGCGACGTCTGGAGCCACAAACAGTTGCTCAACGTCGTCAGTCACACGCCGGGGGAATGTGAAATCCTCGCCCGGTTGCAGGCGTCGAACGACTGGGTCGATATCGGCCGCCATTTCCATCCCGCGCCGGCGCGCCTCTATACCTGGTGGAGCTACCGCGCGAAGGACTGGGCGGAATCGGATCGCGGCCGCCGCCTCGATCATATGTGGATGACGAAGGACGTGGCGAACAAGGCGACCAGCCATCGCGTGGTCGAACCCGCGCGTAGCTGGATCAAGCCGTCCGACCATATCCCCATCATCACCGAATTCGCTTTCTGATGCCTAGTGTCGCCAACGGGCGCGATGCCGCGCGCGCCATAGACGCGCTGCGTCGCGGCTGGGCCGTGCGCCTGTCCGCGCCCGATGGCGCGATTAGGCTGATGGCGATCGAGGGCGCGGATGCGGTCACGCTGGCGGACTTCGACCCGCGCGGCCAGGCCGACATCCTCATATCCGCCGCCCGCGCCGAAACCTTGAAGCTGGCCAACCAGTTGGCGGCGGCCGACCCCGACCTGCCGGTGCTGGTCGAACGCGCGCCCTGGATCGACGCCGATGTCGCCACCGCCATTTCCGACCCGGTGCTCGATCTCGCCTCGCCGCTGAAAGGGCCGTTTCGTGCCCGCCCGCTGCTTAGCCCCCAGGCCGCCAAGGCGGCGCTGCGCCTTGCCCGGCTGGCCGGCATCCTGCCCGCATTTTTCCTGATGCCTGCCGACGGCCCGGTCGAAGCGACGTTGAGCGCCGACGCTATCGCCGCCTATGACGACGCCACCCACCTCGCCATCGCCACCCGCGCCCGCCTGCCGGTGTCGGCCAGCGAGACCGGCGAAATCATCGCCTTCCGCAGCCCCGACGAACCGCGCGAGCATGTCGCGCTGGTGGTGGGCAAGCGCGATAGCTCGCCGCCGGTCATCCGCCTGCACAGCGAATGCCTGACCGGCGACGTGCTGGGCAGCCTGAAATGCGATTGCGGCCCGCAACTGCATGAGGCGCTGCACCGGATCGCCGATGCGCCCTGGGGCATCCTCCTCTATCTTCGTCAGGAAGGGCGCGGCATCGGCCTGGTCAACAAATTGCGCGCCTATGCGATGCAGGATCAGGGGTTCGACACGGTGGACGCCAATGTGCGGCTGGGCTTCGCCATCGACGCGCGCGATTTCTCGGTCGCGGCGCGGATGCTCGATCTGCTCGGCGTGGGCGCGGTGCGGCTGCTCACCAACAATCCCAACAAGGTTGCGGGACTGGAGGCGGCGGGTATTCGCGTGACGGAACGCCTGCCGATCATCCTGCCGACCAACCCGCATAATGAACGCTATCTTGCCACCAAGCGCGACCGAACCGGCCACCAGCTGTGACCGTCCTTCGCGTCGATTGCGGCGCGGGCCGCCTGACCTTCGGCGAACTGGCGATGGATTGCACTATCGGCCGGGGCGGGGCCTGCCCGGCCGCCGACAAGCGCGAAGGCGACGGCTGCACCCCGCTGGGTGTCTGGCCGATCCGCGGCGTGCTGCTCCGTCCCAACAAGATCGAACCGACCGGCCTGCGCCTGCCCTGGCGCTGGGTCCGCGCGAACGACGGCTGGTCGGACGACATCGCCGACCCGGCCTATAACCGCCCGGTTCGGTTGCCCCGCTCTTTCTCCGCCGAAAGCCTGATCCGCAGCGACGGTGCCTATGACGTCATCGTCGTCCTCGGCCATAACGACGCGCCGCCGGTGCCGGGGCAGGGCAGCGCCATCTTCTTCCACCTGTCCGAAGGCCGTCCCACCGCAGGCTGCGTCGCGGTGGACCGCGACGACATGCTGCGCCTGCTCCCGTTGCTCGCGCCGGGCGATGTGGTGGAGATCCTGTAGCTGCCGTGTTCCCGCCTGCGCGGGAACATAAGATATGGTCAAGCCCGCTCCAGCGCCTCGCCCACTTCGCCGCCCGCCGCTTCCAGCAAGCGTCGTTCCAGAGTCTGCAACCGCGCCTTGCTCTCGATCTTCCCGCCCAGCAGGTCGGTGACATAGAAGGTGTCGACCGCGCGCTCGCCATAGGTGGCGACATGGGCGCTGTGGACCGTGACCTTGGACTGGAACAGCGCATTGGCCAGGCTGAACAGCAGCGCCGGCCGGTCGCGGGCGTTCACCTCGACCACGGTGAAGCGGTTCGACGCCTTGTTGTCGATCAGCACGTTCGGCTCGATGCGGAACGCCTCGGCGCGCGTGCGGGGCAGGGGGCGCGCCGACAGCTTGGTGATCATCCGGTGCCGGTTGGACAGCGAATCCTCGATCGCGTTGCGGATGCGCTTCAGCTGGTCGGGGCTGTGGAAGGCGCCGCCCAGCGGATCCTGCACCAGGAAATTGTCGATCGCCACGCCATCGCGCGTCGTATGGATTCGCGCATCGATGATATTGCCACCGGCCAGATGGATGGCGCCCGCGATCCGATAGAACAGCCCCGGATGGTCGGCGGCATAGACCGTCACCAACGTCGCGCCGCGTTGCGGATAATATTGCGCCGCGATCGACAGCGGCGATTCGCCTGCCGCCAGGATATGCTGCGCATTGTGGAAGAGAATGTCCTCGGGCTCGGCGATCCAGTAGGATTCGGGCAGCCGCTTGCTGAACGCCGCGAACGCCGCCTCGTCCAGGCCCAGCGCCTGCCGCAGTCCGTCCTGCTTGGCCGTGACCCGCTCGCTGCGGCCCTTCTGCTTGTGACCCAGCCGCAATACTTCTTCGGCGCTGTCATACAGGTCGCCGAGCAACTGGCGCTTCCAGCTGTTCCACACCCCTGGTCCCACGGCGCGGATATCCACCACCGTCAGGCAGAGCAACAGTCGCAGCCGCTCCGGGCTTTGCACCACATCGACGAAATCGAGGATCGTCTTGTAATCGGCCAGGTCGCGCTTGAAGGCGGTGGCCGACATCAGCAGATGATAGCGCACCAGCCAGGCCACCGTCTCCGTCTCGGCCGGGGTCAGCCCCAGCCGTGGACAAAGCTGCTCGGCCACTTCGGCGCCGAGCAGACTATGGTCGCCGCCGCGCCCCTTGGCGATGTCATGCAGCAGAACCGCCACATAGAGCGCCCGCCGCGACAGCAATTTGCCCATCAGGTCGGTCGCCAGCGGATGATCCTGCGGCAACGCGCCCTTCTCGATCTGCGACAGCAGGCCGACGGCGCGGATGGTATGCTCGTCAACCGTATAGTGATGATACATGTCGAACTGCATCTGCGCGACGACGCGGCGGAAATCGGGAACGAAGCGGCCGAATACGGTCGATTCATTCATCCAGCGCAGCACCGTCTCCGGGTCGCGCGGGGACGTCAGCACCTCCATGAAGGCGGCATTGGCGCGCGGGTCTTTCCGCACCCTGGCGTTGATCAGCCCCGCGTCACGGCTCGCCGCGCGGATCGCGCTGGGGTGGATCTGCAGCCCGTGCTTGTCCGCCACGGCGAAGATTTCCAGCAGCCGCACCGGGTCCGCCTGGAAGAAATCGTCGCTCGGCAGGCTGAGGCGCCCGCGTTCCAGCACGAACCCGTCCAGCTTCTTGGGCCGGCGGAAGATGGACGGGATGTAGCGCCGGCCCTTTTCCGCCATCTGGTCGTCCAGATGCGCCAGGAAGACGGCGGTCAGGTCGCCCACGATCTTCGCGTTCAGGAAATAATAGCGCATGAAGCGCTCGACCCCGGACCGGCCGGCGCGCCCGGTGAAGCGCATCCGCGTCGCGGTCTCCAGTTGCAGGTCGAAGGTCAGCCGATCCTCGGCGCGGCCCGTTATGGTGTGCAGATGGCATCGCACCGCCCACAGGAAATCCTCGGCCTTCTGGAACTGGCGCAGCTCGACATCGGTCAGCAGGCCGACATCGACCAGTTCGGCGACCGACTTCACCCGGTTCACATATTTGCCGATCCAGAACAAAGTGTGCAGGTCGCGCAGGCCGCCCTTGCCTTCCTTCACATTGGGCTCGACCACATAGCGGCTGTCGCCCATCCGCTTGTGCCGCTCGTCGCGCTCCACCAGCTTTTCGGTCACGAAGGCGCGGGCATTGCCCTGCATCACTTCGGCGTCGAACCGCACCGACGTTTCCTCGTACAGCGCCCGGTCGCCCCAGACGTATCGCGCCTCCAGCAGGGCGGTGCGCACCGTCAGGTCGGCCTTGGCCATCCGCATCGTCTCGTCGATCGACCGGCTGCTATGGCCGACCTTCAGCCCCAGATCCCACAGCGAATAGAGCATGGATTCGATCACCTGCTCGGTCCAGCCGGTGGGCTTCCACGGGGTGATGAACCCGATATCGACATCGCTGTGCGGCGCCATTTCGCCCCGGCCATAGCCGCCGACCGCGATCAGGGCGATCCGCTCGCCCGTACTGCGATTGCCCGCCGGATAGAGATGATGCGTGGTCGCATCGTAGAGCAGGCGTAAAATCTGGTCGATCAGGAAGGCGAAGGCGGTCACGGATTCGCGCCCGCGCGTCGGTTTCGCCTCCAGCCGTTTGGCGACTTCGGCCCGGCCATGCTCCAGCGCCGTCTTCAATTCCTTGACGATTTCGGCGCGCAGCCGCGTGCTATCGCCCCGATGCTCCGTCGCCAGGGCGTTGATCGTGTCGGAAATCGCGCGCCGGTCGATGATCGTGCGGCGCGATCCCAGCGCGGGGAACTGCATGACCATCTGGTGTCTCTAGTCGGGCCGCCGCTCGGCAGCCAGTTGTTTCAACCGATATATGTGATCGAGCGCCTCACGCGGTGACAGGGCGTCGGCGTCGATCGCGTCGATCGCCGCCAGAAGCGGGTCGGGCGCGGCCTCCGCCTGCACCGCCACCGCCGCGAACAGCGGCAGGTCGTCCAGCCCCGCCGCGATCCCGCCGGTCTTCGCCTTGCCCGCCTCCAGCCGCGCCAGCACGTCCTTGGCGCGCTTCAACACCGCTTGCGGCAACCCCGCCAGTCGCGCCACCGCCAGGCCATAGCTGCGATCGGCCGGGCCGTCGCTCAGTTCGTGCAGCAGGACGAGGTCGCCCTTCCACTCGCGCGCCCGCACATGATGCAGCGACAGCGACGACAACGTCTCGGCCAACCGGGTCAACTCGTGATAGTGCGTCGCGAAGAGGCAGCGACAGCGATTGACCTCATGCACCGCCTCCACCACCGCCCAGGCGAGCGCCAGCCCGTCATAGGTGGACGTGCCGCGCCCGACCTCGTCCAGGATGACGAAACTCCGTTCGGTCGCCTGGCTCAGGATTGCGGCCGTCTCGACCATCTCGACCATGAAGGTCGACCGCCCCTTGGCCAGATTGTCCGACGCGCCGACCCGGCTGAACAACCGGTCGACCAAAGTCAGCGTCGCCGCCTGCGCCGGGACATAGCCCCCCGCCTGCGCCAATATGACGATCAGCGCATTCTGCCGCAGGAACGTGGACTTGCCGCCCATGTTCGGGCCGGTGACGAGCCATAGCCGGTCGCTGTCGGACAGGCGGCAGTCGTTCGCGACAAAAGGCTGGCCTTCCTTGCGCAGTGCATCTTCCACCACCGGATGCCGCCCGCCGACGATATCCAGGCACGGACCGGCGCCATCGTCGCCCACGAAATGCGGCCGCTGCCAGCCGCCCTCGGCCGCCCGTTCGGCGAACGATGCGGCGACGTCCAGCCGCGCCAACGCATCGGCCGCGCGCGCAATGTCGCTCTTGCGGTCCAGCACCGCGCCGATCAGCTCCTCCAGATGCGCCGCTTCGGCCACCAGCGCATGGGCGCCCGCCTGCGCCACGCGCCCGGCTTCTTCGTGCAGGTCGATCGAATTGAACCGCACCACCCCGGCCAGCGTCTGGCGATGGGTGAAGCCGCTGTCGGGCTGCATCAGCGTGTCAGCGGCGCGGGCGGGCACCTCGACATGATAGCCCAGCACGCCGTTATGCCGGATCTTCAGCGCGGATATACCGGTCTGCGCGCGATATTTCGCCTCCAGCGCGGCGATCGCGCGGCGGCCGTCTCCCGCCATGCGGCGCAGTTCGTCCAGGGCGGGATCATAGCCGTCGGCGATATAGCCGCCACTCGCCGTCTCGGTGGGCGGTGCGGGCACCAGCGCGCGCGCCAGCGCATCGACCAGCGCGCCATGGCCGTCCAGCGCCGGCAATATCCGCGCCAGCAACAGCGGCGGCTCGGCCAGCCGCCCCAGCCGCTCGCGCAGCAAGCGCGCTTCGCCGAGCCCATCGCGCAACTGGCCCAGATCGCGCGGGCTGCCACGTCCCACCGCCACGCGCCCCAGCGCCCGGCCGATATCCGGCAACGCCCGTAACGCGCCGCGCAACTGGTCGCGCAAGGTCGCATCGTCGTGGAATAGCTGCACCAGCCCCAGCCGCGCCTCGATCGTCGCCAGGTCCATCAGCGGCGCGGACAGATCCTGCCCCAGCAGCCGCGCACCCGCGCCCGTCACGGTGCGGTCGATCGCGCCCAACAGGCTGCCCGTTCGCGCGCCCGCCATGGTCGCCACGATCTCCAGGCTTTCGCGCGTCGCCGCGTCGATCGCCACATGGCCGCCGCTCGCCTTGCGCAAGGGCGGCGCGAGGAAGGGCAGGGTGCCCTTGCCCGCATGATCGAGATAGGCGATCAGCCCGCCCATCGCCGCCAGCTCGGCACGGCCGAACTGGCCGAACCCGTCCAGGGTCGTGACCCCGAACAGGCGCTTCAACGCCTCGTCCGCTCGCGCGCTCGAAAAGGCGGCGCGATCGAAAGGATGGCAATCGGCCACGCCCAGCGTCGATCCCTCCGCCACCACCGTCTCGCTCGGCCGCAGCCGCGCCAGTTCAGCGGGCAGGTCGCCCAGCGGGCAGGTCATCGTCTCGAACCGGCCTGTGGAAATGTCGGCGGCGGCGATGCCGATCTCGCCCGCCTCCTCCCCGCCGACCTGCGCCAGCGCGACCAGCATATTGTCGCGCCGGCTGTCGAGCAAAGTCTCCTCGGTCAGCGTTCCGGCGGTGACGTAGCGCACGATCGCCCGCGCCACCAATGTCTTGCCGCCGCGCGCCTTGGCCTGCGCCGGCGTCTCGGTCTGCTCGGCGATGGCGACGCGATGCCCGCCCTTAATGAGGCGCGCCAGATACCCCTCGGCGCTATGCACCGGCACGCCGCACATCGGGATCGGCGCGCCGCCATGTTCGCCCCGGCTGGTCAGCGCGATGTCCAGCGTCGCCGCGGCTTGTCTGGCGTCGTCGAAGAAAAGTTCGAAGAAATCGCCCATGCGGTAGAAGAGCAGGCAATCCTGCGCTTGGCGCTTGAGCGTCAGATATTGCGCCATCATCGGCGTGGGGGCGGCTGTATCGGTCGAAAGGGCCATGGCACAAGCCGATAGCCTGAACCCCGCACCGAAACCAGAGCTTCGCCCAGACGCCCAGAAAATTGCGCGTCTCGCACTTGCCCACAGGATAATGTTACCGCTAGGGCCGGCCTGTTGTTCCAATATATGGGTGCCGCGATGTCCGACAGATCGAATGTGGAATTTTCCGAGCGCGAGGCGCTGTTCTTCCATTCGACCGGCCGCCCCGGCAAGATCGAGATCATCGCGTCGAAGCCGATGGCGACCCAGCGCGACCTGAGCCTCGCTTATTCCCCCGGCGTCGCGGTGCCGGTGCTGGCGATCGCGAAAGACCCCGCCACCGCCTATGACTATACCGCCAAGGGCAATCTGGTCGCGGTCATCACCAACGGCACGGCGATCCTGGGCCTGGGCAATCTCGGCGCGCTGGCGTCCAAGCCGGTGATGGAGGGCAAGGCGGTTCTCTTCAAGCGCTTCGCCGACGTGGACAGCATCGACATCGAACTCAAGACGGAGGATGTTGATCGCTTCATCGACGCGGTCGAGCTGATGGAGCCGACCTTCGGCGGCATCAACCTTGAAGATATCAAGGCGCCCGAATGCTTCATCATCGAACAGACGCTGAAAGAGCGGATGAACATTCCGGTCTTCCATGACGACCAGCATGGCACCGCGATCATCGCGGCCGCCGGCGTCATCAACGCCGCGCTGCTGACCGGGCGCGAGATGAAGGACATGAAGGTGGTGGTGAACGGCGCGGGCGCCGCCTCCATCAGTTGCACCGAATTGATCAAGGCGCTGGGCGTGCCGCACGAAAATGTCATCATGTGCGACAGCAAGGGCGTGATCTACCAGGGCCGTACCGAGGGCATGAACCAGTGGAAGTCGGCCCATGCGGTCCTCACCGACGCCCGGACGCTGGCGGAAGCGGTCAAGGGCGCCGACGTGTTCCTCGGCCTGTCGGTCGCGGGCGCGATGACGCAGGACATGGTGAAGTCCATGGGGCCAAAGCCGATCATCTTCGCCATGGCCAATCCAGACCCCGAAATCCTGCCGCCCGACGCCCATGCCGTGCGTCCCGACGTGATCGTCGCGACCGGCCGGTCGGACTTTCCCAACCAGGTCAACAACGTCCTGGGCTTCCCGTTCATCTTCCGCGGCGCGCTCGACGTGCGGGCGACCGGCATCAACGAAGCGATGAAGCTGGCCGCCGCCCACGCCATTGCCAATCTGGCGCGCGAACAGGTGCCGGAGGAAGTGGCCAAGGCCTATGGCCGATCGCACAGTTTCGGCCCGGACTATATCATCCCCGCGCCCTTCGACCCGCGCCTGATGGAGGTCGTGCCCGCCGCCGTCGCCCAGGCGGCGATGGAAACCGGCGTCGCGCAAAAGCCGATCGCGGACATGGCAGCCTACCGCCAGTCGCTGAAGGCCCGGCTCAACCCGACCACCACCGTCCTCACCACCGCCTATGAAGTGGCGAAGGCCAATCCCAAGCGCGTCGTCTTCGCCGAGGCGGAAGAGGAAGTGGTGCTGCGCGCGGCGATCCAGTTCCGCGAGCTGGGCTATGGCATCCCGGTGCTGGTCGGCCGTGGCGAGGTAGTCGAAAAGCTGAAGGAGCTGGGCGTCCGCGACCCCGAAAGTTTCGAACTGCACAACAGCGTCAATTCGCCGCTGGTGCCCGACATGGTCGACCTGCTCTACGCCCGGCTCCAGCGCCGCGGCTATCTGCGCCGCGATTGCGAGCGGATGGTCAATCGCGATCGCAACATCTTCGGCACCTTGCTGGTCAAGATGGGCGTGGCCGACGCGATGATCACCGGCATGACCCGCCCCTATGCGCAGACGCTGCGCGAAGTGAAGCGGGTGATGGACCCCGCGGCCGGCCGCACCCCGTTCGGCATCCATGTGCTGGTGGCCAAGGACAAGACCGTGTTCCTGGCCGACACCACGGTCAACGAACGTCCCACCGCCGGCGAACTGGCCGACATCGCGGAAGGCACGGTGGCGGTCGCCCGCCGCATGGGGGTCGACCCGCGCGTCGCCTTCCTCTCCTATTCCAATTTCGGCAATCCGCCCGGCGCCTTCCTGGAAAATGTGCGCGGCGCGGTGAAGCTGCTCGATGACCGCGCTATCGATTTCGAATATGAAGGCGAAATGACCGCCGATGTGGCGCTCAACCCCGCCGTCATGAAAAATTATCCGTTCAGCCGCCTGTCCGGCCCGGCCAATGTGCTGGTCATGCCGGGGCTGCAATCGGCCAATATCTCGGCCAAGCTGCTGCGCGAACTGGGGGGCACGTCGATGATCGGGCCGGTTCTGGTCGGCATGGAAAAATCGGTGCAGATCGCCACCATGTCGTCCAACGCGTCCGAACTGCTGACCCTCGCGGTGCTGGCGGCGGGCGGCGTCGCGCTTTGATAGCGCCCCATTCTGCGCGAGAGGGGAAGGCATGAAATATCTCGGGAGCAACGCATGAGCATGGCCAGTTTCGACAGTGCGACTTTCCGGCGGGTGCTGGGCCATTATCCCACCGGCGTCTGCGTCGTGACCGCGGTGGAGGCGGACGGCGCGCCCGTCGCCATGGTGGTCGGCTCCTTCACATCGGTGTCGCTTGATCCGCCGCTGGTGGCCTTCTTTCCCGCCAAAAGCTCGACCAGCTGGCCGCGCATCCAGGCAGTCGGCAAATTTTGCGTCAACGTCCTCGCCAGCGACCAGAAGCCGCTCTGCCGCCAGATCGCCGGCCCCGGTCCGGACAAGTTCGCCGGCATCGCCCATCGCGTATCGGCCAACGGTTCGCCGATCCTCGACGATGTCGTCGCCTGGATCGACTGCACCTTGGATGCGGTGCACGAGGCGGGCGACCATGACATCGCGCTCGGCCGGGTCGTGGCGCTGGAAGTGGACCGTCCGGGCAGTCCGCTGCTCTTCTTTCAGGGCAATTACGGGGAATTTTCCCTGCTCGAATGAAGGATATCGGTGCGGTGCGGCGTCTTCAGGGGATAGCAAGGTTCGGGCGCGCATTATTCGGCAGAAATATCTATCGGACATGCGGGGGAAATATTACCCCTCCTTAACGCAGATTATCTAATGCCCATCATCTAATGTCTTGCCCGTCGCCCCCTGACCGGACCGCCCCCATGACCGCGCTGCTCATTACCGTCGACACCGAACTCTCCTCCTCGCTGCACCAGCGGGGCGTCGGGTTGGCGGATAATGTGGATCGCTCGATCTGGGCGCAGGCGCAGGGCAAACCCTACGGCATCGGCTGGCAGATGGATCTGCTCGATCGCCATGGCCTCAAGGGTGCCTTCTTCCTCGATCCCATGCCGGCATTGGTCCATGGCGCCGATTTCCTGACGCCGATCGTGGGTGCTATCGTGGATCGCGGGCATGAGGTGCAGATGCACATCCACAGCGAATGGCTCGCCTGGGCGAACGACTCGCCGGTCGGTGGCCGACAGGGCCGCAATATCGGCGATTTCTCGTTTTCCGATCAGCTCGTCCTGCTGGGCCTTGCCAAAAGATTGCTGGAACAGGCGGGCGCCCCCGCCATCACCGCTTTCCGCGCCGGCAATTTCGGCGCCAATGACGACACGCTGCGCGCGCTCGCGACCCTGGGCGTCGCCTGGGACAGCAGCGTCAACCCCGCCTATCTCGGCCGCGAATGTCGCATCAGCGCCGACCCCGCGCAGATCGGCGCGACCCGATTGCTCGGCGTCGGCGCATTGCCTGTGTCCGGCATCGCCGACCGTCCTGGCGGCTTCCGCCCGGCCCAGATTTGCGCCATGTCGGCCGCCGAAATGCGCGCCGGGCTGCGCCATGCCGTGCGCGAAGGGCATGACGCGTTCGTCGTCGTCACCCATAGTTTCGAAATGCTCTCGCGCGACCGCCAGCGCCCCAACCGCGCCGTGATGGCCCGGTTCGAGGCGTTGTGCCGCGAAGCCGCCCGCTTGCCCGGCGTGCAGGGCGCGGGGTTCAACGACCTGCCCGCCGACCTGGCCGACCGCCCGGCGCGCCACCTCAGCCGCGCCGCGCCCAGCCAGTGGCGCACCGGCCTGCGCATCGCGCAGCAGGCCTGGGCGACCTGGCGCTACGAACATCGGCTGGTCCCTGCGTGACCGCGTTTCCGGGCGTACTGCTTCTGGGTCTGGAAAATGCGATCGGGCTGACGGTCGCGCGCGAACTGGGCGGTCATGGCGTGCCGGTCCATGGCATCGCCCGCAGCGCCGCCTCGATCGGCACGGCGTCGCGCCATTGCACCGACTGGACGCTGCGCCCCTCTGGTCCCATCGCCGACTGGCTGCCCGACCTGATCGACCGCACCGGGGCGCAAGCGGTGCTGGCGGTGTCGGAATCCGACCTCATCGAACTGGCCGCCCTGCCGCCGATGATCGGCGATTGCCATATTCTCGTCCCACGGCCGGAACCGCTGGAACGGGTGCTCGACAAGCTGCAGACGCTCCATGCGGCCGCTGCCGCCGGATTGCGCGTGCCGCAGACCTGGCAGCCGCGCGCGGGCGAGGATTTCGCGGCCCGCGCCGCGCAGATGCGATACCCGCTTGTCGCCAAATGGGCCAATCCGCCTGAAATCATGGCGGTGCTGGAGCAGGCGGGGCTGGAATGGATCAAGACCGACTATGTCCGCACGCCGGACCAACTGGTCGCGCTGCTGGACCGCTACACCCCCGTCGGACGCTGGCCGCTGATCCAGCAATATTGCCGTGGCGTCGGCCTCGGCCAGATGCTCTACATGCAGGACGGCCAGGCCACGCTGCGCTTCCAGCATCGTCGACTGCACGAATGGCCGCCCGAAGGCGGCGTCTCCACCCTGTGCCGCGCCGAACCGACCGGATCGCATCACGCACAGATGGCGCTCTCGGAAAAGCTGTTGCGCGCGCTCGACTGGGAAGGGCAGGCGATGGTCGAATATCGCTACGAGCCCGACAGCGATCGTTATTGGTTGATGGAGGTCAACGGCCGCTTCTGGGGCAGCCTGCCGCTGGCGCGCCATTGTGGCGCCGATTTCGCCTGGGAAGCCTATCGGCGCAAGGTGTTGGGCCAGACCGATGCCGCGCCGCCGCCGCGCGACGATCTGCGCGCGCGCTACATGGTGCCTGAAACGAAGCGGCTGGCGCGCATCCTGTTCGCGCCCGGTCGCATCGGCGATCCGTTCTTCCGCCGTCGCCCGCTGTTCGACCTGGCCAGCTACCTGCTCGCCTTTATCGATCCGCGCGCGCGCTATTATGTCTTCAGCCGCTCGGACATGCGCCCCTGGCTGCGCGACATGGCGCAGATGGTCAGGAAAGCCGTGCGCCGGGAAAGGCGCTGACCAGCCCGTCGATCGCTCGCTCGATGCGGCGCAGACAGGTCGCCATATAGCGGTCGTCCAGTCCATAGGGATCGTGCAGATGCGGCACTATCGGCCGCGTCCAGCGCCCAAGCAAAACCCGTGGTAGACCCGCCAGGCGCGCGTCGGCGGCCAGCCGATGCAATTGCCGCACCTCCATGGCGAGCAACAGGTCGCCGTCTTGCGGCGCATAATCCTGCATGTCGATCGCCTTGTGGTCGGACAGGTCATGGCCCAGCGCCCGCGCCGCGATGATCGCGGGTTCATGCGCGGCCCGCCCGGTGGTGGTGGACAGGCCGAAGGAGGCCGTGTTGAGCCCCGCGCGCCGGCCCGCGACATCGGCAAAGGCGCTGCGACAGATATTGCCCTGGCACACGAACACCAGCCGCCGCACCTGCGCCGGACCGGGCGCGCGGCTGGCCGACCTGCCGAGCATGAGCTGCGGATAGGAAAGGGCGAGGCGAACAAGCCCGCGAAAGGTGCCGAAGCGGGATCGGATCAACGCACGGAACCTGCAAAAATTGGCGGAGACGGAGGGATTCGAACCCTCGGTGGCCCCTTAAGGCCACGACGGTTTAGCAAACCGCTGGTTTCAGCCACTCACCCACGTCTCCGCACGAAATTTGCCCACCCAGACAGGAGAGCAATGGCTGGCAGGGGCTATAGCGAGGGCTTTGCAGCATGGCAACGGGCTGATTGCGGAATTTTAGCAGCCTTTCGTCTTTCGTTCCGGCGCGGAATCGACTCGGGTCGCCGTTCGTTCATTGTCGTTTCAGCTTGCTGGTCGCAATGCCCTATGATGACTAGGAAGCGGGCTTTTCGGGGAGTAACGGGCATGATCGGCATCAAAGGGCAGAGGGGCAGCCGCATCGCGCGCGCCACGGCGCTGGTCGCGGCGCTGGCGGGCATGGCGCTGACGCCGCTCGCCGCCTCCGCGCAGGTGAAGACGATCGATCCCAATACGGCGATCGATTCCGACCTCGCGCCGCCGCCCCCGGCTAACACCACCCCCACCGATCCCGGCGTCGACACGAGCGTCACCCCCGGCGTCGCTCCCTATGAGCCGCAGGCGGGCAGCGCCGCCGGCAACACCGCCACCGGGGCGCCGGTCACGACCAACTCGCCGCCCGCCGCCCTCTCGCCCGCCGAATCCTATCAGGAAGACGACTTGATCGGCGCGGCGGAAGGCGTGTTCGGCAAGGGCGCCGAAGGCCTCGCTGGCCTCATCGAAAAAGTGCTGAAGGATCAGGGCCGCCCCAACGCCTATATTTCCGGGCGCGAAGCGTCGGGCGCCTTCGTCGTCGGCCTGCGCTATGGCTCCGGCACGCTCAACCATAAGGTGGAGGGCAAGCGCGAAGTCTATTGGACCGGTCCATCGATCGGCTTCGACGTCGGCGGCAATGCGGCCAACACCTTCGTTCTGGTCTATAATCTCTACGACACCCAGGATCTCTATCACCGCTTCCCCGCGGCGGAGGGCACCGCCTATCTGGTCGGCGGCTTCACCGCTTCCTATCTGCGCTGGGGCAATGTCGTGCTGATCCCCATCCGGCTGGGCGTCGGCTATCGCCTGGGCGTCAACGCGGGCTATATGAAGTTCAGCGAAAAGCGGACCTGGTTGCCTTTCTAAAGCAGACTTAACGCCCCTTCCGCCTGCGCGTAGCGCGTCAGTCGCAGCGGGGTGGGCACGGCGCGCGTCTACAATCCCAGCGCCAGTTGCCCGCCCTGCGCCGCGTTCTCTTCCTCCCCCTCCAGATTATGCACGCCCAGTCCCAGCAGCCGCGCCCCCATGCGCAGCGGCAGCTGCGCGACCAGCAGTTCCCGCCCGGCCTGCGCCAATATGTCGGGCGACCGCACCGGCGTCGAGAAACTCCGCGACCGGGTGATGATGCGGAAATCGGCGAACTTCACCTTCAACACCACGGTCCGGCCCCAGGCCTGCGCTTTCTCGATCCGGGTCCAAAGGCTCGCCGCGATCCGCTCGATCTCCGCCACCAGCGCCGCTTCCTCGACCAGATCGTCGAAAAACGTGTCCTCCACGCTCACCGACTTGCGCCCCTCGCGCTCGCGCACCGGCCGATCGTCCTCGCCCCGCGCCGCGCGATAATAATAGTCCGCCGCACTGCCGAAATGCGCCTGCAGGAAGCGCATGTCGCGCGCGCGTAAATCCGCGCCCGTCTCGATCCCCAGCGCCTGCATCCGCTTCGCCGTCACCGGCCCCACGCCATGGATGCGCCGCACCGGCATCGCCGCGATGAAGGCCGGCCCCTCGCTCGGCCGCACCACGCACACGCCGTCGGGCTTGTTCTGGTCCGACGCCAGCTTGGCGATCAGCTTGTTGTAGGACACGCCGGCCGACGCGGTCAGCCCCGTCTCTTCCCGGATCATCCGCCTGATCTCTTCCGCCACCTGCGTCGCCGACGCGATGCCCGGCTTGTTCACGGTCACGTCGAGATAGGCTTCGTCCAGCGACAACGGCTGGACGATATCGGTGAAGCGGCTGAAAATCTCCCGCACCTGTCCCGACACTGCGCGATACACCTCGAACCGCGGCTTCACGAAGATGAGGTTGGGGCAAAGCCGCCGCGCCCGCGCGCCCGGCATGGCGGATCGCACGCCGAATGTGCGCGCCTCATAACTGCATGTCGCCACTACTCCGCGCGGCCCGCCGCCGCCCACTGCGATCGGCAATCCTCGCAACGAAGGATCGTCGCGCTGCTCAACCGACGCATAAAAGGCGTCCATGTCGACATGGATGATCTTGCGCGGCAGCGGCGGCGAGGCGTCCATGCGCCGCCTATGCCATAATCAGGAACGAAAGGGAAACAGAGTCGGCTGCGTCAATCCTGGAGGCGCAGATTGTCGAGCAGCGTCTCCAGATGGGCGCGGCCGATCCGGCTCCACACATTATAGGTGCAGCGCTGCCCGTCGATCCGCAGATATGCAAGCGACTGCGAGCCCTTGCCCTCCGGATTGGCCGCAGGATAAGGTTCCGCGCCGATCAGCCCATAGCCGGCGAAGGCGGGGCCGGGCAGGGCGGCCAATGTGCGCCTGTACGGCCATTGCCTGTCCAGCCGCGCCCGCTGCGCCGCATCCGGCTCGGCATCCATGGGGATGATGCCCGGCCCGGCAAAGCCATAGGCGCTCCGTATCCCCGGCAGGTCGAACGCGACCGCCCAGCCGCCGCTGAAATCGGCTGCGCGCGCCTTGCCCTTGGCGCCGCCGTCGGACAGCAGCGCCAGCGGCGCGCATTGCGCCCGATTCTCCGCCATGTCCCACTGGACCCGAGCCACATCCTCACCGATCATGGGCCGCGCCTGCGCCCCACCCGCGGCGCTCGCCAGCATGAGTGCGACCAGAATGGCGGACATGGGGAAATCCTATTCCTTGTCCTTGAGCGCCAGCAGCGCCGCGAACGGGCTGGCCTGTTCCTCGCTCAGCACGCCTGCCTCCTTCAGATAGGCGTCCGCGTCGGGCGCGCGGGGAAAGGGCGTCATCGCCAGCGCCATCGTCTCGGCCACCGCTTCGCCCATGTCGATGACATGGCCGTCATAGCCGATCGTGTCGCAATCCTCCGCGTCCAGCTCCAGTTCGTCGGCTGCTTGAACATCTTCGCTCTCGACCACGAAGCGCAGTATGAAATCGCTGTCGATCGTTTCGGGCACCGGCACGCCCGTCGCGACGCAGGGCTGGGCCAGTTTTGCGCGCACCCGGCCGCGCGCGACGATCGCGCCATCCTCGTTCGCCACGCCATAATCGGCCTCCAGCCGATCGAGCGCCGCCAGGCCGAATCGCTGCGCCAGCGCGTCGCGCTCCGGCTGCTTCGCCGCGATATGCAGCTTGCCCGCCAGCCGCGCGATCTGGTCGACCTTGTGGGTCCGCGAAAATTCGGGGGCCAGATTGGGGGAGGGGTTGATGCTCATCCGATATCTCCCGTCAGCAGCGCGTCGCGCGATACGCAGCCCAGCCGTGTCCAGCGCGCCCGCAGCGCGCCCTCGACATGGGCGATCGCGGCGTTCTCCACATCCGCGCCGCGATAGAGGTTGCGCCGCAGCGCGTCCGCCAGATCGGCCTCGCCCGCCAGCGCCGCGCGATAGGCGCTGATCCGCCCGCCCAGCGCGCTCATCATCCGGCCGACATGTTTGCCGACCACGACGTCGCCAATGCCTTCCTGCCGCAACTGCCCGTCCATATCATCGACGAACAATTCGGTCAGCCACACGCTCTCCTGCGCGCCATTCTGCTGCTCCAGCCGGATCAGCACCTGCGCCAAAATCGCGACGATCATGTCGAATCGCCCGTCCAGCGTGTCGGGCACCGCGCCCGCGACATACCAGTGCGGCTGCCGTCCCTCCCGGATCACGGCGTTATAGAGCGGGCGCAGCCCCTCTTTGGGATCGGTGCGGCCAAAGAGGCGCTGGAGGAAGGAGGGGGAAGCGGACATCGGGCAACAGCTTTTCGTGACGGATCGGACGGCGACGCGCCGTCCGATGTTTTGCGCCCCTTGCCGGGGCTTGCGCATTTCCATATTGATCGCTGCGTCGCCCAATGCAATGGCGACATCAGTTTCTTGGGTTCGCGGGACGGCCCCCCGCAGGAGAAGTTCATGCGTCAGTTCAGCCGTCATTCGCCACGCGGGCGTATCCTGCTCGCGATCGGCCTCAGCGCGCTGGTGCTGGGCGCATCGGGCTGCACCCGCATCCGCACGCATCAGGGCTATTCGATCGACAAGCTGCTGGTCGATTCGGTCCAGCCCGGCATCGACAACCGCGCCTCGGTGGAAGGGACGCTGGGTCGCCCCAGCTTCGTGTCGCAGTTCGGCGAGCAGGACTGGTATTATGTGTCGCGTGAAATGCGCGCACTCGCCTTTTCCAATCCCAAGCCGGTGGAACAGACCGTGCTGCGCGTCCGCTTCGACCCCGCAGGCAATGTCGCGGCAGTCGATCGCATGGGTCTGGACCAGGTCGCCCACATCTCGCCCATGGGCGACAAGACCCCGACGCTGGGCCGCAACCGCAGCCTGTTCGACGAGATTTTCGGCAATATCGGCGCGGTCGGCGCTGGCGGCATGGGCGGCGGTGGTGGCGGCAGCAACACCGGCGGCGGCCCGAACGGCAGCTAAAATCTCGCCGTTACCTCTCTCCCGTTCGGGCTGAGCCCGTCGAAGGCCTGTTCTTCCTTTTGCGACGTCGAAAGAAAGAATAGCCCCCTGCGACTGCCTGCCTGCGGCTGTCGCTCAGGACAGGCTTCGACAGGCTCAGGGCGAACGGGTTTACTTCAAACTCGATGCTTTCAACAGGCCGATCCAGCGACCGGCTTCACTCCCAGCCGCCGCCCAGCGCCAGGAAGATCGCAATCTGGTCCTGCACCAGTTGCGTCCGCGCTGCCGCCGCGGTGACCTCCGCACTGGCCAGGCTGCGTTGCGCGTCCAGCAGCGACAGGAAATCGCCCCGTCCGAATCGGAACAGCTTGCCCGCCTGGCTTGCGGACAGCGCCGCGCTGTCCCGCGCCCGGTCCAATGCCGCCGCCCGCTCGGCATCGCGGCGATAGCTTTCCAGCGCCGTCTCGGTCTGGCGCAGCGCCTCCAGCACCGTACCGTCGAACCCGGCCAGATCGCCCTGTAGCGCGGCGTCGGCCTGCGCGATGCGCGCCCGCACCACCGGCCGGTTGGGGAAGCTCCAACTGATGAGCGGCCCCAGGCTGAAGCCGAACCCCGTGCCCGAACCCAGATCCTTGAGCGGCCCCGACAGGCCGACCGACCCGCCAATGCTGACCTGCGGATAGAGGTCGGCGGTCGCCACCCCCAGCCGCGCGGTATCCGCCGCGATGGCGCGCTCGGCCTGGCGGATGTCGGGTCGCCGCCGGATCAGCGCCGCGCCGTCGCCGACTGGCAGGGCCATGCGCAAGGACGGTAGCGCGGCGCAACTCTCGACATCGCGTGGATAATCGGCGGGCGGTCGCCCCAGCAGGGTCGCCAGCAGGTAAAGCCCATTCTGCCGCTGCGCCTCGAACGCCGGCAGCGCCGCCGCGCTGCTGTCCACCGCAGCCTGCGCCCGGCTGACGTCGAAGGCGGTGCCGCGCCCGCCCTTCGCCAGCCGCCGCGTCGCGTTCAGCGTATCGCGCTGCAACGCCACCACCCGCCGGTTTACGCCCAGGCTGTAATTGGCCGCGCATATCTGCGCATAGGCCCGCGCGGTCGCCGCCGCGACGCTGACCCGCACATAGTCGCGCGCCGCCGCGCTCGCCTCGACATCCGCGCCGCTCGCCTCGATCGCGCGCTTGATCCGGCCGTTGAGGTCCAGCGGATAGCTGGCGGACAGGCCCAGATCATAGCCGACCACGCCCGGCAGGCTGTAGCCGGTGCTGGATGGACGCGACAGCGACAGGCCGCTGCCGCTGACGCTGGTCGTGACGGTGCGCCCGGCCTCCGCCTCCCGCAATACCGCCTGTGCCTGGGCCAGATTGGCGTCGGCCTGGCGCAGGTCGGTATTGGCGGCCAGCGCCTGCGCGATCAGCGCATCGAGTTGTGGATCGGCATAGAGACGCCACCAATGGTCGGGCAGGTCGGCCTGGCTATATTGCCCGCCCTGCGCCGAATGAAACGCCCCGGTCGCGGCCGGCGCGGTGGCGGCGGACCGGGCCGGCGGGCGATAATCCGGCCCGGCGGTCGCACAGGCGGACAGGGCCAACACCAACAGCGCGCCCCCCAAACCCTTATGCGGTCCCGCGCAGGCGGGAACAGGCTGCCTTTTGGCCCGGTTAGCCTTAGCCATGACGGCAAACCCCCGCCTTGCCATCCTTGTCCCCATTTTTCTCAGGCGCCGCGGGCTGCACCGTCACCGTTGCGGTCCGGCCCGAAATCAGCCGCAACCCCGCCGGCGCCTTGTCCAGCTTCACCCGCACCGGAATGCGCTGGGCCAGCCGCACCCAACTGAAGGTCGGCTCGACGGAGGGGAGGAGGTTGCCGCTGTTGCTCCGGCTGTCGTCGTCGATGCCGAAGGCGATGCTCTCGACCCGGCCGTGCAGATCCTGCGCCTCGCCCATCAGCCGCACCGTCACCGGCGCGCCGATGCAGATCAGCCCCAGCTTGGTTTCCTCGAAATAGCCCTCGACCCGCATCGAATCGCTGTCGATCAGGGCCAGCGCCTGGCTCCCCGCGCCGACATAGTCGCCCGGATGCAGGTCCAGGTTCGTGACCACGCCATTGACCGACGCCAGCACCCGCGTCCGTTGCAGGTTCAGCGCCGCGCCCTCGCGCGCGCTCATCGCCTCGGTCAGCGCGGCCTGTGCCGTCTCGACCCGCGCGACATTCTGCTCATGCGTCTCCGCCGCCACCAGGTCGCCCAGCGCCAGGTCGCGCCGCGCCTCCCGCCGTGCCTGCGCCAATGTCGCCTGCGCGCTGGCGATCTGCGACCGGGCCTGATCCAGCGCCAGTGCGTAACGCGGCGTGTCGATCACGAACAGCAGGTCGCCGGCCTTCACCTGCTGGTTGTCATGCACCGCGACCGACGTCACCAGCCCGCTGATGTCGGGCGTCACCCGCACCACATCGGCGCGCACCCGCCCGTCGCGGGTCCAGGGGCTGCGCTCATAATGATTCCACATCCAGATCGCGACCAGCGCCGCGGCGATGACGAGCAGGATGGTGGCGGCGCTGCGGACCAGCCCCTTCCAAAACGGCGAATCGGACAGGCGGTTCATAGACGGATTCCAAAGGTGGGGACGAGCAAGGCGAGGCCGCCGAGCAGGAGGATGAAAAGGCTGAGGTCCACCGCCGCGCGATAGGCCAGGAAGCGATAGAGGCCGAAGGCGGCGATCAGCCGGGTCAGCGCCCAGCTCAGCACCAGCGCGACCAGCGCCAGCAGCAACAGGGTGGGGACGTAGAGGCCGCCCAGGGCGATTTCGCCGGTCATGCGATGGCTCTCCGATAGGCATGGGCGTCGGGGAAGAGGTTGCGGCGCAGGCTCACCAGCCCCAGCACGCCCTCGCGGCGCACCGGCAGGCGGGGATGGGCGCTCAGCGCGTCGATGGCGCCGTCGATATCGTGGAGCAGTGCGGGGTCGGCGGGCACCGGCTTGTCCGGGTCCAGCCCGCGATAATGGCGGCTCACCCCGCCCAGCACCGCGGTCAGCGGAGCGCCTTCTTCCGGGGGCAGGTCCAGCCGCAACTGGCGCAGTTCGCCGATGGCGACGCCTGTACGCAGGTCGCGCAGGGCGTCGTAGAGCGGCTTGCCGCTGTCGGCACGGGTCGCCGCCAGTCGCGGGGCGAGCAGGGCGATGCGGTCGAGCATCCGGTTGATCCAGCCGCGCACGTCGGGCGGGCTCATCAATGTCGCGCGATTGGCGATGTCGGTCCAGCCGGCGCGCAGCGTGCGGCGGATCGCGCGTTCGACCCCGGCCGACTGCAACAGCCCGGCCATCAGGATCGCGAACCAGATGCCAACGATCTGCGCCACCGCGCCGTTGATATAGCTGCCAAAGGCGCTGACATAGCTGCTCGACAGCAGCACAGGACTGCCCAACCCCAGCAGGGTGGGCAGCGCAATCCCCGCCCAGCGCGGCGACGCCATCATCGCGCCCAGCAGCAGCAAAGCGGGCGCATAGGCCAGCGCCAGCATCAGGAAGCCGTCCAGCCGCGGCATGATCGCATAGCCGTACAGCGCGCCCAGCGCCGACGCCGCGACCGTGCCGACCATGAAGCCCCTGAGTGGGGCCAGCGGATTGTCGACCGCTGCGAACAGCGCCAGGAACACGCCCGCCTGCATCACCGCGGTGCCGCCATCCTTCCAGCCGCTCAATATCCAGATCGCGCAGCCCAGCGCCACCGTGACGAAGGCGCTGAACGCGCCGCGCGCTGCGCTGGCATAGTCGCGGTGCAGTTCGCGGTTGCGCCGGCCCTCCAGCAGTTGCGCGACGCGCGGCGTCACCGCGGCGCGACTGTGCGTCGCCATCTGGTCGTGCAGGTCGCGGCAGTCGCGATGCGCCGCGATCAGCGTGGCCAGCCGGGCGTAGAGGCTCAGGCGCATCATGTCGGCCCAGCCCATGTCGGGTGCCGCCGTCGGCTCAAGTCCGGCGCAGCGGTCGATCAGCGCCTGGGCCAGCCGCGCCCGGCTGTCATTGTCGACCACCGGCGAATCCAGCCAGTCGCGGACATCGGCGATCAGCCTCTCGACCTGCGGCGGCACGGTTCCGCCGTTGGCGGCCTTTAGCTGCGCCAGCCGGTCCTCCGCCGCCGCGCCCAGCGGCAGCAACAATGACAACTGGTCCTGCAACGCGCGAACCGTCCGCACTCGCGGCGCCAGGCGGCTGATGTCGAAGGGCAGGTGGACCGACATCTGGTGCAATTCGGTGACGTCCTGCGCCAGCCGGCGGCGCTCGGCGTCCAGCCCCGCTACCGGTTCCGTCGCGATCGCGTCGCGGGTCCAGCGCTCGGCGTCGCGCAGCATCGCCTCCACCCGCGCCAGCAGCACGCTGCTGATCGATCCGGGCAGCACCACGCTATGGACCAGGCTGCCGCAGGCGATGCCGATCAAAATCTCCTGGACGCGCAACGACGCCACGGTGAAGATGGTCTGCGGCGTATCGACGTCAGGGAAGACGATCAGGCAGGCGGTATAGCCCGCCAGCACGAACATATAGGATCGCGGCGTGCGGTCCATCAGCGACACGAATACGCACAACGCCAGCCATGACGCCATGGCCAACACCAGCAATTCGGGCGCATTGACGAGCGGCGGAACGATGGCGACGGCGAACATCGCGCCGACCAATGTGCCGATGGCGCGAAAGACCGCCTTGGAAATCACCGCGCCGGCCATCGGCTGGGCGACGATATAGCTGGTCAGGAATGCCCAATAGGGCCGCTCCAGCCCGATGCTGAACGCGAGGTAGAGCGCCAGCATGGCCGCAACGAGGCATTTGAGGGAAAAGAGCGCGACCGGTACGCCGAAGCGTTCGCCGAAGATCTTGCCGCTCATGGCCGGATGCTCACGCCGCGCTCTTCCGTTCGGCGATGCGCAGGCTCAGCAGGTCCAGCAGCCATACTGCGACCTCGATCGCCTCTTCGGGCACGTCCTTCAGCAACTCGGCCCGCAGGGCGTCGAGCTTCGCTTCGATCCTGCCGACCAGATCCCGTCCCGCCGGAGCCAGCCCGACAATATTGGATCTCTTGTCGTCGGGATGTTGCGCCCGCGTCACCAGTCCGCCGGTCTGCAACTGGTCCAGCGTGCGGACCAGCGATGGCTGGCTGATATCCAGCGACTCGGCCAGCGCGCTTTGCCCTACCTCGCCACCCAGCCGATCGATATGGATCAGGCACCACCCGGCGCTGTTGGATACGCCGAATTCCGCCAGGGCCGTGTCGGCCAGTTGCCGCCAGGCGCGGGCGACCGGAGCCATCTTGTGCGCCAGTGCGCGCTTGGGTTCTGACAGGGGCATTTCCATTAGATAGCTAACTAATGGAAATTGTCAACGGCGTATTGCTGTCTCGCTCGCTGTCGCGGATAGGAAGGTCGCGCCGCGATTATTAAAGCCAGAACCGGGCTCCCGCGCAGGCGGCAGCCCGGTTCTGTCGTCTGAACTACACGCCGCGCTTTAGCGGGAACCCGCTGCCGACGGCGGACGATGCCTAAGCCCGGCGCGTCCCGTTGAAGGCCGACGCGCCGAATGCGCCGAGCTGCATCGTGCCGGTGATGGCATCGCCCGCCACGTCGGCCTCGCATTCGAGCGTCATCGGCATGGGCATGGTCATTTCCATCTTCCATGTCAGCTTCGCGCCATCGACCTTGCCGTCGACCACATCCAGCGACCCCATCATCCCGGCAAAGGTGCCGTTGAAGCGGTCGCCGCTGCTGATGACGGTGAAGACCCCCTTCTGGTCGCCCATCGGCGTTTTGGCCACGCAATCATAAGCGCCATCCACTGCAGCCATCTCGATTCTCCTTTACGTTGGCGTCAATCAGCCAATGTGCCCATTTCCACCGGCAGCCCCACCGCGTCAAGCTGCGGTCGCACCAGCTTGGCGTCGCCGACCACGACCCAGATCAGCCGGTCGGGGTTGATGGCCTCGCGCGCGGCCTTGTCGAAATCGGCGGCGGTCATGGCGCGATAGGTTTTGGGCAGCGTCTCGTAATAATCGTCCGGCCGCCCGATCAGGTCGTTGCGCATCATCGCGCTCAAAAGGTCGGAGGACGTTTCGAAACTGCCGGGCAGCGACAGGATCTGGCTGTTGATCGTCTGGTTGCGCTCCGTCTCGGTCGTGCCCTTGGCGGTCAGGAAATCGCTGATGTCCTTGCGCGCGGCGACGATCGACTCGCCGGTCTTGTCGGTCTGCACCGGGGCGTAGACCAGCAGAGGGATCGTTTCCTTGACGCCGGGTAGCGCGGACCCGGCATAATAGGCCCAGCCCTTGGTTTCGCGCAGGTCCATGATCAGGCGCGAGGAGGATGATCCGCCCAGCACCTCATTGGCGGTCTGCAACGTCACGGGATTGTCGGTCCCGCTCTTGTTGGTCAGCAGCCCGGCCAGGATCATCGACTGCGGGCTTTGCGGCTTGTCGACCAGCACGATCCGCGACGGGCGCATCATCCGGTCCATGCGGAACGTCTTGACGCCCTTCGCCACGCCGGGGGCTTTCCAGTCGCCGAAGCGCTTTTCCAGCAGCGGCATCAGTTCGGCCAGCGTCGTATCGCCCGCGACGAAGATGGTCGCATTGTCGGGCCGCAGCCAGGCATCGTGGAATCCGGTCAGGTCCGCCCGCGTCACCGCCTTGACGCCCGTCTCCGTGCCGGACCCGGTGAAGGGAATGCCATAGGGATGGGCCTGCCCATAGAGCAGCGGCGGCAACATCCGCTGGGCGATCGCCATCGGCTCGGTCTTCTCCGACGCGATCTTGGTCAGCATCTGGCTGCGCAGCCGCTCCACCTCCGCCGGGGCGAAGGCGGGATTGCGGATCACATCGGCCAGCAGGTCCAGCGACGCGTCCAGATTGGGCTTGAGCGCGAACAGGCCCACCGTGGTCCGGTCCATGCTGTTGGCCGCGCTTATCGACGCGCCCAGCCGCTCCTGCTCCTCGGCGATCTGGATCGACGACCGCGTCCTGGTCCCTTCGTCCAGCAGCGCGGTGGTCAGCCCCGCCGTGCCCAGCTTCGCCTTGTCATCGGCCGCATTGCCGGCATCGAACGCCACCGACACGCGCACCGTCGGCACCGTGGTGCGCCGCGCCAGCGCAACCTTGATGCCGTTTTTCAACGTGGCATGTTCGATATCGGGGAAGTCCAGATCCTTGACCGGCTCGATCGCGGGTTCGGCGATCTTGGTCGGGGCAGGGGGCGTCGCCGCCTTGGGCGCAGCGGCGTCGGGATCGCGGAAATGAGCCGGCTTGTGCGTCGCCCCCTCCGGCTGTACATTGCCCGCCAGCGCATTGTCAGCGGCCGACCGCTCGCCCGGCGCGACGGTCAGGCGCAACACCGGCCGTCCCAGCCATTTGCGCGCGGCGGCGCTCACGCTCTGCGGCGTCGCGGCGGCATAGACGGCCAGGTCTTTCTTATATTTCGCCGGATCGTTGGAATAGACCGCGCCTTCGGCCAGCGTCACCGCCTTGCCGCTAAAGCCGCCGACCTTCTCCAGCCCCGAAATCGTCCCCGCTGCCTGGCCCGTCGCCGCGCGCAGCACCTCGTCCGCGCTCGGTCCCTTGGCCAGATAGTCGGCCAGCAGCTGGTCGAGCCTTTTGCCCACCGCCACCGGGTCCGCGCCGGGCTTCACGTCGACCGTGATCTCCGCGATCGACAGCTTCTCGAAAGGCTGGATGCTGGCCTTCACGCCTACTGCGACCTTCTCGTCACGCACCAGCGCATTGTCGAGGCGGGAGGATTTCAGCCCGCCGAACACCGTCATCGCCAGGTCCAGTTGCTGCAATTCGTCGGAATTGACCCCAGGCACGATCCAGTTGCGATAGAGGCGCGTCGCCGCGACATTGTCGTGCATCACCTTCTCGACATCCTTGTCGAGTGTCGGCACGGTTGCATCCACATCCTTGGGCGCGGGGCCGGCGGCGATGTTGCCGAACCACTTCTCCACCTTCGCCTTGGCCGTGGCGGCATCGATATCCCCGGCCAGCACCAGCACGGCGTTGTTCGGGCCATAATGGGTCTTGAACCAGCTCTGCACGTCGGCCAGGCTCGCGGCGTTCAGGTCCGCCATCGACCCGATGGTGGAGTGGCGATAGGGGTGGCCCGCGGGCAGCATCGCATCGAGCTGGGCATATTCGACCAGGCCATAGGGCTCATTCTCGCCCATCCGCTTTTCATTCTGGACCACGCCACGCTGCGTATCCAGCTTGGTCTGCGTCACCGCGCCCAGCAGATGGCCCATGCGGTCGGATTCCAGGAACAACGCCCGGTCCAGCGCGCCGGTCGGCACCGTCTCGAAATAATTCGTCCGGTCGAACCAGGTCGTCCCGTTCCAGTCGGTCGCGCCGATATCCTCCAGTCGCCCGAAGAACGGCCCATCGGCATTTTCCGACCCATAGAACATCAGATGTTCGAACAGATGGGCGAAACCGGTCTTGCCCGCCGGTTCGAACCGCGATCCGACATGATACCAGACCGACACCGCCACCACTGGCGCCTTGCGATCGGTATGGACGATGACGCGCAGCCCGTTCTTGAGGGTAAATTCCTCATAGGGAATATCGACCTGCGACACGAGGCTGGCGACCGGGGCGGGAGCCGCCGCCGCAACGGGCTTGGCAGCCTGCGCCATCGGCGACAGCGCCAGAACGGACAGGCCCATCATCAAAGACAGGCGGCGCGACATCGGGGAAAGGGCCATGAGAACCTCATGAAAAGGGGGACTTTGCAGCGATAGAACACGGCCGCTGCACATAAGGCCGCAGCATAGCGGGCCGTTTTAGACGTGCAATACACTTATTGCTGGACAGGGCGGGGGTAGGGCGGCAATCCTCCGCCCATCCCGCCATCCAGTGGACAGATATCTCCATGAAAACCCCCTTCGCCCTTGCCGCCATGACGGCGCTGCTGTTGCCCGCCGCTCTCCCGGCCCGGAGCGCCGCCGATCCGGTATTCACCGCCGCCGCCATGCGCGCCCATGTCGAATTTCTCGCTGACGACCTGCTCCAAGGGCGTGATACTGGCAGCGAAGGGCATGAGATCGCGGCGCGCTACGTCGCCAGCCAGTTTGACGGCCTCGGCCTCAAGCCCGCCGGGGATGCAGGCGGCTGGCTCCAGCGCATCGCCTTCCAGCAGACCGAACGGACGAACATTCCCGCCGTCCTGACGCTGACCGGGCCCGCCGGTGACAAGAGCTGGACTCACGGCACCGACATCATCGTCGGCCTGAACCCCGACGAACCCAAAGTCGATCTGTCTGCGCCGCTGGTCTTCGTCGGCTATGGCATCGAAAATGCCCGCATGGGCCTCAACGACTATGCCGGCCTCGACGTGAAGGGGAAAATCGTCGTCACCCTGCGCGGCTATCCAAAGGGGCTGCCGAGCGAGGAGGGTGCGCATCTCTCCGCGACCAAGGCGAAGGTGGCGGAGGCGCACGGCGCGGTCGGCATGCTCTCGGTCGGCACGCTGCAATCGATGAAAGCGCGGCCCTGGGCGCGGATGCTGACCTTCGCCAACGAACCCGATTTCACCTGGGTCGATACCGACGGCCAGGCGCATGTCGATGCGCCCGGCATCCGCGCCGCCGCATCCGTGAACGAGCCGGTGGTCGCAGCGCTGTTCGCCGGCGCGCCCCAGTCGATCGCCGCCATCCGCAAACAGGCCGACAAGCCGGGCGGCAAGCCCAGAGGCTTCGCGCTCAAGGGCAGCGCCCGCATCCAGGTGGAAAGCGTGGGCAAGCGTGTCACCAGTCCCAATGTCGTCGCCATCCTGCCGGGCAGCGACCCGGTGCTGCAGCGTGAATATGTCGTTCTGTCCGCCCATCTCGACCATATCGGGATCAGCGAGGCGAAGCCCGACGACAAGCCCGATACCGATCGCATCAACAACGGCGCGCTCGACAACGCGGCGGGCATCGCGACCCTGCTGGAAGTCGCCCGCGCCATGGCGCAATCCCCGCAAAAGCCGCGCCGCTCGATCATCTTCCTCGCCTCCACCGGCGAAGAAAAGGGTCTGCTCGGCGCCGACTATTTCGCCCGCCATCCGGCGGTGCCTGTCAGGCAGATCGTCGGCAATGTCGATCTCGACATGCCGTTGCTGCTCTATCCCTTCACCGACGTCATCGCTTTCGGCGCCAACCATTCCACCCTCGGGCCGATCGTGGCGAACGCAGTCGCACCGATGACCATCAAACTTTCGCCCGACCCCATGCCGCAGGAAGGCATCTTCGTGCGGTCGGATCATTATATGTTCGTGAAGCAGGGCGTGCCCGCCGTCTTCCTCGCCACCGGCTTCGCCAATGGCGGTGAAAAGGCTTGGGAAGCGTTCCTGGGCGGCGCCTATCATCATCCGGGCGACGATATGAGCCAGAAGATCGACTGGAACGCCGGCGCTCGTTTTGCGGAAGCCAATTACCGCATCACTCGCGCGCTGGCCGACAGCGATGCCGCGCCCCTTTGGTATCAGGCGGATTTCTTCGGCGACACCTTCGCGCCCAATGCGAAGAAAGCGGCGCATTAGGATAATCATGCGCCACCCCTTGTGTGCTTTTTAAGCAACACTACATCAATCCCGTCATATTGGGTGGACGTACATGAACATCGAAAAATTCACTGACCGCGCCAAAGGTTTCCTCCAGTCGGCGCAAACCGTCGCGATCCGCATGAGCCATCAGCGGATCGGCCCGGAACATCTGCTGAAGGCTCTGCTGGAGGACAGCGAGGGCATGGCGTCCGGCCTCATCAAGGCGGCGGGCGGCTCGGCGCAAGTTGCGCTGCGCGACGTCGACGCGGCGCTGGCCAAGGTGCCGGTCGTATCGGGCAGCGGCGCGCAACAGACCCCCGGCCTGGACAATGACGCCGTGCGCGTCCTCGACAGCGCCGAGCAGGTCGCGGCGAAGGCGGGCGACAGCTACGTCACCGTCGAGCGCCTGCTGCTCGCGCTCACCCTCGCCACCACCACGACGGCGGGCAAGGCGCTCGCCGCCGCAGGCGTAAAGCCCGAAGCGCTCAACGCCGCGATCAATGCCTTGCGCGGTGGACGCACCGCCGACACGGCGGGTGCGGAGGATCGCTACGATGCGCTCAAGAAATTCGCCCGCGACCTCACCGAAGCGGCGCGCGCGGGCAAGCTCGACCCGGTCATCGGCCGCGACGAGGAAATCCGTCGCACCATCCAGATCCTCGCCCGCCGGACCAAGAACAACCCGGTCCTGATCGGCGACCCCGGCGTCGGCAAGACCGCGATCGCCGAAGGTCTCGCGCTGCGCATCGCCAATGGCGACGTGCCCGATACGCTCAAGGACCGCACCCTGATGGCGCTCGACATGGGATCGCTGATCGCGGGCGCCAAATATCGCGGCGAGTTCGAGGAACGGCTGAAGGGCGTATTGGACGAGGTAAAGGGCGCCGATGGCCAGATCGTCCTCTTCATCGACGAGATGCACACGCTGATCGGCGCGGGTAAAAGCGAAGGCGCAATGGACGCGGGCAATCTGCTCAAGCCCGCTCTGGCGCGCGGCGAACTCCATTGCATCGGCGCGACCACGCTGGACGAATATCGCAAATATGTCGAAAAAGACCCCGCGCTCCAGCGGCGCTTCCAGCCCGTCTTCGTCGGCGAACCCACGGTCGAGGACACGATCTCGATCCTGCGCGGCCTCAAGGAGAAATACGAACTTCATCACGGCGTACGGATCACCGACGGCGCGCTGGTCAGCGCGGCGACGCTCTCCAACCGCTATATCACCGACCGCTTCCTGCCCGACAAGGCGATCGACCTGATGGACGAGGCCGCCTCGCGCCTGCGCATGGAGGTGGAATCCAAGCCGGAGGAGATCGAAAATCTCGACCGCCGCATCATCCAGCTCAAGATCGAGCGGGAGGCGTTGAGGAAGGAGACCGACAAGGCATCGGCCGACCGGCTCGACACGCTGGAAGAGGATCTCGCCAATCTGGAGGAGCAATCCGCCTCGCTCACCCAGCGCTGGCAGTCGGAAAAGGACAAGATCGCCGGCGAAGCGAAGGTCAAGGAGCAACTCGACGCCGCCCGGCTCGAACTGGAACAGGCCCAGCGCGCGGGCGACCTCGCGAAGATGAGCGAACTGTCCTACGGCACCATTCCCGCGCTCGAAAAGCGCCTCGCCGAGGCGGAAACCGCGTCGGAAGGCGCGATGCTGCGCGAGGAGGTGACGGCGGAGGATATCGCCGGCGTCGTCGCGCGCTGGACGGGCATACCGGTCGAGCGGATGATGACCGGCGAGCGCGAAAAGCTGCTGGCGATGGAAGAAACGCTGGGCAAGCGGGTGATCGGCCAGGCCGATGCGGTCAAGGCGGTGTCGACCGCCGTGCGCCGGTCACGCGCGGGTCTGCAAGACCCCAACCGGCCGCTCGGCTCCTTCCTCTTCCTGGGGCCAACCGGCGTCGGCAAGACCGAACTGACCAAGGCGCTGGCAGGATTTCTGTTCGATGACGACAGCGCCATGGTGCGCATCGACATGAGCGAGTTCATGGAGAAGCACAGCGTCGCGCGCCTGATCGGCGCGCCGCCGGGCTATGTCGGCTATGAGGAAGGCGGCGTCCTGACCGAAGCCGTCCGCCGCCGCCCCTATCAGGTCGTGCTGTTCGACGAGGTGGAGAAGGCGCATGGTGATGTGTTCAACATCCTGCTCCAGGTGCTGGACGATGGCCGCCTGACCGACGGGCAGGGACGCACGGTGGACTTCACCAATACGATCATCGTGCTGACGTCGAACCTGGGCAGCCAATATCTCACCGGCCTGGCCGATGACGAGCCGGTGGAAAAGGTCGAGGATCAGGTAATGGACATCGTCCGCGCCCATTTCCGCCCGGAGTTCCTGAACCGGCTGGACGAAGTAATCCTGTTCCACCGTCTGGGCGCGGCCCATATGGCCCCGATCGTCGATATCCAGGTGGCGCGTATCGGCAAGCTGCTCAAGGATCGCAAGATCGTGCTCGATCTGACCGACGAGGCGCGTGCCTGGCTCGGCCGGGTCGGCTATGACCCTGTCTATGGCGCACGCCCCCTGAAGCGCGCGGTCCAGCGCTATCTGCAGGATCCGCTGGCCGACCTGATCCTGCGCGGCGAAATCCCCGACGCATCGACCGTCCGGGTCGAGGATGGCGACGGGGCGTTGAGGCTGGAGGTCGTTTAAGGCTGCTGCTCTGCTGCAAAGACGAAAGGCCCACCATATGATATGGTGGGTCTTTTGCCATATCACCAGCTTTTTACCCCCGACCGGCTGATCAAATCATCCGCATCGCGGCTGTTTCGTTTGCGGATTATCCGCCATTCCGCGGAAGCTTGCAGAGACGCGCCTTGCGCACGAGCGATCCGGTCAGGTCCAGGCCGGTATCAGTCGCCGTCAGCACAGCCGCCGCCGTGCATCAGCCGTTCGGGTTCATGCCTGCGCGGCTGCGGGTGATCAGGTCGTCCGCATCGCGGCCCTGCTGGTCACTGATAGCGCGCCATTCTGCATTGGTCTTGCAGATGCGCTCGCGGCGCACCAGCGACCCGGTGACCTCCAGGCGCTTGCAGCGCACGGCGTTGGGATCGTTGCGATCCAGCTTGGGTTTGTCTTCCGCCAAAGCGGGCATGGCGATGGCAAACAGACTCGACGCGATTACTGCTTTCAAAACTCGCACTTATTATCTCCCAGGAACGCGGCTGAAACGATAGGTCGCCGGTCAGGCGGGCTCCATCATTCTGCCGTCGATCAGATGCTCGCCGCGATATCCCTCGTCTTGCTCGCATCGGCCGTGGCATAGAATTGCTTCAATAATCGCTGTTCTTCAAGCGACAAATGCGGATTCCATACGTCGAAGATCAACAACACGCGCAAATGATCGCTCTCGTTCCATGCTTCATGCTCTATCGTGTCGTCGAAGGCGAAGGCGACGCCTTCTTCCCATGCCCGTGTTTCGCCGCCCACCCGAAAGAAACAGCCGGGCGGCACGACGAGGGGCAGATGGACGATGGCGCGGCTGTTGGTGACGCCAGTATGCGCCGGAATCCGGCTGCCGGGCTTCAGCAGCGAAAAGAAGGCCGACGGCGCGCGGCCAGGAATGTCCGCTCGCGGCAATGCCTCCAGCGCCGCGATCGTCTGTGGACAGGCGGCGCAGACCGCTTCGTTGCGCACGCCATATTCCCACAGGAAGGATGCGCCCCAGTCGAGTGATCCATCGAGCGCCGTCCATATATTGTCCGGCGTCCCGCTATCCTGCCGCACATAGGGACGGATATTTCCTCCGTCGCGGGCGACCATCGCCATAAATTCGCCACGGATCACATCGGTCTGCGCTTCCAGTTGCGCCATCCAGGGAAAATGGGCGCGATCGAAAAATTCGTCGGCGGGCAGGAAGGGGTAATGCAGACCCGAACATTGGTTCTGATAGACGGTGCGCCGTCCGAACTCGCGGTCGAGACAGGCCTGGAAGCGCCGCCGCGCCAACGGATCGGCAGCGCCCAACTGATCGGCCAGTCCCGTTTCGACAAAGGCGGCGAAGCGCGCATGATGATCGCTGACGAAGCGGCGAGCTTGCGCCAATATCTCTGCCAGCGCCGGGGGAATGTCGGCCATGCCGGTAGTCAGCGCCAGCACCTTGCCCCAGCTTTCGGCCGCACCCTGCGCCTCGCCCAGCCGTTGCTGCAGTTCCGCCATGCGGATTTGCGCCGTCAGGTTGCGTTGCTCGATCGCTATCGCCCGGTTCAGTGCGGCCCGTTCCGCCTCCGCCGCGCCCAGCCCGCGTTCGGCCGATGCGACATTCATCCACAGAGCGGCTTCCCCCGGATCGGCCTGCGCCGCCGCCCGGAATTGGATACCCGCCGCGCTGAAGTCGCGCCGGTCGAGCGCGATCAGTCCCATCAGGTTGAGCGCCTGCGGTTCGTTCGGGCTATGGCGCAATGCTTCGCCCAGCGCACGCTCCGCCTCTCGGGCCCGCCCATGGCGGCGCGCCTCCACAGCCTGCTGCAACAACCGCCCCACCGTCACGTCCATAAAGTGCCCCTGACCTCTATTCCCTATCGCTATCAGAAGCCTAGGCGCTGGCAAGTGGGGGGACGTCCGCACGGCTTGTGCGGGAAACACACGCATGCCAAGGCTGACGCATGAGCGCCTCTCTCCCATCGATCCGCGACGTCATGCGCAGCGCCCAATGGCTGGCGCACCGCTATGATCCGAACCATGACGCTTTTCATCTCCTGCCGGTGCCGCGCGAACGCCATGCCGCCATTCCCTTCCTCACAGACGAATATCTGGGCGATCTTGGTCAACCTCTAGTGGTGCGCCGCGCCGAGGCCGTCGAACAGGCGAGGGCGCCGGCGCCCGCCCATTTCCTCTTCCATTCGGCCTATTGCTGCTCGACCCTGCTCGCCGCCGCGTTCGACCGGCCCGGCGTCGCGATGGGACTCAAGGAGCCGGTGCTGCTCAATGATCTGATCGGCTGGCGTCATCGCGGGGCGAAGGGGCCGGATGTCGCGCGGGTGCTCGATGATGGACTGCGGCTGCTCGCGCGCCCGTTCGCACCGGGCGAGGCGGTGGTGGTCAAGCCGTCCAACATCGTCAATCCGCTGATCCCAGGCATCATGGCGTTGCGGCCGCAGGCGCGCGCGCTGCTGCTCCATGCCCCGCTCGACGCCTATCTCGCCTCGATCGCGCGCAAGGGCATGTGGGGGCGCCTGTGGGTGCGCGATCTGTTTGGCAAACTGCTGCGTGAAGGGATGCTGGCGCCGCTGGGCATCGCACCCGACGATTATCTCGGCCTCACCGACATCCAGGTGGCTGCGGCCGGCTGGCTGGCGCAGCAGCGGCAATTTCAGGACATCGCCGGCAAGCTGTGTGACCGGGTAGCGACGCTCGACAGCGAAACGCTGGTGGAACGCCCGGGGGACAGCCTGGCGGCGCTCGCCGGCCTGTTCGATCTGAGGTTGGACGGCAGCGCGATCGACGCCATCGTTAGCGGTCCGATCTTTGCCCGTGATGCCAAGAGCGGGGCGGGTTTCGCGCCCGGCCAGCGCGCGCGGGCGGCGCAGCAGGGCCTCAGCCTTCATGGCGAGGAGGTGGAGAAGGTTGTGCATTGGGCGCGTGTCCTGGCGGACAATGGCGGCATCGCGATGACGCTGCCCAATTCGTTGCTCGACTGAGCAACCGACTGCTCCAACGCACGGCGCGGCCCTCTCCTTCGAATAGCCCGAAAAAAGGGGCCGGTGTTTCCACCGGCCCCTCCTTTTTGATGGCTGACGCGTGGCTTAGAAGCGGAACTTCGCAGCGATCGCGTAGCGACGGCCCAGCGCGTCGTAGGTCGACGGATAGACGTTGCCGCTGTTGTAGCTGGTCGAACCGATCGTGTTGCCGACCACCTTGGGCTTGTTGTTCAGAATATTCTGAGCCGTCAGCGTGATGGTGATCTCGTCCGAAACATGGAAGCGGCCGGTCAGGTCGAAATAATGCTCGGCCTTGATCTTCCGGAACTTCGGATCGACGATGCAACCGCCTTCATCGGTGGTTTCGTAGTTCGGGCAACCCTGGTCGTCGAGCGGCAGAACCGTGCCATCGTCATCCAGATTCGCGGCCAGAGCAGCGGCCATGTCGTCGGCCATCTGCTGCGGCTCGAACTTCACCGTGTCGATGTAGCGCCAAAGCAGCGAAACGTCGACCTTCTCGAAGGACAAAGTGGTGCGCTGCGAGAACTGCCACTTGGGCTGGATCGACGCGCAGTTGACCGAATAATAGCCCACGCACTCGCGGTTCAGGGAAACCGAGGTCGCCTGGAACTTCGAGCTGTTGGTCCAGTTGCCGGTCAGGCTGAGCGCGAGGTTGGCGAAGCCGATATCCTTCTGGTAGTTCAGCGAGAAATCGACACCGTCGGTGCTGAGCTTGCCCAGGTTCGAGGTCACCAGCGACAGACCAGGGGTTACAGTTGCTTCGCCGAACAGTTCACCGGTCAGCGGGTTGCGGCCGATCGCGGTACAGGCCGGATCGGTCGCGCTGGCGGCGGTGATGTTGTTGAAGCAAGCGCCGATCGCGTCGCCCGGCGTGGGCGAAGTGATCGCGTCGGTGATCTTGATGTTGTAATAATCGATCGTCGCCGAGAAGCCGCGGAAGGCCGCTGGCTGGAAGACCGCACCAAGAGTCCAGCTGTTGGACTTTTCAGGCTTCAGCGCCAGATTGCCACCGCCGGTATAGTTGACCTGACCGGCTGGGTCGTTGGTGATCGCGCCGATCTGAGTTGCAGGGGCACCCTGCGCAATGCAGACCGCAGCCAGATTGGCGTTGCCGAGCGGAGCCGAGCCCGAGCAGGGATCGGTGCCAAGGTTGGTCAGCAACGTGTTCACGGGCGCAAACAGTTCGGCGATGTTGGGCGCGCGAACCGCGTGAGCATAGTTGCCACGGATCTTGAAGCCGTCCACCGGGGTCCAGCTACCGCCGGCCTTCCAGGTCGTCGTCTTGTAGGACGGGTTGCTGGGCGCGTCGACGCTGTACTTTGAGTAGCGGATGCCTGTTTCCAGGGTCAGATCCTGGAAGAATGGCTTGTCCTGAACCAGCGGCAGAACGAGTTCGCCAAAGGCTTCATAGACGTCATAGCCGCCCGCAATGTTCGGCGCCGCGCCGCCGGCGCCGCCAAGATCGCCCGAACGGGAAAGCTCATCCGATTCCTGCGAGGCAGTATATTTGCGATATTCACCGCCAATGGCGAAGGCGACCGCGTCGCTCGCCCAGGGCGCTGACCAGCCAAAATCGCCGTTAATGGTCGCATTAGCCTGCGCCAACGAAGTCTTGGTAATGATCCGGCTGTCCGCATTGAGATATGCATTCATCTCCGGCGTGATCGAACCGTCGGGGCCGAACACGTTCAGCGGAACGCAACCATCGGCGGCAGCCTGCGGATCAAGGCATGTGGTCGTGCTGGTCGCTTGCAAGGCATTGCGGACACGCGAGTTCAGCCAGTAGCCCTGCTGGGTCTGGGTCTGCTCGCTCTCGCCATAAGCGCCCGAAACGTCCCAGCTAATCGAGTCGGTGATACCGCCGCGAAGGCCAGCCTTGTAATCGAAGAAGGTGGTGGTGAATTCCGAGATGCGCGGCCCCAGTTCGGTCGCACGACGCGACAGGGCGGTGGTGACTTCACGATAGTTCGGATCATTCGGGTCGGTAGCCGTTGCAGCCGCGGTGCATTCCGCTGCGGTGTAGAGCGGCGTGTAGACGCCCAGGGCGATGTCCGCCGCCGACGCCGTGTTGCGCTGGCAGAAGGCGTTGCGCTGCGCCGTCGTCAGGAACGGGTTGCTGAGCGGGATATCGACGGCGATGCCGAACGCGCCCGACGGCGCGATGATGGTCTTGACGGTGTTCTTGGAGAAAATGCCGCGCGTATAGGCTTCGACCGCGTCGCTGACTTCGTAACGACCGGCGCCGTACATGTTGAAGCGCTCGAACGGCGTCTGGAAGATATTGAAGGGGTTAAAATTATAGGCGTCGAACGCGGTGGTAGGGCGGAAGGCGGTGCCGTCGGCCGTGATCTGGCGCGTGCCGTTGCCGGTCGCGGTGCCCGACGGGTTGGTGCCGGTGAAGCGCGACGGGCTCGACGTGCCCGAACCGCCGATGGCGCCGCTGTAGGAGTCGATGTTGAAGACCGAATAGTCGCGGCCGCCCTGATAGACCGGGTCCGACTGCTGATAGCCGATCGAGAAGACGACATTGCCCTTGCCGTCGTCGAAATTCGCGCCGAGCGTGACGTCGGCGCGGAAATAGTTGCCGTCGCCTTCTTCGGTCAGCTGGTTCGAAATCGTGCCTTCCAGCCCGGCGAAGTCCGACTTGGTGACGAAGTTCACCACGCCCGAGATGGCGTCCGCGCCGTAGGTGGTCGATGCGCCACCGGTCAGCACGTCCACGCGCTCGATCAGGGCGACGGGAACGTTGTTAAGGTCGAAACGGCCGTTCAGTTCGGCGGGGACCAGGCGGTCGCCGTCGAGCAGGACGATGTTGCGGTTGGAACCCAGGCCGCGCAGGTTGACGAACGAAGCGCCGCCGTTGCCGTTGTTGACGGCCGAACCGATGCTGGGAACGATGCCCGGAATTTCACGCAGAATATCTTCCGCGGTGTTGTTCTGCTTCAGTTCAATCTGGTCGGACGTGGTCGCGGTGACCGGCGTCGAACGCTCCAAGTTCGGGTTGCGGATCAACGAACCCGTAACGATGATGGTGTCGCCGGCATCGGCTTCCGCCGTCTGCGGCGCGTCCTGCGCGAATGCAGCCGTCGCGATCAGCGACGCGCCCAGGATCGCCGGTGCGGCGCTGGCACGCAATAGTGCCCTCTTCGAAAATATTTTCACGGTTCCAGTCCCTTGCTCTGGAGTTTGGCAGATAGCCTGCCACATAAGTGGCCCGTACGAAGGGATATGGTGCCCGACAGCGATCCCCCCGTATGGATGCGACGAAACTGCGCGGGCTTCGGGGCGCTGTAAAGCGGGGGAAAAGGGACATGGCCGCTTTTGAAGGCGGCTGTATCATAAATGCAACAAGGTGGGCGCGCCGCTGTTTTACGGCCGTATTGCAAGAAAATTACACGAAGTTACAAAAGGATGTAGCAATCATACATCATGAAGTGGATAGCCGACCTATTGTGGCGTTTGAGACGTCCGGTATCGGCGAAGACTGTCATATTGACGTCATATCCCGCGGGTGCATGTTAGTGGCGACACAGGGTTCGGAAGAGGAAGCACGAATATGAACGGCAAGCAGGGCTGGATTTTCGTAACCATGCTGTGCCTTGTGGCGGGGGCGGCCCAGGCGGCGCCACAGCGGCAGCAGCCCCGGCCGGAAATCTTCACCAACCTGCTCCAGTGTCGCGCCATAACGGACAATGCGGAGCGGCTCGCCTGTTTCGATCGGCAGGTCGGCGCGATCGACGCTGCTGCCCAGCGCGACGAGGTGGTGGTGCTCGACAAGAGCGAACTCAACAAGACGCGCAAGACGCTGTTCGGCTTCTCTTTCCCCAAACTGCCTTTCCTCGGCGGCGGCGATGACGACGGCGGCGACAAGCCGCAGGAAGAGGGCGTCACCCATATCGATGCGGTGATCGCGTCGGTCCGGAGCCTGGGCTATGGCAAGTGGCAGATTGTCCTGGAAGACGGTGCCCAATGGATGACGACCGAAGCGGTGACAGGGCGCGAACCCAAGCCCGGCCAGAAGATCGAATTGAAGCGCGCCGCCATGGGCAGTTTCATGGGCAAGCTCGAGGGCGGGCGAGCAATTCGTATGAAGCGGGTCAGTTGACGCTTATTGCCGCCAGCGGGAGCCGACGACGGCTTGCTGCGCGCCGAATCTAAAGCCCGTTCGGCATAGGCCCGGCGAGCAGCATCGGGTCGATCCGCGCCTCGTTCCATTTCATTCCCCAATGGAGATGCGGTCCGGTCGCGCGCCCCGTGGCGCCGACCGCGCCGATGCGTTGCCCCTGGGCCACATGGTCGCCGACCCTTACGTCGATCCGCGACAGGTGCAGGAAGGCGCTGTTGAGGCCATGGCCATGATCGACCATCAGCAAATGTCCTTCCAGCGTGAAGGGCGTGTTCGCAGCGGCGAGAATCACCACGCCGTCGGCCGGCGCCACCACCGGCACCCCAGTCGCGCCCGCTACATCAACGCCGCCATGATAGGCGCCGGGCGTTCCCTGATAGACGCGCTGTGATCCGAACAGCCCGGATATTCGCCCTATTCTCGGCCAGATGAAGCGCTGCCGCCAGCCCTGCGCGTCGGTTACCATCGCGCGCGCGTTGGCGATCGCCTCCAGCTCCGGCTTGCGCAGCGCCAGAAACGCCTCTGTGCTCTTGGTGGGCCGCATCGGCGCGTCGATCCGCTCGATCCGCCAGGCGCGTGGCCCGACGGTCAATACGCGTTCGATCGTCCGTCCATCGGGCAGGCGCGCAGTGAGGCGCGCGATCGGCGGGGCATCCCGGTCGAAGGCGATCAGGAAGCGGCCGTCGGCGTCCACTGGCACCAGTTGCGCATCCAGCTTCAGCGCGACCGTACCGGACGGCGCGGTGCCGACCAGCGTGCCGCCCTGCGTCGCCGTGCCGGTCAGCTGAAAATCGGTCTGCATCGTCCCGGAACGGGGGCCGGGCTGCGCGACGGCCGTTCCGGCGCAGGCCAGCAGCAGCGCCAGGCCGATCCGCCTCATCGCGGCCCAAGCGCCTTCAATTCCGCCTGTACCGACGCATCGGCATTGGCATAGGGTTCCTGCCGGGCGATGCTCCAGTAACGCAGATCCTCCAGCGCGATCTTTCGCCCGGTCACGGCGCACAGGACATGGTCGCCCGCCTGCAGCACACGGAAACTATAGGGCATGTAGTGGAGCCGGGCGATCCGGTCGCGATTGGACATCAACATGGGTCAGGCCTTTCTTCGCTCGATCAGGAAAATAGATCCTGCTGCGGCGTTTCGTTCGCCTCGCGCGGCTTGCGGGCGGGCCGCGGTGATGATGGCGATATAGCGACGGGCGGGCGCTTCTCAAGCGGCGGCTTATCGCCGATGGCGGCCTCCACCGTCCCATCCTTGAAATGCAGCATGACCTCGCCTGCCGCCTGCGCCGCGGCTACCGACTGCACCAGCCGCCCCTGCGCCATCACCCGCGCATAGCCCTTTTGCAGCGGCCGGTCGGGATCGAGCGAGGCGAAATGGCGCGACATCCGGTCGAAGGCGATCGCGCGATCGGACAAAGCGCGTTGCAGATAATCTGGACGCAGCTTCAGCCGGTCGAGCCGTTCGCCCGCGCGCTGGACATGCTGGCGCAGCAGGGCCGGCCGCAATGCGCCGCCCGCTTGGCCCAGATGCGCGCGCGCATCGGCCAGCCGATGGCGCAACCCGCTCACCAGCCCGTCGGACAACTGATCCAGCTTTTGCCGCTGGGGGCTGAGCAGCATATCGGGCGTCGGCATCAACCGCGCCTGCATCTCCAGCCGCTCCCTGGCCTGCGCCGCGCCACGACGCACCGCGCGTCCGGCCCGCAAACCCATCTCGCCGAGGCCCGCCAGCAATTCCGCCCGTACCGGAACCGCCATTTCGGCGGCTGCGGTCGGCGTGGGTGCGCGCCGGTCGGCGGCATAGTCGCACAGGGTCGTGTCCGTCTCATGCCCCACCGCCGAAATAATCGGAATCGTGCAGTCGGCGACAGCGCGCACGACGATCTCTTCGTTAAAGCTCCACAGATCCTCGATCGACCCGCCGCCGCGTGCGACGATCACAAGGTCCGGCCGGGGCGTTGGCCCGCTGCCGTCCATCGCACTGAAGCCCCGCACCGCCCGCGCCACCTGTTCCGCCGCGCCCTGACCCTGCACCAGCACCGGCCACACGAGGACATGGGTCGGGCAGCGATCGGCGAGCCGGTGAAGGATGTCGCGGATGACGGCACCGGTCGGCGACGTCACGACGCCGATCGTGCGCGGCAGGAAGGGCAGCGCCTTCTTGCGCTCGACCGCGAACAGCCCTTCGCCCGCCAGCTTGGCCTTCAGCTTCTCCAGCAGCGCCATCAGCGCGCCTTCGCCGGCCAGTTCCATCCGTTCGATGACGATCTGATATTTGGACCGGCCGGGATAGGTTGTCAGCTTGCCGGTGGCGATCACCTCGACGCCGTCCTGCGGGAAAAAGGCCAGCCGCTGTGCGCCACCCTTCCACATCACCCCGTCCAGCACCGCATTCTCGTCTTTCAACGCCAGATAAAGATGCCCCGACGCCGCTCGCTTGAAGCCCGAAATCTCGCCGCGCAGCCGGACATGGCCGAATCGATCCTCGACCGTGCGCTTGAGCATGCCCGACAATTCGCTGACGCTGAGCGGCGGCGCGTTGTCCCCTGCGCGTTCCTCCGCTAACAGGCGGCCCGAACTGTCATAGGCATCAAATTCCGGGGACATGGGCGACATGAACATCCTTCTGCTTGGCGGCGGCGGCCGCGAACATGCGCTGGCGTGGAAGCTGGCGCAATCGCCCCGGCTCGATACGCTCTACGCCGCGCCGGGCAATCCGGGCATAGCCGAGCATGCCACGCTGGTCGACCTCGACGCGACGGATCATCGCGCGACGATGGATTTCTGCATCCGCCATTCGATCGGGCTGGTGGTGATCGGGCCGGAAGCGCCGCTGGTCGATGGCCTTGCCGACAACCTCCGCACCATGGGGGTGCCCGTTTTCGGTCCCAACAAGAAAGCGGCGCAGCTTGAGGGGTCGAAGGGCTTTACCAAGGATTTGTGCCAGCGCGCGAACATCCCCACCGCCGCCTATGTCCGGGTCACCAGCAAGGATGGCGCGCTCGCAGCGCTCGACGATTTCGCGCTGCCGGTGGTCATCAAGGCGGACGGGCTGGCCGCGGGCAAGGGCGTCATCATCGCCGAAACCCGCGACGAAGCGGTTGAGGCGCTGGACACCATGTTTTCCGGCGCGTTCGGCGCGGCGGGCGAGGAAGTGGTGCTCGAAGAATTCATGACCGGCGAGGAAGCCAGCTTCTTCGCGCTGACAGACGGCAGCGCGATCCTGCCCTTCGGATCGGCGCAGGACCACAAGCGGGTGGGGGATGGCGACACCGGCCCCAATACCGGCGGCATGGGCGCCTACAGCCCGGCCCGCGTGCTGACGCCGGAACTGGAGCGCCAGGTGATGGAAACCATCATCCGCCCGACCGTCGACACCATGGCGGCCGAAGGCATGCCCTATTCGGGCGTTCTCTATGCCGGCCTGATGCTGACCGCCAAAGGGCCGAAGCTGATCGAATATAATGCCCGGTTCGGCGATCCCGAATGCCAGGTGCTGATGACCCGTTTCGACGGCGACCTGATCGATCTGCTGCTTGCCGTGGCGCAGGGCCATCTGGCGGAACAGGGGCCGGTCCAGTTGGCGGACCGCGCCGCGCTTACCATCGTCATGGCGGCCAACGGTTATCCCGGCACGCCCGACAAGGGCGGCGCGATCGACGGGATCGACGCCGCGGAAAAGGACGGCGCGAAGATTTTCCACGCCGGCACCACGGAAAAAAATGGCGTGCTGATCGCCAATGGCGGGCGCGTCCTCAACGTCACCGCGACCGCAGATACGGTCGGCGCGGCACAGGTCGCGGCTTATGCCGCGGTCGACGCGCTCGACTTCCCGACCGGCTTCTGTCGTCGCGATATAGGCTGGCGGGAGGTCGCGCGCGAGGCGCAATAGGCCATGCCCTTGCAGCGCGTGGCAAACCGTCCTTAAATAGCGTCAGGATTTGGCAGGGGAGACGGAGCGCGATGCAGGAATTCTTCATGGACTATGGACTGTGGCTGCTGGTCGCGCTGCTGGTCATCATCGCGCTTGTCTTCCTGCTGTCGGGCAAACGCAAGGCGGAGCAGCCGGTCGAACCGGCCGCGCCACCCGCTCCGGTGGCCGCCCCCATCGCCGCACCGCCCCCGACGCCGACGCCCTTCGTCGATCCGATCATCGCGGCGCCGGTCGCTGCGGCTCCGGTCGTGGTGGAGCCTGTCGCCCCGGTGGTCGCCACAGAACCGGTCGTGCCAGTCACGCCCGTCGATCCGATTGTCGAGCCGAAGCCCATGGCGACGCTCACGCCGGAGCCCATTCCCGTGTCGCCTGCCGTCGCGGCGGTCACGGATGAGCCTGACGACCTTCTTCGCCTCAAGGGCGTTGGCCCCAAGCTCAAGGCGTTGCTCGTCGAACTGGGCGTCACCCGCTATGCGCAGGTCGCGGCCTGGGGCGATGCTGATATCGCTGCGATCGACGCGAAGCTGGGCAATTTCAAGGGCCGCCCGGTGCGCGATCAGTGGGTCGATCAGGCCAAATATCTCGCCGCCGGCGACATTGCCGGCTTCGAAGCCAAATATGGCAAGCTCTGACATGATCTGAGGTGGGCGGGCCTGAATCAGGCCGGCTGCGGCGCGGCGTCCGACGGTTCCGGCGCGACCATGTGTATGCGCGGCGCGGGCGCGCTGCCGACCAGCCGACGAATCAGCGTGCTTGGCGCGAACAGGCGGCTGGCGAGCAGCAAGATCAGGATCGAAAGCGCCAGCGCCGCCATCGCGCTGACTCCGCCCGCCAGCGCGGCCCCCATCACCAACGGGTGCCAGAGGTAGAAGAACAGGCTGTCCCGGCCGATCCGGTTGAGTGGGGCGAAGGACAGGCGCAATGCCGACAGGCGGGGCAGCAGCGCGATCAGGCCCAGGCACATCATCAGGCGCGCGGGAACATAGGCCAGCCCGTTGCCGCTGCCCCGCAGGCCTGCCCACCAGGTGAGGCCCAGCGCCATGACGAGCAGCGCGATGCCCAGATAGCGCGTCGGCAATCCCTTCTCCGCCATCAACATACCGAAGAAGAAATAGACCGGAAAACGCAGGAAACGGCTGTCGGGAGACATCAGGCTGATCCCGACCGGGCCGTGGTCAAGGCCAAAGCCATACATGGTCGCCAGGCTGATCGGCGCGCCGATCGCCAGCAGCAGCAGCGGCGGCAAGGGAAGGAGGCGCGTCACCAGGATCAGGAAGAAGAGAACTGGCACATACCAGAGGTGGAAAGGCGGGCGCAGCATCAGGTCCAGCGGGGTGATCCAGGACACGGACCAGCCGCTCACCAGCAGATAGACGATCAGGGCGACCAGCCACGGCAGCAACATGCGCTCGCCATAGCGGCCCAGCAACACCCCCGTCTGTTCCGTGCGGGTGCGGGTGAGGTTCAACAGATAGCCTGATATGCCGATCATCAACGGCATCCGGAATCCCGCGCCGATCCACAGCGCCAGATGCTGCTGATGGGCAAGCTCCATGGCGTGCCCGGCCATCACCAGAAGGATCAAGACCCCCTTGAGAAGGTCGATCGACGGATTCTTGCCCACGCTGATAAACCCCCGGCCCCGCATGAGCCTGCGCCATCTGTACTTGCAAACGCTTTAAAATATGTGGTGAACGGATAATGTGCCGAACCGTTGTGGATGGTGTTTCCGCCGAAATAGCGCCATTCCGCCCGCTACTTGGAGGTCGTCCTATTGCGAAGCATCGATTCCTCGCCTCTCGCCAAGCTCCTGACGGCGCTGCTCGTCTTCGCCGTGATCCTTGTCGGGTGGCGGCTCTATGGCCGCTATCGCGAATCCACGGCGACCCTGCCTGACAACATGGCCGCAGCGGGCAATTGCACGCTTTGGTTCGTCGGCAGTTCCTCGATCCATCGCTGGACCAGCCTCGATCGGGACATGGCGCCCTGGGCGACGGAAAATCGGGGAATCAACAGTGCGACGCTGGCGGACATTCTGCCGCGCTTCGCCAATATCAAGCCCCGCGAGGGGCGCCCGCGCGCACTGATTTTCTACGTCGGCGAAAATGACATCGCCAAAGGCGTGCCCGTCCGCACGGTGATGCGCCAACTCGCCAGCCTGTTCGATCTGCGCGACCGGCTCTTGCCCGATGTGCCGGTACTGCTGCTGTCGGCGAAGCCCAGCCCCGGCCGGGCGGCCTTCCTGCGCGAACAGCGCCTGTTCAACGCGGCGGCGCAGCAATTTCTGCCCCATATGCGGGTGGCCTATTATGGTGACATCACGACACCGCTCTTTGCCGGGGGCGTAATGGGCGACAATTATCAGCGTGATGGGGTGCATATGAATGCGCGGGGCTATCGCATCTGGGCCGAAGTCGTGCGCCAACGCCTGCGTGACATCCTTCCCCCCCAAGTGACGCACAATTGCGCGCCATAGCGCGGCAGCGGGGGGCAGGAACCAGCGATTCTCCCACCGTTTCGCAGAAGCAATAGCAGTCGTTCTTGGGATCACAGGCAGCTTGGCCTTGCCGAACGTGCCTTGCGGCTGGGCGAAAGCGCAAGTGCCGGCGCTAAGTAGATTGTTCGAGCCCGCTCAGCCGATCGCGTCCACCAAGGCACGCGGGATGCGCAGCAACGATCCGTGACGTGCGCCCGTCGGCATGGCCAATCGCGCGCTGACATCGGTCCACCGCATCATGTCGCGAGTCATCGCCGCGCCCCAGCGACCTTCCTTGTAGATATCATAATAGCAGAGCAGCGCGTCGCCGATCCGGGCCGTCATGGGGCCCTCGACCCAGGCGGGAGAAAAGGGCGGGGACAACGGGCCGAAGGGGCCGGTGGGGCTGTCCGCCTTAGCGACCTGCAGCCATTTGCGCGGTGGATCGACCGTCTCGTCCTTCACCACCAGCCAGAGGTCGCCTGCAGGCCCCCGCGTGAAGCTGCCGTCGATCACGCTGAAACCGGGGTCGTAGAGCGGCTGGGCCGGGGCGAACGTCTCGAAATCCGTCGTGCTGCTGTACCAGAGTCGATGATTATAGGCGGATTCGGATGTACCGGCGGTTTCGGTGAAGCGGCCGGTGACGGTGCTGGACCAGAAGATGTCGTATCGCCCGGTGTGGGGATCGCGGATCGCCTCGGGCGCCCAGCAATTGCGCGCGCCGGGTACGTCCGCCATCACCGGAATGGCCCTTTGCGCCGACCAGTGGACCAGGTCGGCGCTGGTCGCATGGCCGATCGTCACGCCTTTCCAGGCCGTGGTCCACAACAGATGATAGGTCCGGCCGTCATGGAAGAGAAAGGGATCGCGCAGCAGTTTCTTCTCGCCCACCTGCGGAACCAGCAAACTGCGCCCGCCCGCCAGCGGACGAAAGGCGAAGCCGTCGTCGCTGACGGCGAGTTTCAGGCCGTCGGCTTCGCCCGTTTGGCCGGTAGTGAAATAGGCGAAGACCAGCGGGTCCTTGTCCTGTGCCATGCGCCGGGTGGCGCAACGCGTCAGCGCCAGCGCGCCAAGGCCCAGAGCGAAATCGCGCCGCCTCACCGGTAATCCTTCGCCATTTGGCGGTAGATATCCAACAGCGGATTGGCGACATAATCGCCACCATGGCCCATCGGACCAGTCGGTTCCGGCTGGACTGCCACTGCCGGCTGCCCGGCGATGCCGCCGGGTGCTTCGGCGCTGTTCAGCCCTTGCGCAATCAGGTCTGGCTTGGCCCCTTCGCCGGCATTTTGGCCGTCCTGGTCGAAGATGGCCTCCTGATGCCGGGTCGGCTCCCAGATGAAGGCGCCCCAGCCATGTCTGGCCGGCAGGGCGTGGACCAGATCGTTGATATAGCGCTTGCGGCTGGAATATTCCGCGACCAGCAACCCTTTGTCGGGATAGCGTTTTACGAACTGCGCGAAGGTCGTCGCCCAGTCGCCCTGCGCGCGTTGCTGGTAGCAGGAAAAGCCGATGACGTCGAAATCGACCTTTCGCGCGACCAGCGCGTCGGCCCATTCGCGCACGATCGGCCAATGGCGGCCCAGATGATTATGCAACTGGATCGCAATCGCCGGTTCGGCCCGCCGCGCCCCGGCGATTCCGGCGCGCAGCAAGTACGCAAAAGCGTCGAACCCGCCGACTGCGCCGACGTTCGCATGATTGGCGTCGGTGACCGGATTGCCGGTGGGGGTGGATAATTGCACCCGGCCATGCGGCCAGAGGATGCCGAAGGTCGTTTCATTGCCGATCACCGCCATATCGACCGGCGCGCCGCCCGCGCGCATCGCGACCAGCGTGTCATGGGTGTGGGTGTCGACTGCCTTGGCAAGCTGCCCGAGATCGTAGCCTTCCCAGGCCGCGGGGACGCCCTGATGCTCGGGGTCGGCCCATATGTCGCTATAATGGAAACTCAGGACCAGATAGAGGCCGGCCTCCCGAATGCGCCGCCCCAGCATGATGGTTTGGGCCAGGCCGGCCCAGGCCTTGTCCGGCTCGCGCTTGGCATAACCCTTCGCCGGATCGACGAAGATGCGCAGCCGGATCGCGTTGAACCCGGCATCGCGCAGCAGCAGGATCGGGTCTTTCTGTACGCCATCCACGAAATAGCGCGCGCCCGCGGCCTCATCCTCGGGAATCCAGCTAATGTCCGCGCCGATCAGATAGGGGCCGGGACGGGCGCCCCGGCGCGTCGCCGCCTTGGTCGGCAACGTCAGCCCAAGGCTCGCAAGTCCCGCCGTAGCCAGCGCCGTTCGCCGGTCGAATGAGGGCATCGTTTCTCTCCTTTGCTGTGGACGGGGCAAGTCCTCCTCCCGACAAGCCGTGCTCCTGCGCAGGCAGGAGCCGAGTTCCAATCTCGCTGCCTGCCCAGGCAGGCGCGCCCCTTCAGCGCGCCAGCCAGCCGCCATCGACGGCCAGCACATGTCCATGAATATAGCCCGCTACGCTGGATGAGAGGAACACGGCGGCTCCGCCGATGTCGCTGGCCTCGCCCCAACGCCCTGCCGGGATGCGCTCCTGAATCTGTCGATTGCGCTGTTCATCGGCCTGCAGGGCGGCGGTGTTGTTGGTGGCGATGTATCCGGGCGCGATTGCGTTCACATTGATGCCCTTGGACGCCCATTCATTCGCCAGCAGCTTGGTCAGGCCCGCCACGCCACTCTTGGCCGCGGTATAGCTCGGCACCCGGATACCGCCCTGGAAGGACAGCAAAGAGGCGATGTTGACGATCTTGCCCGATCCTTGGGCGATCATATGTCGCCCCGCTGCCTGACAGAGGAAGAACAGCACCTTGAGATTCGTGTCGATCACTGCGTCCCAGTCCGACTCGGTGAAGTCGGCGCTGTCGGCGCGGCGGATGATCCCGGCATTGTTGACGAGGATGTCGAGCCCACCCAGCGCTGCAATCGTCTCGTCCACCACGCGTTGCACCGGCTCGATGTTGGAAAGGTCGGCGGAGACGATCTCCGCCCTGCGGCCGAGCGCACGGACCTGCGCGACGGTCGCTTCCGCGGGCGTGCGGCCCACCGCGGCGATGTCGGCGCCTGCGGCGGCCAGCGACAGCGCGATCGCCTGGCCGATGCCGGTATTGGCGCCGGTAACGATGGCGACTTTGCCGGTGAGGTCGAAGGGGGTGGTCATAGAGATCCTGTTCCCCCTCCCTTCAGGGAGGGGCTAGGGGAGGGCGTGTCGGAAAGGGGCTTCATGGACATGCCCTCCCCCGATCCCTCCCCGAAGGGAGAGGAGATTCAGGCCAGCTGGCAGATATCCAGCACATGCATGTCGGTATAATCCTGATTCTCGCCCGCCATCGCCCAGATGAAGGCATAGGCCCTGGTGCCGCTGCCCATATGCACCGACCAGGGCGGGGAAATCACCGCTTCCTCATTGGCCATGACGATGTGGCGCATCGCTTCGCCCTCACCCATATAGTGAAAGACGCGGTCGGCCGGGCCGTCCAGCTCGAAATAAAAATAGATTTCGCTGCGCCGCTCATGGATGTGTGGCGGCATGGTGTTCCACACGCTGCCTGGCTTCAGCACGGTCAGCCCCATGACCAGCTGCGCGCTGTCGCAGATGCCGGGGATGACGAGCTGGTAGATGGTCCGCTCGTTCGATTCCTCCAGGCTGCCACGCTCCAGCGCATTGGCGTCGGCGATGCCCAGCTTGCGGGTCGTGAACGCCTTGTGCGCCGGGCAGGCGGCGAGATAATAGCGCGCGCCCGTACCGGCGAACTCCACGTCCTTCGCGCCCATAGTGACATAGAGGCAATCCTTGTTGCCGAGGGTGAAGACTTCACCATCGACAGTCACCATGCCTTCTACACCGCTCACATTGACGATCGCCAGTTCGCGCCGCTCCAGAAAGGGATGGCCCGCCGCCGACGCCGGCTCGCTTTGCACCGGCAGCTTCACCGGCGCATCGGCCACCGCCACGCCGCCGATCACGAACCGTTCGGCATGGGTGTAGTTCAGGACGCATTCCCCGTCGCGGAACAGGCCGCCGATCAGATAGCGGTCGCGCAATTCCTCGTTCGATACGCACTCCATCATGTCCGGGTGCGTCGCATAATAGGTCTTGTGGAACATCGGGGACTCCATCGCAGGCATTTTGCCCCCTTATAACGGTCGACGATTCAAAAGTAAGTGTTTATTCCCTGAATGTGGAATTGAGGTCCGACATGCGGTCAATTCTGCAAGAGGATGACATGCAGGAAGCGCGGGCCGTGCGCGCCGCGGACATAGGTGCCTTCGATATCGGTGGTGCCCGATACGCCGGTGACCCAATAATGGGCGCGGGGTTGCGGGCCGGCCAGCGGCGCATCCTCCAGATAGGGCGCGATGTCGCGGACGGCCAGCAGCACGATATGGTGCAGCGCCAGGAAATTGGGCAGCATCGGCGCGGTCGGGCTGGTCTCGAAAATCAGTGATCCGGTCTCGGCGATCCCCTTGCGCGCGATGGCGAGGACGGCGGCTTCGTCGGCCGTGGCGCTTGCGTGGAGGGCGAACCCCTTCCAGTCGATAGCTTTCAGGCGCGGTTCGGGTGGCAGGCAGAGTGTGAGCGCTTCACCCTGTTCCGCAAGATAGCGGGCAATGGCGGCGGGCAGGTCCGCCATGGCCCTGATGACGTCATGGCTGGCATTGACACTGGGCAAGGCGAGCCGGGAGAGAAATTCCGCTTCCAGCGCCGTTTCGTCCACTGCCGGACGCTCGGGCGCGACCAGCAGCGCCATGGCTTCCGCCCGGTCGGGCGCCGGCCCTTTCAACCGGCCGAGGATCGTGCCGCGGGTGTTCATGGGCGGCGTTCCTTCTGATATTGCGCCATGAAGGTCCGGGCGGCGGGCTTGGGCATATCGCGATCACGGGTCCAGCCGCCGGCCAGCGGAAGTTTCGCGATCCAGCCCTTTGTCCCCAGCAGCCGCAGCGCCCGGACGGCGATGCCGGTGCCCAGCCGATAGAGCCGCGGCCGCATGGCGACCCAGGCCCACAGGCCCAGCCCTGCGCGGACCGACGTCGGTTCCAGCCCCTCGCGCCAGCTTTTCTCGCGCCAGCCTTTCAGCAGGGTGGGCAGCGGAATGCGCACCGGACATACCTCCTGGCACTTGCCGTTGAGGGTGCAGACATGGGCGAGGTCGCGATTGGGCGCCAGCCCGTCCAGCGCTGGCGTCAGCACCGCGCCCATCGGCCCCGGATAGGTGCCGCCATAGGCATGACCGCCAATCTGGCGAAACACGACACAATGGTTCATGCACGCGCCGCAACGGATGCAACGCAGCATCTCCGCCAGCCCCTCCTCGCGCATTTTTGTGCGGCCATTATCGACCAGCACGATATGCATCGCGTCCGGCCCGTCGCGGTCGCCCGCGCGCTTCGGTCCGGTATAGAAGGTCGTATATTGGGTCAGCGCCGCGCCGGTCGCCGAACGCGCCAGCATGCGCAGCATATGGATGGCGTGGGGCATGGACGGCACGATTTTCTCGATCCCCGCCGTTACGATATGGACGCGCGGCGGCACCAAAGACAGTTCGGCATTGCCTTCATTGGTGACGGTGCAGATCGCGCCGCTATCCGCGATCAGGAAATTCGCGCCCGATATGCCGACGTCCGCGCCCAGCATCTGCGTGCGCAGTTCCCGCCGGGCGCTTTCGGCCATGGCGGCGATCGTCTCTTCCTCATGCGGACTGCGATGCCTGGCCTTGAACAGCGCCGACACCTGTTCGCGAGTCTTGTGCATGGCGGGCCAGATGATGTGCGACGGGCGCTCGTCGGCCAGCTGTATGATATGCTCGGCCAAGTCGGTTTCGACGCGGTCGATCCCGGCCTCGGCCAGCGCATGGGGCAGGCCGATTTCCTCGCCCAGCATCGATTTGGATCGCGCGACGCTCCCTGCGCCCGCCGCCTTGCAGATATCGATGACGATCTTGCAGGCTTCGTCGGCGGTTTCGGCCCAATGCACCTTTGCTCCCGCAGCGATCGCATTCGCCTCGAACTGCTCCAGATACGCGCCCAAATGGGCGATCACATGGTCCTTGATTGCTGCGGCGCGAGTTCGTGCGGCCTCGAAATCGGGAAAGGCGTCGATGGCGATCATACGCTTCGTCTCGGCCGTGCCCGCCGTGCGTTCGACCGCGATCTTGAGGATCGGATCAGCCAGCGCCGCATCGGCGCGCTCCTTGAAACCGCTCACGCCTCTTCTCCGATCGCCGGCCCGTCGCCCATGCCGGCGATCAGTTCGATCGCATGATAGGCGCGCACCTTGCTGCCCTTGCGATGCAGCTTCCCCGCGATGTTCATCAGGCAGCCCAGATCGCCTGCCAGCAGCAGGTCGACCCCGGTCGCTTCGATCGCGTCCGCTTTCTCGCCGACGATCGCGTTGGAAATGGCGGGATATTTGACGCAGAAGGTGCCGCCGAAGCCGCAACATGTCTCCTCGCCGGCCAAGGGCGCGAAGGTCAGGCCGTCGATGGTCCTGAGCAGCCGGCGCGGCTGCGCCTTGATACCCAGTTCGCGCAGTCCCGAACAGCTATCATGATAGGTCGCCCTTGCGTCGACGCTGACGCCCTGGGGCTTCCAGCCGCAAATCTGGTCGAGATAGGCCATGACCTCCCATGTCTTCGCCGCCACCGCCTGCGCCCGCGGCAGCCAGACGGGGTCATGCGCGAAAATCTCGGGATAGTGGCAGCGGATCGTCCCTGCGCAGGAGCCGGACGGGATGACGACAGCTTCATAAGGTTCCAGCGCTGCGATCGTCTGCTTCGCCAGCGCAGCGGCATGGTCCCGGTCGCCGCTGTTGAGCGCGGGTTGGCCGCAGCAGGTCTGCCCCTCGGGCACGACCACGGCGCACCCTGCCGCCTCCAGCGCGCGGATCGCGGCGAACCCGATGCGCGGCCGCATCATGTCGACAAGGCAGGTGACGAAAAGGGCGACGTTTTTGGTCATATTATGTGGCGTTTCGCGAAATCGAGGAACAGGTCCGGCCAGGGCGCGGGCGCGGCGGGCGAGGCGGCCAGCCCGAAGCCATGGCCGCCATTTTCGAACAAATGGCATTCGGCCGCTATCTTGCGTGCGCGCAGCGCCGCCAGCATCGCCAGGCTGTTCTCGACCGGCACGGCAGGATCGTCGATCGCATGGGCCAGGAACACCGGCGGCGTGTCTGCGCTCACATCCTGGTCGAGCGAATAGGCACGCATCCGCGCTGGCGAGGGATCAGCGCCCAGCAACTGGGTACGCGATCCCTGATGGACGAACGGGCCCTCCATCTGAATGACGGGGTAGAGATAGGCCGCGACCGCCGCCTTGATCGGCTCCCGGTCGGCGGAATCGACCGGCTTGTAGCTCTCCACCGGCGCGCGGCTGGTGAGCCAGGCGGCGAGATGCCCACCCGCCGAAAAGCCCATCACCCCGACCCGGTTCGCCTCGAAGCGCTCGCGGACACTTAGCGCCCGCACCAGCCGCAGCGCGCGCTGGGCATCCTGCAACGGGGCCTCCGCTCCCGCCGCCCATCCGTCGCCGGGCAGGCGGTAGAGCAGCGAGAAGCAGGCATAGCCCGCCTCCGCGAAGCGCCGGGCCACATCATATCCCTCATGACCGATGGCGACCCGGCTATATCCTCCGCCGGGGATCAGCAATATCGCCGCGCCATTGGGATTCTCCGGCCGCAGCAGCGTCAGAGTGGGCGTCACGACATGGGCGAAGACGCCATCGTCCGGGCCGCTGTCGGGCTGGCGCAGCGTCTCAACCTCCTGCACCTGGACGGTATCGCCGCCGGGCGCCCGGTCCGGCCAGATCGGGAAACGTTCGAACCCCGCGGGCAGCGGGAAGGGACCGGTCTTCACCGTCTGGCCCAATGCCGGACTGGCCAGTCCGGCGCTCGCCATGGCGCCGGCGATCAGGGTGCGGCGGTCGATCGGGTTCATGGCCAGTCGGCCCCTTCCAGCAGCGGCACGACGCGCCTATTGCAGATTCACATACATGCCGCCGTCCACCAGCAGCGCAGCGCCGGTGACATAGGCGGCCATGTCCGACGCCAGGAAAACGATCGGCCCGGCCAGATCCTCCGGCGCCCCAAGGCGACCGAGCGGCGTGCGCGCCTCCATATATTGACGCTTCTCGACATCGGCCAGATCATCCTTGTTGATCTCGGTCAAAATGGTGCCGGGCAGCACGCTGTTGCAGCGGATGCCATGCTTGCCCAGCGCAATCGCCGTGGACTGCATCAGCGAATGTACGCCGGCCTTGGTCGGGGTGTAATGGGTCTGGAACTCGCCGCCGACCAGCGCCGAGATGGAGGATACTGCGACGATCGACCCGCCATGACCCTGTTTCACCATCTGCTGTGCCGCCGCCTGCACCATGAAATAGGCGCCATGCAAATTCACCCTGAAGGTCCGCTCCACCACATCGACCGGCATGTCCAGAAACGCGTGGAAGGGGCAGATGCCTGCATTGCTCACCATCACGTCGACCTTGCCGAACGCTTCGACCGCCTTTGCCACGAAATCCTGCGCGGTCTGCGGATCGGCGACGTCGCCCTTCACTGCGATGGCGCGCTGGCCGAGCGCCTCGATCTCGGTCACGCAGCTTGCGGCTGGACCATCGCTGTTCGCATAGTTGATGACGACATCGGCGCCGTGCCGGGCCGCGCCGATGGCGGCGGCGCGGCCGATGCCGGTCGATGCGCCGGTGACGAGGACGGTCTTGCCTTCAAGCAGCTTCATGGGGCGGATTTTCCTTCGATGGTTAGCGCCGCGCCGGGCGGCGGGGGGATTTGACGCCGGGGGTCCAGCCCAGATCGGCGCTGACCTTGTGCGCGGCGGCGCGGACATCCTCGCTCAGCGCCGCCATGCGATCGTCGTCCATATATTGGGCGGCGCTCGACAGGCTGATGGCGGCGATGATCGCGCCCGACGCATCGCGGATCGGCGCGGCGACGCAGCGTATCTGGTCTTCATTCTCTTCCAGGTCGAATGCGCGGCCCGCGGCGGCATAGGCGCGCATCCGCTCCAGCCAGCCGTCATAGTCCTGCTGGTGGGTGCCGGTGGCCTGGTCTGCGTCGAACAGCCTGCGCCAATTCGCCTCCGCGTCGTCGATCAGCAGCGCCTTGCCCAGGCCCGTGGAGGTCAGCGGATGGCGGTCGCCGATGCGGCTACTGATCTCCACGCGGCGGCGGCCGGGAATCTTGTCGAGATAGAGCGCCTGGTCGCCATCGAGCCGGCCCAGATGCACGACATCCTCGCTCGCCGCGGCCAGCGCCTCCAGATGCGGCCGGGCGATCTGCACCACATCGGCCTGCGATTGCGCCAGAAAGCCGAGTTGCAGCAGCTTCGGCCCCAGTTGATAGCCCTCGCGCGGTAGGAAGGTCAGGAAGCCGCGCTCTACCATGGCGTTGGCCAGCCGATGCGTGGTCGAGCGCGTCAGCCCCATCCGCTCCGACAGGTCGGCCAGCTTGATCGGGCCATCGATCACCTGGTCGAGCAGGTCCAGCCCGCGCTGCAAGGTCTGCGACCCGCCCGCCTTCGCCTTTTCCTCTCGCCCCAAATTTTCCGGTGCGTCCGATTCCGGGTTTGACGTTTTCTGTCTCATCTAATAACACTCTATCCCACAAAATGAGAAAAACAAGGGTGATGGAGAGGCTGGGCATTGATTCTTGCGATCAAACTCCTCCCCAGATCCAACTTTATCGGTTTTTTATCATATGTTGAAATTTTCTGCCGAATATTCCCACATATTGGGCATCGGCGTGACTCAGGGAGTGTATGCGTGCCGATCGTGACGTTGCCGAAGATCAAGCATGTCCGTGCCTTCACCGTGCGCGGCGGCGGGGCGGATTATCATGACCAGGGCGAAGGCCACTGGATCGACGACCATATCGCGACGCCGATGTCGAAATATCCCGAATATCGCCAGTCGCGGCAGAGCTTCGGGATCAACGTGCTGGGTACGCTGGTCGTGGAGATCGAGGCGGAGGACGGCACCGTCGGTTTCGCGGTAACGACCGGCGGCGAACCGGCCGCCTATATCGTGGAAAAGCATCTCGCCCGCTTCCTGGAAGGCCGCTCGCCGACCGATTATGAGAAGATCTGGGATCAGATGTATTTCTCGACCCAATATTATGGGCGCAAGGGTCTGGTCGTGAACGCGATTTCCGGTGTCGACCTCGCGCTCTGGGATTTGCTCGGCAAGCTGCGGCAGGAGCCGGTCTATCATCTGCTGGGCGGCGCGGTGCGCGACGAACTGCAATTCTACGCCACCGGCGCGCGGCCCGACAAGGCGAAGGAATTCGGCTTCATCGGCGGCAAGATGGCGCTGCACCACGGCCCTGCCGAGGGTGTCGAGGGCCTGAAGAAGAATATCGCCGAACTGGCCGACATGCGCGCGAAGGTGGGCGAGGATTTCTGGCTGATGTGGGATTGCTGGATGGCGCTCGACGTCGATTATGCCACCCGCCTCGCCATCGTCGCGCACGACCTTGGCCTCAAATGGATCGAGGAGGCGATCAGCCCGGACGATTATTGGGGCTATCAACAGCTCAAGCGCAACGTGCCCAAGGGGATGCTGGTCACCACCGGCGAGCATGAGGCGACCCGCTGGGGCTTCCGCATGTTGCTGGAAATGGACTGCTGCGACATCGTCCAGCCCGACGTCGGCTGGTGCGGCGGCGTCACCGAATTGCTGAAGATCAGCGCGCTCGCCGACGCCCATGGCAAGATGGTCGTGCCGCATGGATCGTCGGTCTACAGCTATCATTTCGTCATCACCCGCCACAACTCGCCCTTTGCCGAGTTCCTGATGATGCATCCGGGGCCGACCGAAGTGGTGCCGATGTTCCATCCGCAATTGCTGGGCGAACCCGTGCCGGAAAATGGCCGCCTGAAGGTGAGCGCGCTCGACAAGCCCGGCTTCGGCGTCGACCTCAACCCCGACATCGCGATGCACCGCCCCTATACCCATTGATTGCCGTAAAAGAGAGACTGATCCCATGAAATTCGTTCGTTTCGGCCAGCCTGGCCAGGAAAAGCCCGGCGTCATCGATACCGATGGCAACATCCGCGATCTGTCGGGCGTCGTCCCCGAATTGACCGTCGCAACGCTGGCCGCCGCCAAGGCCGCCGCCATCGCTTCGCTCCCGATCGTCGAGGGCGAACCCCGCTACGGCGTGCCGGTCAAGGGCATCGGCAAGATCGTCGCCATCGGTCTCAATTATGAGGATCATGCGATCGAATCGAACCTGCCGATCCCGACCGAGCCGGTCATGTTCATGAAGGCGCTGTCGTCGCTGAACGGCCCGAACGACGAAGTGATGTTGCCCAGGAACAGCACCCATGGCGACTGGGAAGTCGAACTGGGCGTGGTGATCGGCGAAACCTGCCGCTTCGTCAGCGAAGAGGACGCCCTGTCGAAGGTCGCGGGCTACACCCTCGTCAACGACGTATCGGAACGTTTCAACCAGAAGCAGCGTGGCACCCAGTGGAGCAAGGGCAAGGGGCATGACACTTTCTGCCCCGTCGGTCCCTGGCTGGTGACACCCGATGAGGTCGGCGACCCGCAGGATCTGGACATGTATCTCGACGTCAATGGCGAGCGGATGCAGACCGGCAACACGAAGACGATGATCTTCAACGTCGCGCAGTTGATTGCCTATGTCAGTGAATATGTCACGCTCTATCCGGGCGACCTGATGATCACCGGCACCCCGCCGGGCGTGGGCGAGGGCAAGAAGCCCGACGCCATTTATCTGAAGGCCGGCGACGTCATGGAACTGGGCATCGCCAGGCTCGGCACCCAGAAGCAGCAGGTATCGGAATGGCGTCACCTCGGCGACGTGGTGCTCGGATGAGCGTCTATGCCGGCCGTTTCGCAGGCCGCAACGCGATCATCACCGGCGGTGCGTCGGGCCTGGGCAAGCAGGTCGCCGCGCGCATCGTCGCCGAAGGCGGTCAGGTGGCGCTATGGGATCTCAATCCCGATGTGCTCGCGGCCACCAGCGCCGAGATCGGTGCAGCGCATGCCGTGGCGCTCGACGTCAGCGACTATGCCGCCGTCGCCGCCGCCGCGAAGGAAACCGCCGCCGCGCTGGGCAAGGTCGATATCCTCATCTGCTCGGCCGGCATCACCGGCGCGACCGCGACGGTCTGGGACTATCCGGTCGACAGCTTCCAGCGGGTGATCGACATCAACCTCAATGGCCTTTTCTACTGCAACCGGGAAGTCGCGCCCTTCCTGCTCGAAAACGGCTATGGCCGGATCGTCAATCTCGCCTCGGTCGCGGGTAAAGAGGGCAATCCCAACGCCAGCGCCTATTCTGCGAGCAAGGCAGGCGTGATCGGCTTCACCAAGAGCCTTGGCAAGGAACTGGCAGGCAAGGGTGTCATCGCCAACGCGCTGACCCCCGCGACCTTCGAAAGCCCGATTCTCGCCCAACTGCCGCAAAGCCAGGTCGACTATATGCGCTCGAAAATCCCGATGGGCCGGCTCGGTCTGGTCGAGGAATCGGCGGCCATGGTCTGCTTCATGGCCAGCGAGGAATGCAGCTTCACCACCGCGTCGACCTTCGACACGTCGGGGGGGCGCACCACTTTCTGATATGAGAAGTTGCGCGGCGCGACTGGTCCCAGAGCCAGCGCGCCGCTTCGATCGGGGAGAGATGCCGTTGACGCCGATCCATGACCGCCGCGCGATGCTGACCGTCCTGCTCGGTTCGGCCTGCGCCATGGGCGTGGCGGATGTCTCTGGCCAATAGCCCCATGCGGCGCATCCAGCGCCCTTTACCGGAGAGGTCGATGATCCCCTTTGTCGATGCCCATATCCACCTGTGGGATCTCAAACATATCCGCTACGACTGGCTGAGCGCTCCTTTCTCCGACGACGGACCGAACGGCAGCGTCGAAGCAATCGCTCATGACTATGGCGTCGCGCAATACCGCGCCGACCTTGCTCGCTGGAATGTCGTCGGCGCGGTCCATGTCGATGCCGGTGCCGCGGCGCACAGCGCCTTGCGCGAAACCCAGTGGCTCGACGGCCTCGCCGTGGTCGAAGGCCTCCCCACCGGCTTCGTCGCCTTCGCCGCCCTCGACGATCCCGATGTCGATGCCCTGCTCGCCGCCCAGGCGGCGCACCCGCGGGTCAAGGGCATCCGCCATATCGTCAACTGGCACCATGATCCCCGGCGCACCTATGGTTCGGTCGACCTGACCGTCGATCCGCAATGGCAGGCGGGCTATGCGTTGCTGGCCAAGCATGGACTGTCCTTCGACCTGCAATGCTATCCGGGACAAATGCCGGGCCTCGCTGCGCTGATCGCGCGCCATCCCGACATTCCGGTCATCATCAACCATATGGGCATGCCGGTCCTGACCGATGTCGATGGTCTGGAGGACTGGCGCAGGGGCATGAAGGCGCTCGCCGCGCTGCCCCATGTCGCGGTCAAGCTGTCGGGCATGGGCTTCATCCGTCGCGACTGGACCCGCGAGACGATCGAACCGCTGGTCCGCCAGACCATCGATCTCTTCGGCCCCGATCGCTGCGCCTTTGCCAGCGACACCCCGACCGACAAGCTGTTCGGCCCGATCGACCGCTACATGGACGCCTATCACGCCATCGTCGCGGACCTGCCCGATACCGACCGCCGCGCACTCTTCGCCGGCAACGCCAACCGCCTCTATCGCCTGGGACTTGACCTATGATCGGAAATCCATTGCTCGGCGTGCTGTTCCACTGGTTGGGCGGCCTGGCCTCGGCCAGCTTCTACGTTCCCTATCGTGGCGTGAAGCGCTGGAACTGGGAAATCTTCTGGCTCACCGGCGGTATCTTCTCCTGGGTGATCGCACCCTGGTTCTTCGCCTCCATCCAGACCAGCGACCTGATGGGCGTGATGCGACAGGTGCCGTCCTCGGTCGTCGGCTGGTGCGTCTTTTTCGGTTTCCTCTGGGGCTTTGGCGGCCTGACCTATGGCCTGACCATGCGCTATCTGGGCCTGTCGCTCGGCATGGCGGTGGTGCTGGGCCTGTGCACCGTCTTTGGCACGCTGATCCCGCCGATCGTCGACGGCAGCTTCATGACGGAGATCGTCGGCACCCTGCATGGCAAGATCGTGCTGCTGGGTCTGGCCGTCACCCTGCTCGGCATCATCGTCGTCGCCATGGCCGGCGCGCGCAAGGATGAGGCGCTGTCGCCCGAACAGAAGGCCGCCGCCGTCGCCGAGTTCGATTTCAGGAAGGGCATCGCCGTTGCCATCTTCTCCGGCATCATGTCCTCCTGCTTCGCCTTCGGTCTGGCAGCGGGACAGCCGGTGAACGAACTCAGCCGCGCCGCGGGCACCGGGCCGCTCTGGGTCGGTCTCCCGACCCTGTGTATCGTCATGTTCGGCGGCCTCATCACCAACGCGCTCTGGTGCGGCTGGCTGATCGCCAAGAACAGGTCGGCGGGCCAATGGGTGGGCGCGTCCGACGCCAGTGGACAGAGGCCGGCACTGCTGCCCAATTTCCTGCTTTGCGCGCTGGCTGGCACCGCCTGGTATTTCCAGTTCTTCTTCTACACGATGGGGGAAAGCCAGATGGGCCGTTTCGGCTTTTCCAGTTGGACGCTGCACATGGCGTCGATCATCATCTTCGGTACCTGCTGGGGCTTCGCGTTCAGGGAGTGGAAGGACGCCGCCCCTGCCGTCCGCCGCATGGTGTGGAGCGGGGTCGGCCTGCTGATCTTCGCTACCCTCATCATCGGCTACGGCAATCGCCTCGCCGTCTGATGGTCCGGCCCGGCGTCAATGCCGGGCCGGCACCGCGTCCGACTGGCGGCGGATCAGCTGATAGTCCAGCTTCACCTTGCCGATGACTCCGTCCGCCCCTTCATCCTGGCTGCGGAAGCGCATCGCCAGCAGCCCGATCGCCTCGCGGCTCATGTCACGGATCGGCTGGCGGATGGTGGTCAGCGCCGGCCAGATCGCGCTCGCCAGCGGCGTATCGTCGAAACCGCAGATGCTGATCTCGGCCGGCACATTGATCCGGCGCTGGTGCGCGACGGTGATTGCCGCGGCGGCCATGTCGTCGTTGCAGGCGAAGATCGCGCTGGGCCGCGCCTCTAGGCTCATCAGCCGCTCGGCCGCGTCCAGCCCCGACCGATAGCTATAGTCGCCCGGCACGACAAGCTGGTCGTCATGCTCCAGCCCATGATGGAGCAGCGCATCGCGAAATCCCTGCAACCGCCGCGCGCTCGACCGGTGGCGCACATTGCCCTCTATGAAACCGATGCGCCGATGCCCCAGTTCGATGAGATGCCGGGTCAGGTCATAGGCGGCGTGGCGGTCGTCGGTGCCCACCGCCAGCATGTCCGGCTCGTCCTGGTCCGGCGCGATTGCGACGATGGCGATATCGCGCGCCGTCAGTCCGGCGATCAACTCCGGCCAATCGCACAAGGGTGGTGGCAGGATCACGCCGGCGACATTGGCATGGGCAACCTGCTCGACGATTTCTTCCGCGAAGGCGCCGGGCGCGCACTGTTCGACCACCAGATGCAGGTGTCGCTGCGGTGCTTCGCCCAGCGCACCCAGCAACAATTCCCCCAGATAAGCGGACGTGGTCGAGTTGCTGTGCAACAGCGCGACCCGCCGGTCGGCGCTGCCGGCCAGCGCGCGGGCCGACGCATTGGGGATATAGCCCAGTTCCTTGACCGCCAGTTCGACCGCGCGCCGCGCTTTGGCGCTGACCAGCGCTTTGCCGTTGACCGCGCGCGACGCGGTCATGACCGAAACGCCCGCGCTGGCGGCGACTTCCTTGATCGTGGGCGGCTTCTTCTTGGGATCGCTTTTCTGCATCCCCTCTTCCCTAGCCGCTTTTACGGCCAAGGAAAATCGCCGGGATTCAGGGCGTCAGCCGGACCCGCGCCGGCGCGTTGCGGTCTACGCTGACGACCCCGTCCTTTTCCTTCAACTCGGCGATCTGCAATGCGCTGCGCCGCTTCCAGTCGGGATTGGCCTTCGCTTCATCCTCGCCCTCCTGATGGACGAAATAGATGATATAGGCGCGCTCGCCCGCCACGATGATGTCGGGATGCTGGCCCTTGGCCCGATCGGTCGGATGAATACCGGGCTGACTCAATATATGACCCGGCTGCGTCGTCCAGTGCGCCGCATCGTCGGATCGCATCACCAGCAATCCTTGCCATGCGTCGGATATCAGCCAGTATCGTCCCTTCCAGCGAAATGCCTTGGGGCCTTCCCCCGGCGTTTCCGTCAACCGCTCGCCGACCGTCCAGTGGACCAGATCGTCGCTGTCGGCGGCACGGATCGCCTTGTTCATCCGCTCGTCATTGAAGAAGAGGCGATAACCGCCGCCCGGCAACGCCATTATACTGGCATCGATCACCCGGTCGGAGCCGAGGTCGAGCCGCTCGCCGCAAGTCCAGCGCGTCAGGTCCGAGCTGGTCAGATGGACGATGAAGCGTGGCGCGTTCCAGTCGCGATAGACGCCCGGCACCACCGTCAGCCACATATGCCATTGTCCCGCCAGCCATTGCACCTCGGGCGCCCACAGCGTGTCGCCGGTGCAGCTTTTGGGAATGTCGGCAGTTCCGCCATAGGTCCAGCGCGCGCCATCCTTCGACCGCGCGACGCCGATTGCGGTGCCATGCACCCAGCGCGAGTCCTTCGGGTCTTCTGGCGGAAGGTCGGCGCGGCGATTGGTGTAGAACATGACCCATTCGCCGCTCCGCGTGTCGCGCACGGTCGAAGCATCGGCCGCGCCGTCATGCACCGGATCGCGGAACAGCGGCTTGGGCGCGACGGGACCGCTGGCCGCGGCGCCGATGAGCAGCAGCGCGCCGATCATCGCGCCAATCCCGCGACCGGATTATTGCCCCATAGCTGGTCGTAGCGCCACCCCGACAGATCCTCGACCACCAGCGCCGCGCCGGGCGAACTGGGCGTGCGCGCGCCGCTGCGCAGATGCTCGATCTCGCGCATCAATATGTCGTGGGTCGCGGGGCTCAGGCGGAAGCGTCTCGACACCCACAGGCCGAACATCAGGCAGCCGACCGTTCCTATCCCCAGCAGCAGCGCCATGGTGAGAATCGCGCCATGGCTTTGCACCGGCGCGCCCGATATGAAGCCACCCGCCTGCATGATGAAGCCCACGCCCGCGACCGCGGCGGCCTGGGTCGCCTTGCGCACGAAGGTCATGACCCCGGCGAAGCTGCCCTCGCGCCGCTGACCGGTCACGATCTCGTCGACGTCAGCCATATAATTATAGGTGGCCCAGGGAATATAGTTGAGCGCGCCGCGCCCCAGCCCCGCCAAAATGATCGGCGCCCATATCCAGGGGGAGGTGGCCGGCACGCCGAGCAGCCACAGGCCGATCAGGGCGAACACCCCCACCGCAAAATCGGCGGCGGCGACCTGATAGGCGCGGCTGGGGGACGCGCGCAGCGCCAGGTTGATGGCGATGATCACCGCCACGAACTGGACGATATACATCGTCCCCAGCAGCCCCGATGCTTGTCCCATCGATCCCGACAGCGCGAAGATGACGAAGAAGGTGAAGGTCGCGTTGAAAATATCCTGGCTGATATAGCCGCCCAGATACATGCCCAGATGCAGGCGAAAGGCGCGAATGCGCATGGTCGAGAAGATGTTGCGATAGAGCGCGCTCAACGCCTGCCCTGCGCCGCCGGCCGCCAGCCTTTCGGCGGCTACCGCCGGTCCACCCGGCATATGCCGTTCCCAGCTGAACAAATAGAGCAGCCCCGCAGTCACCATGAACAGGGCGGCGAAGATCAGGCCCATATAGAAGAAGGTGTCGGCGCTGTCCCGGCCCAGCGCGTTGATCAGCCAGAGCGGCAGGAAGCCCGCCAGGATCGCCGACGCCTGGCCGAAGAGGATGCGCGATCCCGCGAATTTGGCCTTGGTGCGATAGTCGCTCGACATTTCGGCGGCGAGCGTCTCGAACGGGATGATCTCCATCGCATAGACCAGTTCGAACAGCACATAGCTGACGAGATAGTACCAGAATCCTTGCCCGGGCAGCCACATCAGCGCGAAGCTCGGCAGCAGCGGGATGGCGGCGAGGATGAAGAAGCGGCGGCGGCCGAATGTGCGACCAAGCCAGGTCGATCCGAAATGATCGGAGATATAGCCGATCATCGGCGAGGCGAAGGCGTCGAGGATGCGGGCCACGGCGAAGATCGTCGCCGCCTGACCTGCGCTCAGGCCGCAAAACTGGGTGTAGAAGATCAGCACCCAGCCCGAAATGACCGCCATCGACCCCGCACCCAGCACATCGTTGGAGCCATAGGCGAGATAATTGGGCAAGCGGACGGGTCGGATCGGCGCTGCTTCAGGCATGTTCGGCTCCTCAGCCCATCTTATCATTGTTGGTCCGCGGACGGCGACGCTCCTTCCATGATCGCCGCCGTCCGCGTCCGCCTGCGTCAGATATAGGTGCGCAGGAATTCACCCAGCGCGCAGATGGCCAGGCTCTGGCCATAGGGCATGGAGGTGAGCGCGATATCCTTGTAGAATTGCTGGGTGTCGCCCATCGCGGTGCCGAAGCTGACCTGCTGCAACTCGCCCGCTTCATCGATATTGGCGAGCACGCCCTGCACGGCCTTGATCCCCACCTCCTCATAGGCGCGCGGCAGATAGCCCTTCCGCACCGCCTTCAATATGCCATAGGCGAAGCCGGCGGTAGCCGACGCCTCCAGATAGCTGGTCGGATCGACGATCAGCGTGTGCCACAGGCCGCTGTCGGCATCCTGCGTTTCGCTCAGCGTCTTCACCTGCGCCGCCAGCGTGTCGATCAGGAAGGTGCGGAAGAAATCGCCTTCGGGCAGGTCCAGAATCTCGATGATCTCGGGGATCGCGATCGTCACCCAGCAATTGCCGCGCGCCCACAGCGCCTGCGCGAAATTATGGCGGCCATTGAAGTCCCAGCCGTGGAACCACAGGCCCGTCTTCGTATCGAACAGATATTTGATGTGGACCAGGAACTGGCGCTTGGCTTCCTCGATATAGGCCGGGCGGTTCAGCAGCAAGCCGATCTTGGCCAGCGGCAGCACCGACATCATCAGCGTGTCGTCCCACAGCTCGCCCGGATTCTCGTCATTATAGACGATATGCTGGAACCCGCCTTCCTGCGTCTTGGGCAGACCGTCGGGGGCCATCAGCCATTCCGCCCAGCTATCGAGATAGGGAATGTAGCGCGGGTCCGGCTCATGCTCATAGAGGTAGGCGAGCGTGATGAAGGGAGCCATCGTGTTGATATTCTTGGTCGGGGTGCCTTCGGCGAAGCGATCCTCGAACCATTGTTTGATGATCGCCAGCGCCCTGGCGTCGCCGGTCTGCTCATAATAGCGCCACATGCCGAACAGGCCGACGCCATGGGTCCATTCCCATCCGGCCCAGCCCTTGGTGTCTATGATCCGCCCATCGTCCAGATGGAGCAGGAATTCGCCGGTCTCGTCCTGGATATTGACGAGATTGTCCATCAGGCGATCGATGGCGTCGATCACCTGCGGGCGAGGGACGTCATGAGAGAGAGCGGCCACTGAAATTACTCCTTGAGATCTGAAGGTGCGTTTGGCGCGGCAACCATCTGCACTGGCAGACCGCCTTTCACGGTATGAAGGGTAACGAGGCGCACGCTTTCCAGCGCGTCGCCCGGCTGGCCATCGGATGTGACGGCCAGCGCGACATGATTGCGGCCCCGGTGGTTGAGGATGCCTTCGGGGATGGGGAAGGTCCGTTGCGGGCCGACATGGGCGATGAACTGGCCCATGTTCCAGCCGTTGACGAAGATCAGCACGCGATAGCGAACCGGCGAGCGCGCTATCCTGGCGTCGCTGAAACTGAGCGCGATGGTCGCGTCCTGGCCCTTGGGCACGGCGAGATTGAAGGCGGTGCGATACCAGTTGGTGCCCGCCTGCGCCTGCGTCGCGGGCACGCTGGACCTGGCCCATGCGCTGTCGTCGAAGTCCGGCAGGTGCCAGCCCATCCGCTCGCCATATTGGCCGCCATTATTGGCGGGACCGCGGGCGACGTCAGGCAGGTTTTCGCCGCCCTGTTTACCCTGGATCTTCCATGCGATCGGCACGGCGAAGCTGCGTCCGCCCGGTCCCCCCTCGAGCGAGGCGGAGATCAGGCCGCGCGCTTCCTTGTGGAAATCGTCGCTGTCCAGATCCCAATTATGGCCGTTATTGCGCACCATGACGGAGACGACATACTCGCCCGATCGCGCACCGGCGGGCAGGGCGAAGCGCGCCGTGCCGGTGGTGATGGGGCGTGGCAGGCCTGCGGGCGTTTCGCCTTCGCCCAGGAACTGGCCGTCGACCCAGGCCTGCACCAGCCCCGATCCACCCGCGCCATAATAGAGCGAAAGCGTCCTGGCGTCGGGCGTGCCGGTAAAGCGGCCGCGATACCAGACGTCGCCGTCATGGAAGCCATAGGCGTCCATGCCCATGTTGGGCTGGCCGTCGGGCCGCGCCGTGATGCTGGCGGAGGGGCGATTGTCGATCGCCTGCCATGCGCCGTCGTCGAAGGCGGGGTCGGCTTCGGGTGCCCCCTTGGCGACGCGCCAGTCGGTCAAGGCGGGCAAGGCGATGTCGGCTGGCCCGGCCAGCGGCTGCAAGGCGGTGTAGCTGCCCGCAACCCCGGCTTTCGTCGCAACCTTTGCGCCATTCCATGTGACCGCGCGGACCGCCTTGGGCGCCCAGATTGCGAGCGGGCTGGCCTCGGCCGTATCGCCGGTCAGCGCCAGCGTGCCGTCCTTGACCTTAGCGCTGCGCACCAGCGCCGGGCCGCGCACCAGCGCGTCCTCCTGCCGCCAGTAGCGGGCGCCTTCGGCTTCGTCGGCGAGTATCAGCGTCAGCGGCGGTCGTCCGCCGCCTTCGATCCGCAGCACGGCGCGGCCCTGATGGCTGTAATCGAGCTTGAGGTCACCCTTCGCCGCGTCGAAGGCGCTGGTGGCGCTGCCTTCCAGCACCGTCACTTTCGGGGCGGAGGCATAGCGCAGCACCGTCTCCCCCGGTTCCCCGGCGCGGCCGTAGAACAGCATGAGGTCCGCCCCGTCCATCACCTGCGCGGACTGGAGTTCGGAGGTCGAATAGACCAGCCGCTGCCCGCCCAGCGTCACGCCGGCAACGAGCCATTTGGCGTCGAAGCCGTTCAACTGCATCGGCACGCTATAGCGGCCGTCGGGCAGGTCGGCGGTGAAGCGGAAGACGTCGCTGGTCTGCCCGTTGGACGGCTTGTGCGCCACCATCAGGAAGCGCGCATCCGTCTCCGGGTTTTTATTGTGGTAAATCTGGATATTGGGCGAGGAAATCTCCACCGCGCCAGCCGGGATCATCCCCGCCAGGTCGGGGACTGACGCAATCAGCCCGCCCAACTGCTTCATCTCCAGCGCCTTTTCGCGCAGTGCGCGCGGTTCGGAGATGGCGGCGCCATAATCATAGCTGGTGAACACCACCGGCGCGGGCAACCAGCCCCAACTGGTGCCGCCATAGGTCATGTAAAAGCTCTGGATGCCGATCCCGTTGGCGAGGTTGGTGCCGTAGAAGACCCGCTGGAAGCGCTTGCCGCGCTGGATCGCGTTGCAGGCATAGCCGCCGTTCGATCCCCAATAGTCGAACCAGCCGCCACCGAACTCCGCCAGGAAGCCGGGGGTGTCGGGGGAAGCGGATGCGCCGCCCTTCGCCCCGCCGGGACCATAATAGCCCCAGTCGGGCGCGGCGACATCGCGGGTCGGCTTGCCCTCGACCGTGCAGGTGCCGCCGGGATAGCCGTCGAACGCATAGAGGTCGTTGGGGCCGGTCACGACCTTGTCGATCTTGCTGCTTTCGGGCGTCCAATATCCGTTGCGGCCCTGATCATTATGGAACAGCGGTATGGTGATGCCATCGGCCCGCGCCTTGGCGGCCAGATGGTCCATGTAGCGGCGCTGCGCCGGGGTGGTCAGCGCCAGCTCATTTTCGATCTGGTGCAGGATGACGCCATAGCGGCGGCTGGGATCGGCATTGATCTGATGCTTCGCGACGATCGCATCGACTTGGGTCAGCCATTCGTCCACGGCAGCCAGATAGGCGGGATCGTCGGTGCGGGCGCGGGCGCGCTGGTTGACCAGCCAGCCGGGAAAGCCGCCGCGCGACAATTCGGCATTCACATAGGGACCGGCGCGGGTGATGACGTAGAGGCCTTCCTCTTCCGCCATGGTCAGCAGCCGGTCGATGTCGCGGATACCGCTGAAATCATACACGCCCTGTTTCGGGCTGTGATAGCCCCAGTCGAAATAGAGGGCGACCGTATTGAAGCCGCCCGCCTTCATCTTCTGGAGAATGTCGCGCCACAGGTCGGGCGACGGCAGGCGGAAGGGGTGGAATTCGCCGCCCCAGATCACCAGCCGCTGGCCGTCCACCATCAGCGATCGCGCGTCATACGACACGCGGCCAAAGCGCTTCACGGGCGCGGACAGATTGGCGGTCTGCTTCGCCTCCTGCGCGGGGAGGGGCGTAGCCAGGGCGGAGCCGAGCAGCAGGGCGGCGATCAGCGAACGCATGGGATCAATCCATGTGAAACAGCAGCGGGAGCGGCCATTCCTTGGGCTGGTTGCCGGGCTGCACCTCCATCAGCGGGGCCATATGGTCCCACCAGCGCTGCATCACCGGATGGCCGGGCAGCGCATCGCGCTGATTCTCGTCCCGCAGCTTGAGCACCGCAAACAGGCTCAGCGTCCCTTCGTCCAGAAAGATCGAATAGTCATATATGCCCGCCTGCGACAGCAAGTTGGACAGTTCTGGCCAGATTTCATCATGGCGCTTGCGATACTCGTCCACCACGCCGGGCTTGAGTTGCATCTTGAAGGCGTGGATGGACATCGGCGCTCCGTAATATCCATATTGTGGAACTTGCTACCTATATTTGGTAGCACTGTCCCGGAGGATCGTCAACGCCAGAGCGGGGTGTCGCGCACCGAAACATGGCGCACATCGTCGAACGCGAACGGCGGGCGCTGGTCCGGCGCGATGGTTTCGGCGCGCAGCCGGTCGATCGTCAGCCGTTCCACATGGCGCGCCCATAGCGCCCAGCTTGGCAGCAGGCCGAACATGCTGGGTTCGGGATAGGCGTCGGGCAACTCCGCCGGAACGCGCGCCGCATCGGTCGCCGTGCCGCCGCCGCGATAGAGAAGATGGATGTCGCGCAGTGTCACGTCGCGGATCGGCTGCCCCGGCAGACCGGCGATGGCGACGGGGAAGCGATGGTCGATGCCGCGGGCATCGACCTCGCTGATCGCGACATCGCGAATCGCGCCGACGCCGGTTCCGTCCGGCCCGCGCCGCCGGTCGCCGAGCCGCAGGAAAAGCGGTGCGGTGGTGACATCGCGCATCGTCAGGCGGCGGGCGACGATATGTTCCATGACGCCGCCGTCCACCGTCTCCAGGGCCAGGCCGCGGCAGCGGGTGAAGCGGCAATCCTCGATCCGCACATTGCGATAGCCGCCATTGCTTTCGGTGCCGAGCTTGATCCGGCCCGTCACCCTGTCGCGGTCGGGTGCGACCTCCTGCGTGGTTCGCTTCGTGCCGTCGACCAGCGATCCCATGTCGTAGCCCGACACGTCGCAGTCGCGGATCACTATATCCTCCGATGCGATCGCCCGGCCCAAGGCAAAGCTGCTTTTGACCACGATGCCGTCGTCATTGGGCGAATTGACCCGGCAGTGCTCCACCACCACATCGCGTACGCAGTCCAGGTCGATCCCGTCGCGATCGGTGTCGATCGTCAGCCCGTCGATCCGCAATTCCCGCGTGCCGGTGGCCAGGACCGCGAAATGCCCGCCTTTCAGGATGGTGAAGCCCGACAGGCGGATGTCGCGCCCGTTCTTCAGCGCGATCGCCTTGTTGCCCAACCCCTGCATCGCCACGGCGTCCGGTTCCAGATGGCCGATCTCCGCCGCGCTCATGCCCTGCATCGACAGCGGCCGTTCGCCCGCCTGCTTCTTCCAGCGCGCACCGGGGCCATCACGGGTCAGGCCCAGCCCATGGATCAGGCCGGGGCCAACGATCGCGACCTGCTCGACATCCTCGCCCCAGATCAGGCTGTTGCGCCAATGGCTATGGCCGAAATCCTGGTAGAGTTGGTCTACGTCCGTTTCTGGCAGGTCGTAGCGCCCGGCGTGGCGCGCCGGATCGGCTGCCTCGATCACCGCACCCTCGGCCAGCAGCAGCGTCACCCGGCTCCTGAGCCGGATCGAAAAGCAGAGATAGCGCCCGCGCGGCAGGACGACCGTGCCGCCCCCCGCGGCGGAGGCGGCCTCGATCGCGGCGTTGATCGCGCCACTGTCGATCGCGATCCCATCCCCGTGCGCGCCATGGCCGCGGACGTCATAGTGGCGCGCGGCATGGGCCGGGAAGACGGGCAGCAGGGCGCTCGCTAGGCCCAGCGTCAGATCGCGGCGGGTCAAGCGCATCAATTGCCCGCCGGCCGCTGATCGCTGCGGATCAGGCTGGGGGCGATCGCGATCGCATCCGCTGCGGGTGGCCGGTTGGGGGTAAAGGCGGGCATTGTCACATGCGTCGCCAGCGCGGGAATCTGCATGCGAATCCGTTCCGCCACTGCGCTGGCCAGCAGCCAGGCGCCATAATTGTCATGGTGCGTCCTGTCCTTGCCGCCATCGTTGAAAGCGGTCGGCGCGACCGCCGGCCCCAATGCCTCATAGATGGCCCGGCTGTCGGCATTGAGGTCGATCAGCGGCACCTGCTCTTCCACCGCGACCTTGCGCGCCGCCGCCGCATAGGCGCCCAGCGTATCGAGAATCTTCCCCTGCGCATCGAAATTGCGCCGTTCGGGCGACGTCACCAGCACCGGATGCGCGCCGCGCCGCCGCGCTTCGGCGATATAGGCGCGGAGCCAGGCGACATAGCCCGTCCCGGCATCGAGATAGGTTTGCGGCCATTCCTTCTTCTGGTCGTTATGGCCGAACTGGATGAACAGCCAGTCGCCGGGCTTCATGCGCGCCAGCAACTTGTCGAGGCGCAGGTCAGTCAGGAAGGATTTGAGCGTCGCGCCCGACTTGGCATGGTTGGCGACCACGATCCCGTCGTCCAGCATCGCCGGCAGCATCTGGCCCCAGCTTGCGGCCGGTTCGGCATGTTGGTCGGTCACGGTCGAATCGCCGGCCAGGAAGAGCGTGGGTGCGATCACGGGTTCGATCCGTACCGATTGCACCGCCGGCCGGCCGAGAAATTCCAGCGTCAGCTTCTCGTCCCAGGTCGCTTCCTGCGCTTCGCGCGCGTCGATCCGCACCGCGCGGCCGCCCGGCGCATTGGGCGGCGGGGGCATCAATGCGGGGGTGCGGATATTGACCAGGAAGCTGCGTTCGACGCTCTCGCCCCGGCGCGTGACGATATGGTTCAGCATCAGCCGCCGCGCTTCCGCCTTGACGCTGGTGTCGCCCGTGTGGCGGGCATCGCCCAGCCGCACCGTAACGCGATAATCACCTTCTGGCAGCGCTGCCGAAAAAAGGAAGCCCTGCGCGCCGCCGCCTGGTTCCACGCCATGGCCGCCATGCACATAGGGATGCCGCCATTCCGCCGATCCGGCACGCAGGTCGAAACTCTGCACGGTTGGGAGGGCAGTGGCGGTCAGCATCCAGGCGAGGGAAGTGGAAAGCGGCATGAAGCGAAGCATCCCATCGGATAAGAAGAGGGAACGCCGCGGCGCCGCAGCGCTCCCCCAGATCAAACCGCCCGTGCAGAGGCGGCTGGATAAAAATCCCATTAAATAGATTATCGATCCATATATAGGGATACACTGATGGTCAATCGGCTTTGGCGGTTGGGGAACTGAGCGTGCAGATGGCCCACATTGTGGACATGAAAATCACATGATGATTTTTCTGGCAATTGTCAGACTAGCGATATAGGATGATACCTCAGTTCACATAGTGGGACACGATGGACGTCATAAGCGATGGCGCCCGTGACAAATGGGGAGGATTTATGTTGCACACCCGTTCCGCGTTCGCCCGCCGCAGCTCGGCCCTTGCGATCGCCTCCATGCTGCTGGTTGCTGCGCCGGCCATCGCCCAGGAACAGCCGGCGGCCGATCGTCCGGCCGCGGATCCGGGTGTCGCCGACATCGTCGTCACCGGCTTCCGCGCCTCGCTCAGCAGCGCGCTTGGCATGAAGCGCAAGGAAGCCGCGGCGATCGATTCGATCGTTGCGGAGGATATCGGCAAATTTCCCGACTCCAATCTCGCCGAATCGATGCAGCGCGTGCCCGGCGTAGCGCTGGCGCGCGGCGATGGCGGCGAGGGGCGCAATATTTCGGTCCGTGGCCTGGGCGCCGGCTTCACCCGGGTCCGCATCAATGGGATGGAAGGCACGGCGCAGACCGGCTCGTCCGACATTTACGGCGCGGGCAACAACGGCCGCAGCTTCGACTTCAACGTCTTCCCGACCGAAATCTTTTCGGCGCTTTCGGTCCGCAAGACGCCCTCGGCCGATGTGGAGGAAGGCTCGCTGGGCGCAACCGTCGACCTGACCGCCCCCAAGCCGTTCGACCAGAAGGACGATTTCGTCCTCTCCATGACCGCGCGCGGCGTCTATAACGAGCTGTCCAAGAAGGTCGATCCGCGCGCCTCGTTGTTGATCTCCAAGCAATTCGGCGACAGCGGCTTCGGCATCCTCGGCTCGGTCGCCTATCAAAAGCGCCACATTCGCGAAGTCGGCTATTCGGCGGTCGATATCCTGTCCGCCAACACCAATGGCGGTTTCTGTTCGCCGATCGGCTTCGCGCCGCAAAATCCGGCGGACAATGCGATCAAGGGCGCCGATGCACTCAACTGCTCGACCGGCAATCCGCGCACCAGCACCAACGCCGCCTATCAGGCCATCCAGGATCTACGCCGCGACGACCTGTCCGGCGTGGCGGGCAGCGGCGCCTTCCTGCCGCGCATCCCGCGCTACCTCAACAGCGAGCAAAATCAGGAACGGATCGGCGGATCGCTGACACTGCAATTCCAGCCCGACGACCAGACCGACATTTCCGTCGATTTCCTCTATTCCCGCTTCGAAGTGACGCGGCGCGACAATTATATCGCCGCCATCTCCTTCGCCCGGTCGGCCGCCAATAACGGCCAGCCGATGACGTCGGTGCGCGACATCGCATTCGACGAAAACGGCTCGCTGGTTCATGGCGTGTTCGACGGCGTGGACGTGCGGTCCGAAGGGCTTGTCGACCATTTCGTGTCCACCTTCAAACAGGCCAATGTCAACTTCAGGCGCCAGCTGAACGACAGCCTGGAGGTGAGCGGCATCGTCGGCTTCAACCGCTCGATCTGGGACGGGAAGAAGCGGCTCCAGACCTTCATGGACGCGATCGACACCGATAATTTCACGATCGACTTCCGCGACGGCGGCACCACGCCAAAGCTCGGCTTCGGCATCGACGTCAACGATCCGGCCAGCTTCACCTATGGTCCGGGTCGCGCCGACGGCACCGTGCTGGGGGGCTTCAGCTTCCAGGGCAAGCCATCGCGCAACAAGACCGACAATCTGACCGCCGAGGCCAATCTCAAATGGACCGTCAGCGACGCCTTCTCGATCCGCGCCGGCGCCCAATATCGGCGCAGCGACTTCCTGTCCACCTTCCTGCGTCCCTATACCGCCGACACCGTGGTCCGCGCGCTGCCCGCCGGCACGAGCCTGGCCGACATCACCCGCACGATCAGCGGTGTCGACAAGCTATGGGGCAATGGCGCGCCGGCCAGTTGGGTCGCGATCGATCCGGAAAAATGGGCCAACACCTTCGGGTTCGATTCGGTCCGCTATTGCGGGGTCGAATGCGGCGGCGGACGCAGCCGGGTGCGCGAAGAGGTGAGCAGCGCCTATCTGATGGCCAATTTCGACCTGGAGGATGCGATCGGCATCGGCATCCGCGGCGATGCTGGCCTGCGCTACGTCAAGACCGACATGCTGTCGTCGGGCTATGTCACAGTGGCCAGCGCCGCTTCGCCCACCGGCCTCACCGGCCAGTTCGCGGCGGCCAAGAACAGCTATGACGACTGGCTGCCGTCGGCCAATATCGTGGTCGAGCCGATGGACAATCTGCTGCTGCGCTTCTCCGGCGCCAAGGTGCTGGCGCGGCCCGAACTGGGCCTGCTGACCCCGACCAGCGGGGTCAATCCGGTGACCCGTGTCGGCAACGTCAACAATCCCTTCCTCGACCCCATTCGGGCGACCACCTTCGACGTGGCGGTCGAATGGTATTTCCGCCCCGGCTCGCTGCTCTCGGCCGCCTTCTTCTATAAGGACATCAAGAGCTTCATCCAGAATGTGAACAGCCAGATCCCATTCAACCAGCTCGGCCTTCCAGATGCGCTGCTGGAAAACAGCAATACCCTGCCGACCGAATTGTTCACCGTGTCGCAGCCGTTCAACACGCCGGGCGGCAAGCTCAAGGGCATCGAGCTGAACGCCCAGATCCCCTTCACCTTCTTCGACGGGTTCCTCGGCAATTTCGGCTTCCTGGGCAATTACACCCGCGTCACGTCGAAGATCGAATATATCCTCGCCAGCGTGAACGGCGTGCCGACCGTGACGACCACGGCGGACCTGGTCGGCCTGTCCAAGAACACGGCGTCGGCAACGCTTTATTATGAGGATGAGAAATTCTCGATCCGCACTACCGGCAATTTCCGTGACAAGTTCATCCGCGGCATCCCCGCCTCGCCGGGCAGCGACCTGCAGGGCAATGCCAAAACCTTCTTCATGGACGCGTCGGCCAGCTATAATGTCACCGACCGGCTGAAGATCATGGTGGAGGCGACCAATCTGACCGACGAGCAGAACCGGCTCTATATCGACAGCCAGCGGCAGGACACCTTGTTCGAGACCCGGATCGGCCGGACCTTCACCTTCGGCGTCACCTACCGGATGTAATGCGCCTAAAGCTCCTCCCCCAACCTCAAGGGCGCGGCCACCCCGGTGACCGCGCCCTTATTGTGTCCGGCGGCCGGGCGCGCCAATCCTATCGGCGCGGTCCGCTATAACCCACTGCGGCGCCGATCTGCTCGGCCGACCGCATCACCTCCTCGGCCAGCCCCGGCCGCAGGGCGTCGGTCAGATAATGGGCGGCGCTGGCGATCGAGATGGCGATGCAGATCTGCCCCCTGGCGTCACGGATCGGCACCGCGATCGACCGCACGCCATCGCCCAGTTCGCTGTCATGCAACACTTCGCCGCGCGCCTTGTGCGCGCGCATCTCGGCGACATAGGCCTGGATCTGCGCCGGCGTCGCCTTGCCGTCCCTGGCCTCGACGTAGAGGCGCTCCCATGTCTCTTCCGTCTCGTCCAGCAACAGCGCCTTGCCGAGGCCCGTCTCCGCGATCGGGCGGCGATCGCCCGGCGCGGTGGCGACGCGCAGCCGCTGGGTGCCGGTCACCCGGTCCAGATGGCGCGACCAGTCGCCCTCGCGCTTGCCGACGAAGACGCAAAATCCGGTGCGTTCGGACAGGAGTTCCATGAAGGGGCGGGCAAGGCGGACATAATCGATCTGCTCGGTCGCCAGCACGCCCAGTTGCAGCAGCTTGGGACCGAGCGCGAACCCGTCGCGCGTCACCGCGAGATAATTGCGCGATTTGAGCGCCTGCACCAGCCGATGCGCGGTGGTCTTGCTCATGCCCAGCTTGCGGGCCAGGTCGGCGGCGCGGATCGGACCGTCGATCACCTCGTCCATGATGTCGAGCGCGCGCATCAACGTCTGCGTGCCCTTCACTGCTTCCTGCTTCTCGTCGCCGTCCTGCATGATGCCTTCGTCCACTTGCCGTCCCACATAATGGGCGCGTTCCATATAGCGGAAGCATATCGGCCAAATTGGGCAGTTTGTCAGCCGCTTTGTGGTCGCCATGCAAAAGCCCGCCGGTCATCTCCACCGGCGGGCTTTTCAGCCATGCGAAGGCCAGCGGATCAATATTGGATGGTGACGGTCACCGCGCGGCGATTCTGCGCCCAGCTTGCTTCGTCCGAGCCCAGCGCTGCCGGCCGTTCCTTGCCATAGCTGACGGTGGTGATGCGGCCGGGCGCGATGCCCAGCGAGGCGAGATAGTTTTTGGCCGCATTGGCGCGGCGTTCGCCCAGCGCGATATTATAGTCGCGAGTGCCGCGTTCGTCGGCATGACCCTCGATCGTCACGCGCACCGACGGATTCTGCTGCAACCATGCGGCCTGGCTCTGCAACGTCGCCTGATCTTCCGCATCGACATCATATTGGTCGAGGCCGAAGAAGATGCGGTCCGACGATACCGACGCGACGAAATCCTCCTGGCTACCCTTGACCGGGCCGCCGGAACCGACCGGGCCACCGGGTGCGGTCGTACCACCGGTGCCGCCAGGGGCGGGGGGAAGTTCGGCCGGCGGCTTCTTCGAACAGGCGGCCAGCGCGATGATGGCGGTCGCCATCAACAGAGTCCGGGACAGTTTCATGGGGGTCTCCTTCGATATTCTCTATGCCGCCCGCTAGTGGTCCGATTCTGACATTTGCTACCCTATCCGATAAGGCGTGCTCAAATGTCAGAATCTTTTCGGACCATTAGCAATCTTTTGATTTTAGCGGATTTTACGATTTTGACATTTGCAGACCCATCCCAACCGTCAGGGGATGCAAATGTCAAAATCAATCCGTTAAGACAGACATCAGGGTCCGTGATGTTCGTTACGCTGTCAAGACGACTAGGTTCCCCCCATGACCAAAGGCGTCTGAACGCAAGATTACGGCAGCAACGGTCCCCAGGCCGGATCGGACCCGCTCAGCGGCGTCGGAATCCGCCGCTCGTTCACGCCCGTCAGGTCGACCTGCCACACCTGGCTGCTGCCCTGCTTGCCCGGCGTCGTGCGGAAGAATTGCAGCACGCGGCCATTGGGCGACCAGGTTGGCTGCTCGTCCTGCCAGCCATTGGTCAGGATACGCTCATTGTCGCCGCTAGGCGTCATCACCGCGACCTTGAAATCGCCCGACAGCTTGGTGAAGGCGATGAGGTCGCCGCGCGGCGACCATTCGGGGGTCGCATAGCGGCCGCCGCCATGGCTGATACGGCGCTGGTTGGACCCGTCGGCATTCATCACATAGATTTGCTGGCCGCCCGACCGGTCGCTTTCGAACACGATCTGGCTGCCGTCGGGCGAATAGCTGCCGCCGACGTCGATGCCCGGCGACGTGGTCAGCCGCACCGGCGTCCCGCCATTGGCCGACACGCGATAAATATCGGTATTACCCGCCACCGCCATGGAAAAGAGGATGGAACGGCCGTCGGGCGACCAGCGCGGCGCGAAGGTCGCGTTACTGCTTTCGGTCACCAGCTTCTGCTGCCCCGCGCCTATGTCATAGATATAGAGGCGCACGCGGCTGCCCAGATAGCTGACATAGAGGATCGACTTATAATCGGGCGAGAAGCGCGGGGTCAGCGCCATCGACTGGCCGTTGGTGATGAAGCGGTGGTTCGCCCCGTCCGAATCCATGATGGCGAGGCGCTTGACGCGCGCACCCTTGGGACCGCTCTCGGCGATATAGGCGATGCGGCTGTCGAAGAAGGGGCTTTCGCCCGACAGGCGGGCATAGATGGCGTCGGCGCATTTATGCGCAGCCCGGCGCCAGTCGCGCGGCGCGACGACATAGCCCTGCCGCGTCAGTTCCTGCTTGAGCGCCACGTCATAGAGATAGCAGCCGACCGTAATGTCGGCCTCGCCCCCGGTGGTGCGCACGAACCCCTGCACCAGCGCCTGATAGGCGCCCCATTTGTCATAGACCGGGTTGGTGACTTCGGGGAAGGCGACCGCTGGCATCCCGCCAGGCCCCGACGGATCGAACAGGCCGGAGCCTTTGAGGTCGGACGCGATCACCTCGGCCACCTTGCGGCCCAGTTCGCTGGCGGTGCCGGCCGGCGTCGCCACATCCTGCTGCGCGGGCATGGCGGGGACGGCGACCTTGACGTTGCTGTCCACTTCGCCGGTCACATCGACCGACAATTGCGCCATGGCGGGCGCGGACAGGATGGCGGCAAGCGCGACGGTCGCCAGAGAGATGCGGCGAAGGAAGTTGGTCTTCATCGGTTCAGCCTCGCGTCAAAGCGGAGTGGCCGGAGCCATTTCCATTGGTCATAATATTCAGGTGGTAAATTCCGGAAGGGTGCGGCGAGTTTCACCGCCTGGATCGCGCGCTCCGCATGCAGCTTAGCCTGTGGCCGGTTGCTGGCGGTGACGCCGGTCTGGTCGATCACTTCGGGCGCGCCGATCAGCGCGCCGCTCTTGTCCAGCCGCACTTCCAGCAAGGTCACGAGCTGATCCGCGTCCGCGCCCGAAGGCGGCCGCCAGTGCGGCTTCAACTGGCGGCGGATTTCGGCGTCCAGCGCGGCCTTCTGCTGCGGCCCCATGGCGGCGGCAGGCGGCGGCGCAGGGGTGCGCGGCGCGTCATCCTTGGTGTCGATCCCTTTCAGGAAATCCTTGCCCAGCAACGACCCCTTGGGCTTGTCGGCCTTGCCTGCGCCGGATGCCCGCGCAGCAGCATCGGCCTTGGCCTTGGCATCGCTCTTCGCCTTGGCGTCGTTTTTCGCCTTGGCGTCGGCCTTGGCTTTCGCATCCGCCTTGGCTTTGGCGTCACTCTTTGCCTTGGCGTCGCTCTTGGACGGCACGGCCGCAGCCGCCTTTGGCTTTTCAGGCGCAGGCTTGGCCTTGGGCGCGGGTTTTTCTGGCGCTGGCTTGGGCTTGGGCGTCGCCTTAGCCACATCCTTCTTCGGCGGCACCGGCTTGGGCTTGGCCGCGGCTTCCTTCACGACTGGCTTTGGCGGCGTCGGCTTGGGAACCGGCTTCGGCTCGGCCTTGGGCGGCGGCGGCGCGGGCGTCGGCTCCGGTGCGGGAGCAGGCTCCGGCGCGGGCTTGGCGTCTTCCGTCGGGCCTTCTTCCGGCGCGACGCTGGGCGGCGGCGGCTGGGTCGAAACTTGCGGCGCGGTCGATTGCAGCGCGACTTCGTCCACCAGACTCACGTCCATCGGCGGCGACTTCAGCTTCAGCGGGTTTGGGGTGGCCAGGAATCCGGCCGACAGCAGCCCGAACAGCAGGACATGTCCCGCCGTCGCGACGCCAAGGCCGATCTTTTCCGCGCGCTCCATATGGCTGACCTATGGCCCCTATTCTGAACCGTCGCTGGCCGACCCGGTATCCGATCCGGTGCTGACCAGCGAAACCTTGTTCAGGCCCGCGCGATTGAGTTCGCCCATCACCCGCATCACCCGGCCATAGTCGAGCGCGGTGTCGGCGCGCAGAAAGATTTGTGGCGGTTCGGGCTGGCCCGCATGGGCCGACGCGATTTCCGCCAGCCGGTCGGGCAGGTCGGCGTCGCTGATCTGCGCCTCGTCGATGAACAGCCCGCCGTCGCGGTCGATCGACAGGATCGTCGGCTTGGCGTCCGCGTCCAGTCCCTTGGCGCGGGTTTCGGGCAGGTTCACCGGCACGCCGGTCACCAGCAGCGGCGCGGTCACCATGAAGATGATGAGCAGCACCAGCATGACGTCGACCAGCGGCGTCACATTGATGTCGGCCATCGGCGCGCGCCCGCGCCCGCGACGGGCGGAAGGAGGACCGGACATCGCCATCAGCGCGCATCCTTCTTTGCAGCGATGCCCAAGATCATCGCTGCGACTCCAACTCACGGCTCAGCGTGGAATAGAAGCTGTCGGCAAAGCGGGTCAGGCCCGCTTCCAGCCGGTTGATGCCATGGCTGAACCGGTTGTAGGCGATCAGCGCCGGGATCGCCGCGAACAGGCCGATGGCGGTGGCGAACAGCGCCTCGGCGATGCCCGGCGCGACGACCGCGAGCGAGCTGTTCTGCTCTGCCGCGATCGAGGTGAAGGCGCGCATGATGCCCCATACCGTGCCGAACAGGCCGATGAAAGGCGCAGCCGACGCGACCGTCGCCAATATGTTGAGTCGGTCGGACAGGCGATCGACCTCGGACGCGATGACGCTCGACATCGACGTCCCCAGCCGGTCGCGCGTGCCGTCGCGGTCGATCACCTTCTGTGCGGTCGATCGCCGCCATTCGGTGACGCCGGCCGCCATGACCTTGGCCGCGGGGAATTCCGCCTTGCCGCGGGCCTCATAGAAGCGGTCGATATCCTCCGCCTTCCAGAAATCGGCCTCGAACTTGCGGCTTTCCTTGCTCGCCTTGCGCAGGCTGACGCTGAAGCTGATGATGATCGCCCAGGTCCAGATGCTGGCCAGCAGCAAGCCCAGCATCACGCCCTTCACGACGATGTCGGCCTGGAGGAACAGGGCGAGCGGGGATATGGTCGCGGCGTCGGTCATGGCGCCGGCAGGCAGGTTGAGGGTCATGGGTGAATGTCTTCCCCTTGGCAAAGGCGGGTGAAAATTTCGGTCCAGGCTTTGGGTTGGCGCTGCGGCCGGCCCAGGGGCGTCAGCCATGCGACGGTGATGGCGGCGTCCGTCAACTCTTCTTGACCCCGCATGACTCTCTGATGAATGGCGCAGCTCGCCGCGCGCACATCGGTGACGCGGCTCGCCACCATCAGGTCGTCGTCCAGCCGCGCCGGGCGGCGATAGCGAATGGCAAGGTCGGTGACGGCATAGACGCCCGCACCGTCTTCATGGTTGGCGCGCTGGTCGATGCCGGCGATACGCAGCATGTCGGACCGGGCGCGCTCCATATAGCGCAGATAATTGGCGTGATAGACCAGCCCCGACAGGTCGGTATCCTCGAAATAGACGCGCAGCGGGAAATGATGCACGGCGGCAAGGAAGCGTCCGGTCGCCGGCGCGGGCATCAGGTCTGAAACGGACATCGCGCGCTTTTAACCATGGCGCAGCGCCCACGCAAAGCCGGAAATGGCGGATGAACCCGCAATCCGTCCGCCAGTCGCGCACGATCCATCGCCTGCCCGATTACATAGCTGTCCGATACTGGTCGCCGGCCCCGCGCCCCGCTAAGGGAGAAACGACGATTCATGAGGGAGAGCAAGGCATGACGGATATTCGCACGGTAGGCGTGATCGGCGCGGGACAGATGGGGGCGGGGATCGCCCAGGTCGCAGCGCAGGCTGGCTATGCCGTCATTCTGTCGGATATCGACCTGCCCCGCGCGGAAAAGGGGTTGGCGGGCATCGCCAAGCTGCTGGCCAAGGCGGTTGAGAAGGAAAAGATTGCACAGGCCGACGCCGACGCCGCGCTCGCCCGGATCACGCCGGTGGGCGACATCGCCCCGCTGGCCGACGCCCAACTGGTGATCGAGGCCGCGACCGAGCGCGAGGAAGTGAAGCGTGCCATCTTCGCCAATGTCGGCAAGATATTGGCGGCCGACGCAATCCTCGCGACCAACACATCCTCGATTCCCATCACCCGTCTGGCGCAGGCCGCGCCAGACGCGGGGCGTTTCGTGGGCGTCCATTTCTTCAATCCCGTGCCGGTGATGGTGTTGGTGGAGGTCATTCGCGGCCTCGCCACCACCCCCGAAACCGTCGCTGCGGTGGAAGGCTTTGCCGCGAAGATCGGCAAGACTACGGTTCACGCCTTCGACGCGCCCGGCTTCGTGGTGAACCGCATCCTGCTGCCGATGCTGAACGAGGCGGTGTTCGTGCTGGGCGAGGGGGTGGGCAGCGTCACCGACATCGACCAGGGCTGCAAGCTCGGCCTCAATCATCCGATGGGGCCGCTGACCTTGCTGGACTTCGTCGGCCTGGATACCGCGCTGGAAATCCTCAACGTCTTCCTCAGCACCACCGGCGATCCCAAATATCGCCCTGCGCCGTTGCTGGTCAAATATGTCGAAGCGGGCTGGTATGGCCGCAAGACCGGCAAGGGCTTTTACGATTATAGCGGCGCGGAGCCGGTGCCGACGCGCTGATTGCCCATCGAGCGCGGGCTGTTCAGCCCGCGCTCAACCCATGTTTCTTCATGCAGTGGCGCAACTGGTCGTAGGTCAGGCCCAGCCCCTTGGCGGTCGCGCGCTGGTTGTACCGAAATCGCTCCAGCGCGGCGCGGATGATCGCCGCCTCGTGCCCGTCCACGGCGGCGCGCAGGTCGCTAATCTCTTCATAGGTCATGGTGGGTGCTGACGGTGCGGCAGGGGCGTCACACGGTGCCGCCTCGGCCCGTTTCATCATTGACTTGGGCTTCCACGGCGAGGCGAAGGGGTCGAAGGTGATCTGGCTGATCGGCCGCCCCGGCTCGTTCCAGCGATAGACCGCGCGTTCGACCACATTGCGCAGCTCGCGCACATTGCCCGGCCAGCCATAGCCTTCCAGCTCCGCTGCGCAGGCCGCCGTGAAGCCGGGCCATTGCGGCCAGTCGCGCTCGGCCGCCATGCGCCGCCCGAAATGATCGGCCAGCACGGTGATATCGCCCTCGCGCGCGCGCAAAGGGGGCAGGGTGATGACCTCGAAGCTCAACCGGTCGAGCAGGTCGGGACGAAAGCGCCCGGCGTCGGCGGCGGCAGGCAAATCCTCATTGGTCGCCGCGACGATCCGTACGTCCACCCGCTGCGGCCGCGACGCGCCGATCCGCGTCACCTCGCCATATTCCACGACGCGCAGCAGCCGCTCCTGCGCCGCCATCGACAGCGTGCCCAGTTCGTCCAGGAACAGGGTGCCGCCATCGGCCTCCTCGAACCGGCCGGGCCGCGCCTTGGTCGCGCCGGTGAACGCGCCCTGTTCATGGCCGAACAGTTCCGCCTCGATCAGCGTTTCGGGTAGCGCGGCGCAGTTCATCGTGATCAGCGGCTCGCCCCAGCGCGGCGACAGATGGTGCAGCCGCTCGGCGATCAGCTCCTTGCCGGTGCCGCGTTCGCCGATCACCAGCACCGGCCGGTTGAGTTCGGCCGCGCGCCCCGCCTGCTCGACCGCGTCGAGAAAGGCGAAGCTCTGGCCGACAAATTGCGTATTTTTCTCCATGCGCCAACTTATGGTGAAATTTCCCACTCCTTGGCAAGTGGCATATTGGCCCGCTGGCCCGCAACGGCTCAAAAAGCCCAGAAAATCGGCCATTTTTCGAAACTGGCACGGCCTCTGCAAAGCTCAGGGCAATCCGCAAATAATCGCGGAGCCTATGAAGGCCAAGTTTCAGGGAGTATGACGATGACCAACCAGACCAACAGCGTTCGCGAAATCAGCCAGCTGATGTCGGCCGCCATCGCCGCCCTGCTGTTCGGATCGACCATGATCCTTTCGGCGGTCGGTCCGGCCCGCGCCAGCGAAGCCCCGATCCTTGCGACGCACGATACCCCCGCGGCCTTGCGCTACCTCGCATAAGGCGCAAGCCCTGGCCGGGGCGGGAGTGCCCCCTCTCGCCCGCCCCGGCCCCCAACAAGACGATAAGACCAGGAGTGACGTTCAAATGGGTATTTTCTCCCGCACCCGCGACATCATCGCCGCCAATGTGACCGACCTGCTCGACAAGGCCGAAGATCCCGCGAAGATGATCCGCATGATCATCCTCGAAATGGAGGAAACGCTGGTCGAGGTCCGCGCATCGGCCGCCCGCACCATCGCCGACCAGAAGGAAATGCGCCGCCACATCGCCAAGCTGACCGCCTTGCAGGACAGCTGGACCGAAAAGGCGCAGCTCGCTTTGTCGAAGGACCGCGAAGACCTCGCCAAGGCCGCGCTGGTCGAGCGCCAGAAGGCGACCGACATGGCCGATCATCTCGCCCAGGAGATCGAGACGCTGGACGACGCGCTCAAGGCGTCGGAAGAGGATATCGCCAAGCTGCAGGGCAAGCTGCGCGAAGCCCGCGCCCGCCAGAACAGTCTGGTCACCCGGATGCAGAGCGCGGAAAACCGCCTGCGCGTCCGCGAAGCCTATGCCGGCGAGAAGGTCAACGACGCCTTCGCCCGCTTCGACATGCTCGAACGCCGCGTGGACATGGCCGAAGGCCGCGCCGACGCCGCCACGCTGGGCGGCGTCCCCAAGACGCTGGAAGAGGAGATTGCGGAACTGAAGTCGGCCGACAAGGTCGATGCCGATCTCGCCGCACTCAAGGCGTCCATGAACGCCGACAAGACCGGGGGAGCCTGATCCGATGGAAGACGTGTTCCTGCCGATCATGGTCTGCGGCATGCTGTTCATCGGCATGCCCTGGCTGATCTTCCACTATGTCATCAAGTGGAAGCAGGCGCCCAAGATCACCGACGAGGACGAGAAGCTGCTGGACGACCTCCACCTTCTCGCCCGCCGGCTCGAAGAACGGCTCCAGACGGTCGAACGGATCGTCGCCGCCGACAACCCCGATTTCCGCCCCTCTCGCCCGTCGGCCGACGACGGCTATGAACTCGACCGGAGGAACTGACATGACCGCCCGCCGCACGAAATTCTACCTCGACAAGAAGAATGGCAAATGGATGGGCGTGTGCTCCGGCATCGCCGACTATAGCGGAATCGACGTGACCTGGGTCAGGGTCGGCGCGGTGCTCGTCACCCTGATGGGCGCCTTTCCCTGGACCCTCATCGCCTATGTCGCCGTCGCCTACTTTGCCGAAAACAAGCCGCTGGGTTTGTATGCCGATCGCGACGACGAGAAATTCTGGCAGGGCGTGCGCACCAACCCGACCCGTTCGACCCGCGACGTCCGCTCCAAGTTCCGCGACATCGATCGCCGCCTGGCCGACATCGAAATCCACTATACCAGCCGCAACACCCGCCTCGCCGACGAAATCGACAGCCTGCGCTGAGGCGCGTGGCAGAGGGGATTAGAGGGAGCCAAGGATCATGAGCTTCGCAGGACCAAGCTTCATCGTCGCCATCGTCGCCCTGTCCATGGGCGCCTGGGTCATCACCACCTGGATGCGGGCGCGCTACGGCTATCCGCTGACCGACGACAACGGAAATACCGTTCATCGAAGCGATCCCGACGCCGGTCGAAAAATCGACCTTCTTTCCAACGAAAACGAAAAGCTGGTGGGCCGCATCAGCCGCCTCGAAGACCGCATCGCCGTGCTGGAGAGGATCGCCACCGATCCCGCCGCCCGCACCGCGCGCGAAATCGACGCGCTGCGCTGATACCGGCCGACCAAGGGGAGTATCATCATGTTTCCATTCGAAGCCTTCGCCCCGGTGGCCGTTATCGTCGGATCGCTGGCGGTCGGCGGCTGGGTGTTCACCACCTGGTTGCGCATCCGCCACGGCTATCCGCTGGAAAATAGCTGGGGCAAGGCCGTCTATCCGCAGAAGAACGAGGAAATGGTCGAGCGCATCAAGCTGCTGAGCCAGGAAAACGCCCAGCTGCGCGCCGAGATCGGGTCGATGAAGGATCGGCTCGCCGTGGTCGAACGCATCGTCACCGACGAAAGTCACCAGCTGACCCGTGAGATCGAACAGCTGCGCGGCCCGGCCAACTGAGCGCACGATATAATCAAGGGACAAAACAGATGATCGACAACCCTTTTTCCATGGTCGTCCTTATCGTGGCGATCATCGCAATCTCGCGGGTTTTGCAGGCCAAATATGGCGTCGTTCGCCGGCACAAGGGCGAAGAGTTCATCCAGCGCGGTCCCGATCCGGATACGGAAAGGCTGCGCGCGGAAATGAAGGCGCTCAAGGATCGCGTCGCCGTGCTGGAACGGCTGGCGACGGACGGCTCCACCGCGCTGGAGCGGGAATTCGAAAAGCTCCGGGATCGCGACTGAGCGCGGTCTGACCGGACAGGGAGGCTTATATGCAAGACCCCTATCTCTATATCACCCTGGCGGCGGCTGGCCTGATCGGCCTTGCCATCATCGCGGCGGCGGCCTTGCGCGGCTGGAGCGGCTGGCTGGAGCTGAAGCGCGCCGAACTGGGCCGCCGCTTCGAAGAGGCTGCACCGCCGAGCGCTTCCGCCCGGATCGAGGTCGCCGACCTCAAGGAACGCATCCGCAAGCTGGAAGCGATCGCCGCGGGCGTGGATCTGTAGGGCGGTTGAGAGGGTATTTACCCTCTCAACCGTTCGGGCTGCGCCTGTCGAAGCCCTGTTCCTGTCGATGCAAAAGGGCGCGGTGATCGTTCACCGCGCCTTCTTTATAAAAGCGATGAGGATGTTCAGCCGCGCAGGCTTCCGCCCAGCTTCTGTGCGGCCTTGACCACTGCGGCGCTGATCGCCTCCAGCTCTTCCTGGGAAAAGCTCTTCTCGCCCGGCTGCAACGTCACTTCTATGGCCAGCGACTTGAAGCCATCCTCCACCCCCGGCCCGACGAAGACGTCGAACAGACGCACATCGACGATGCTCTTCTTGTCCGCACCCTTGACGCCCCGCACCAGCGCATCGGCCTCGACCATGTCCGGTACGAGGAAGGCGAAGTCGCGCTTCACGGCCTGCAATGCGGGCGGCGCATAAGGCGCGCGCATGAAGCCGCTCTTGCGCTTGCCCGGAATCGCATCGAGGAAGATTTCGCCGGCGACCACGGTGCCGGTCAGGCCGAACTGCTTGGCCAGCGACGGGTGCAGCACACCATATTCGGCGAGCACCGCCTTCGGCCCCAGCCGCAGCGTGCCAGACTGGCCGGGATGATAGGCGGCCGAAGCCTCCCCGAAATTCTGGAGATTGCCGACCGGCGCGCCGGCGGCGGCCAGCAACGCAATCACTTCCGCCTTGGCGTCGAACGCGTCGAAGCCCTGCGCCTTGCCGCTCTGCCAGCCCCGCGCCAGCTTCTCGCCCGCCAGCACGAATCCGACGGTCGCCCGCTCGCCTTGCTTGAAATAGCGGCGGCCCAGTTCGAACAGGCGAACGGAGTTCGCGCTGCGATCGACATTGCGCTTCGTCGCCGAAAGCAGGCCGGGCAGCAGCGATGGCCGCATGACCTTCAGCTCTTCGGAGATCGGGTTCGCCAGCGTCCAGTCGCCCCCGCCCACGGCGGCGGCTTCCTTCTGCGAAATGAAGGACCAGTTGATCGCCTCAGCCAGCCCGCGCGCGGCGGCAGTGCGGCGCACCCGGCGCTCGACCATCTGCTCGGGCGTGGCGGTCGGGCGAGCGACGCCCGGCACGCGCGGCAGCGGGGTGGAGGGCACATGGTCGAGACCGACGATGCGCACCACCTCCTCCACGATATCGGGCCAGCCATCGACGTCGCGGCGCCAGGTCGGGACCATGATCGTCCAGCGACCCGGCACCGTCACCGGCATCCCATCTTCATATTCGACGCGGCTCGCTTCGCCGCTGACGCCGAAGCCCAGGCTTTCAAGGATATGCTTCTGTTCATCGGCGGGCACCTGCACGCCGGCCAGGGCCAGGCACTGGTCGGGCGCATAGGCCACGGTCCGCGGCGTCGCGGGCGGGGTGCCGGCGCGGGTCGCCTCGCTGGGCGTGCCGCCGCACAGGCTGACGACCAGGCTGGTCGCGATCGACAGGCCGTCGTCCAGGAACGCCGGGTCGACCCCTCGTTCGAAGCGGCCGCGCGCGTCGGAGGTCAGGGTCAGCTTCTGCCCCGTCACCGCGATCCGCTCCGGCGTGAAATAGGCGCATTCGATCAGCACGTCGGTCGTGGCGCTCGTCGCACCCGAATGTTCGCCGCCCATGATCCCGCCGATATCATGCACGGCTTGCATGTCGGCGATGACGGTCATCGTCTCGTCGACGGCGTAGCTCTTGCCGTTCAGCGCCAGCACTTCCTCGCCGGCCTTGCCCTTGCGCGCCACAAGGCCACCTTTGAGCGTCGCCATGTCATAGACATGCAGCGGCCGGCCGAGATCGAACATGATGTAATTGGTGATGTCGACCAGCGCGCTGATGGGCTTCTGGCCGATGGCCTTGAGCCGCTTGCTCATCCATTCGGGCGAAGCGCCATTGGTGACGCCGCGCACGGTGCGCGCGAAGAAGGCCGGGCAGCCGTCGCTATCGTCGGTGCGCACGTCCGGCCCCGGACCCACGCCCTCGATCGTCGGCACGATGATGGCGTTGAGGGTACCGAGGCCCGCTGCCGCCAGATCGCGCGCAATACCGCGCACGCCCATGCAATCCTGCCGGTTCGGGGTGATCGACACATCGATGACGGGATCGTTCAGGCCAGCCCAGTCGGCATAGACCTGACCCACCGGCGCATCGCCGCTCACTTCGATGATCCCGTCATGATCGTCGCCCAGTTCCAGCTCGCGCGTGGAACACATCATGCCGTTGGATTCGACGCCACGGATCGCAGTCTTTTTCAGCACCATGCCGTTGGCCGGCACTACCGCGCCCTCGATCCCGAACACGCCGACCAGCCCCGCGCGGGCATTGGGCGCGCCGCACACGACCTGCAACGGGCTACCGTCGCCATGATCGACGCTCAGCACCTGCAACTTGTCGGCCTGCGGATGGCGCTCCGCCGTCAGCACCCTGGCGATCTTGAACCCGCCGAGCTTTTCGGCCGGATTCTCGACGCCCTCGACCTCCAGCCCGATGGCGTTCAGCGTCTTGAGGATCGTCGCCAGGTCGGCATCGGTGTTGAGATGCGTCTTGAGCCAGCTCAGGGTGAATTTCATGCGCCCACTCCTCCGCTCAGCGTGGGCACGTCGAGCGCCGAGAATCCATAATGTTTCAGCCAGCGCAGATCGCCGTCGAAGAAGGCCCGCAAGTCGTTCATCCCATATTTGAGCATGGCGAGGCGATCGACCCCGGTGCCGAAGGCGAAGCCCTGCCATTCGTCCGGGTCCAGTCCGCACGCCTCGATCACGCGGCGGTTGACCATGCCGCTGCCCAGCACCTCCAGCCAGCCGCCGCCCGCCGCATCGCCATCGCCGCCGATAACGCGCTGGCCGTTCGTCAGCGTATAGCCGACATCGACCTCCACCGACGGTTCGGTGAAGGGGAAATAGCTGGGACGCAGGCGCAGGACGATGTCCTCCCGCTCGAAGAACGCCTTGAGGAAGGTTTCCAGCGTCCATTTCAGGTGGCCGAGCGTAATGCCCTTGTCGATCACCAGACCTTCGATCTGGTGGAACATCGGCGTGTGCGTGGCGTCGCTATCGCTGCGATAGACGCGGCCGGGCGCGATGATGCGGATCGGCGGCGGCGTGCCGTTCATCATCGTGCGGATCTGCACCGGCGAAGTATGGGTGCGCAGCAACATCTTCTTCGCGCCTTCCTCGTCCGGGAAGTAGAAAGTGTCGTGCATCGCGCGCGCCGGGTGCGTCTCGGGAATGTTGAGCGCGGTGAAATTATGCCAGTCGTCCTCGATCTCCGGCCCGGTGGCGACGGAAAAGCCCAGGTCCGCGAAGATTTCCGCGAGTTCGTCCATTACCTGAGACACGGCATGGACCGATCCCTGTGCGCCAAGATCGGCGGGCAGGGTCATATCGACCTTCTCCGACGCCAGCTTGGCATCAAGCGCGGCCTGCTCCAGCGCCGCCTTCCTGTCGGCCAGCGCCACCGTCACGCTCTCGCGCAAATCCTGGATCGGCGGCCCTTTGTCCATCCGCTCTTCCGGCGACATCGGCCCCAGCGTCTTAAGCAGGCCCGTCACGACCCCGCTCTTGCCCAGCGCGCCGACCCGCAGCGCCTCCAGCGCGTCGAGCGTGTCGGCCGCGGCGATGTCGGCGATCAGGCCGGCTTTCAGATTGGCAATTTCAGTCATAAATCTTCCAGAGCCAGTGGTGGCGGATGCATGTCCGCGCCTTAGCGGGGCATGGCGATCAAGGAAAGGGGCGGGCCAGGAAAGGGTTAGGCCCTTGCCCCCAGCAACGCGCCGCCAAAACCGATGAACAACAGTCCGGTGCCACGGTTGAACAGTTTCTGCCGATTGGCGGGCTGCAACCAACGGGCCAGGCTGAGGCCGCCCAGCGCATAAACGGCATACCAGAAGCTTTCGATCACAACGAAACTGGCGATCAGGATTGCCAGTTGCAACCAGAAGGGCCGGTGCAGGTCGATGAACTGGGGGAAAAGCGCCGCTGCGAAGATGATCAGCTTGGGATTGGACAGTCCCGTCAGCATGCCCGTGCCATATAAGGCGCGGAGCGACCGCGCCCGGGTCGCGCCCATCGCGCCAATATCGTCCACCGGCGCGCGCCACGCCTTGACCCCCAGCCACAGCAGATAGGCCACGCCCGCATAGCGCAATATGGCAAACAGCCCCGGCGACGCCTTGAGCAGCGCGCCAAGCCCCAGCGCCGAGGCCGTCAGGCACAGCAGCACCGCGCTCATCAGGCCCGCCATCGTCGCGGTCGCCTTGCGCGGGCCATGGGCAATGCTCTGCGTCATGACATGCAGCATGTTCGGTCCCGGCGTGGCCGAGATCAGGAAGACGGCCGTGACGTACAACCACCACAGATGCAGCGACATGGGATTAATCCCCTCAGATGTCCGGCCACCCCTCAATCCGTTCGGGCTGAGCCTGTCGAAGCCCTACCCTCGTCCAAACGAACGGAGGCCGGAAAACAAAAAGGGCGCCGGAAGCATCTGCCCCGGCGCCCTTTTGACGATCTTGCGATCGGTCCGCTTAAGCTGCGGGCAGCGCAGCCTTCGCCTGGGCGATGATGGCGCTAAACGCCTCGCCTTCGTGCATTGCGATGTCGGCCAGGACCTTGCGGTCCAGTTCGACACCGGCCAGCTTCAGACCGTGCATGAACTGCGAATAGGTCAGGCCTTCGGCGCGGACACCCGCGTTGATGCGCTGGATCCACAGACCACGGAACGAACGCTTCTTAACCTTGCGGTCGCGATAGGCGTACTGGCCGGCCTTTTCGACGGCCTGGCGAGCGATACGGATCGTATTCTTGCGACGGCCATAATAGCCCTTCGCCTGATCCAAAATCCGCTTATGCTTCGCCTTGGTGGTTACACCACGTTTTACGCGTGCCATTGTCCTCTACTCCTTACTTCAGGCCGTAGGGTGCCCAGAGGCGGACGTGCGCCACGTCGGCATCGGACAGCACGGAAGTGCCACGGTTCTGGCGAATATATTTGGCGTTGTGGCTGATCAGGCGGTGACGCTTGCCAGCGACGCCGTGCTTGACCTTGCCGGTCGCGGTGAACTTGAAGCGCTTCTTCACACCGCTCTTGGTCTTCATCTTGGGCATTTTCGTCTCCTTGTCTGGCGCGACGATTACAGACAGCCCCGGCAGCCCTAGTTAGCCGGGCGGTCTCACTGAATATCGCGAACGGCGCGCATAGGCGGGCATCGGCCGGAAAGCAAGACGATTCGGACCTAAAGCATGGGCGCGGCGTTACCCCTGCCATGGCCGACATCGATTCCCCCCCCAATGTTGCGCCATCGGACGGACTCCATGCCCATGTCCGCCGCGCCCGCGACCGCTGGCGGCGCTTGCCGCTGCCGGTGCGAATCATTCTGGGGATCGTCGGTATCCTCTTCGCCTTGTGGCTGATCCTCTTCATCACCAAGGGCCGTTTCCTCAAGGGACCGTTCGAACGCATCCTGACCAGCCGGCTGGAACGGCAGGTACGCGTGGGCGGCGACTTCCAGCTCTATTTCGCGCCCCTCGCCATCAAGTTCCGCGCCGAAGGGTTGCACGTCGCCAACCTGCCCTGGGCCAGCCGCCCCGACCTGTTCCGGGCCGAGCTGATCGACAGCCGCATCGCCCCGCTCAGTCTGATCTTCGGCGCCAAATATCGCGTGCCCTGGCTGGAACTGCGCAGCGCTGCCGTCGATCTGGAATGGTCGCGCGATCACAAGAGCAACACATGGACCTTCGGCGACCCCGACCGGAAGGGCGAGCCGCTCAACCTGCCGTTGATCCGGCGCGCGCTGCTGGCTGGCACGACGCTGCGCTATCGCGACCCCGTGCTGCAACTGGCAACCGACATCGGGTTCGAGACGGTGCGGGCGCAGGACACGCGATTTGCGCAGGACATCCGCTTTTCCGGTCAGGGTATGATGCGTGACCGGCCCTTCACCCTGACCGGCGGGTTGCTGTCCCCGAACCAGACGATCAGCCGTGGCAAGAACGCCCTGGCCGCGCGGGCGGTGGCGGGCGCGACCGTGCTGGAGGTCAGCGGCACCTTGCCCGGCGCGACCGAACTGGAGGGCAGCGACCTGCGCCTCGTCACCCACGGCCCCAATCTCGGCCTGTTGTTCGATTTCCTGGGCGTCGCCATCCCCGACACCCGCGCCTATCGCTTCACATCGGCCCTGACCAAGGCCGGCGAAGAATGGCGCTTCACCCATTTGAAAGGCCATTTCGGCGACAGCGACCTCGCCGGGAAGATGACCGTGTCGCTGCCGAGGGCGCGGCTCCTGATCGACGCCGACCTCGCCACGCAGACGCTCGACATCATCGATGTCGGCCCGTTCATCGGCTATGACCCCGATCGTCTGGCAGCGCAGGGGGCGGCCGGCGCGGTGGAGACGGTCGGCGGCGCGCCCCGCATCCTGCCCGACGCCCCGCTGCGGGTCGAAGCGATCCGCAATTTCGACGCCAATGTCCGCTACACCATGCGCACCATCCGCGCGCCCAACCTGCCGGTGTCCAACGCAGCCGTCACGGTGAAGCTCGACCATAGCCTGCTCACCCTGTCGCCCTTGACCTTCGACATGTCCGGCGGTCATGTCGCGTCGGACATAGAGATCGACGCGCGTCATCGCCCCGTCCGCACGACCTACGACATCCGCCTGTCGCCCACCCCGATGGGCAAGCTGCTGGCGCGCTGGGGCGTGGAGGAATCGGGTACCAGCGGCACGGTCAAGGGGCGGGTGCAGATGACCGGGCTGGGCGATACATTGCATGATTCGCTCGGCACTGCGAACGGCCGCATCGCCATCATCCTGCCCGCCGGCTCGATGTGGGCGCGCAACGTCCAGCTGTCCGAACTGGATGTCGGCACGTTCGTCACCAAGATGTTTTCCGGCAAGTTGAAGCAGCCTGTGGAGATCAATTGCGGCCTGATCGCCTTCACCGTGCGCAACGGCGTGGCGGCGGCCGATCCGATCCTGATCGACACGAAGAAGAATGTGATGATCGGCCGCGGCGGCTTCTCGTTCAGGAATGAAAGCCTCGATCTTGCCTTCCGCGCCGACGGCAAGAAGATCAGCCTCTTTTCCGGCCAGTCGCCCGTCGGCATCAACGGCTATTTCGCAAAACCGGGCATCGCCGTGGTCAGCCCCGAACTGCTGACCCGTGGCGGCGCGGCGCTGGCGCTGGGCGTGGTCGGCACGCCGATCGCGTCTTTGCTGGCCTTCGTCGATTCCGGGGATGCCAAGGGCGCGGCCTGTGGCCCGATCCTGGCGGGTGCCAGCGCGCAGGCGCAGCGCACCAAGGGTGGCCAGCCGCGCGACGATGTCGGCCGCGGAACCACGGCCAAGGATGAGAAGGGCCGGGGCAGCAAGGGCGAGCAGAAGCGCCAGGACAAGAAATTCCTCGGCATCTTCTGATCGGCTTCTGATCGGCGGTGCGCAGGTTTATCCTGCGCGGACAACGACTCGAAGAGGAGAAGGCCATGAGCGACGCACCCTTCGTCATGCCGGGGGTCACCCCGCATCTCACCATCGCCGACGGCCGGGCGGGCGAAGCGATCGCCTTCTACGCCACGGCCTTCGGCGCGACCGAACAATCGCGCCACATGGCCGACGACGGCGTCCGCATCATGCACGCCCACCTGATCGTCAACGATGGCGGGCTGATGCTGAACGACCATTTTCACGAGATGAGCCATGGCGAGGCCGTGCCGCCGCCGGCCGGGGTCACGCTGCATCTGGAAGTCGATGATGCCGATACATGGTGGACCCGCGCGCTCGACGCCGGCGCGACCATTCGCTTTCCGCTCGACAACCAGTTCTGGGGCGCACGCTACGGCCAGGTGATCGATCCGTTCGGCCATATCTGGTCGATCGGCGGCCCGGTGAAGGACTGACGCAATGAACGTCGGCGCGACCCGCTGGGATGTGGTGACGGGCGACATCACAAGCTGCGCGACCGACGCGATCGTCAACGCCGCCAATAACAGCCTGCTGGGCGGCGGCGGGGTCGACGGCGCCATCCACCGCGCCGCCGGGCCGGACCTGCTCGCCGAATGCCGCACCATCGGCGGCTGTCCGACCGGGGAGGCGCGGATTACCCGCGGCCATGGCCTGCCCGCCCGCTATGTCATCCACACGGTCGGGCCGGTCTGGCAGGGCGGGGGGCAGGGCGAATGCGGGCTCCTGGCCAACTGCTATGCCCACGCACTCGGCCTGGCGCGGCATCATGCCCTGCGTAGCATCGCCTTTCCGGCCATCTCGACCGGCATTTACGGTTTCCCCAAGCCCCTTGCCGCCGCGACGGCCGCCGATGCCGTGCGGGACGCGTTGCGCCTGCATCCCGATGCGTTCGACCATATTCTCTTCGTCTGCTTCGACGAATCGACCACCGGCCTGTTCGACCTCGCCGTCAGGAACGCCGCCCCGATCGATTAATGCCCGATCGATTAATGCCCTATCGATTAATGGTCGTGATGATGATGCTCCGGCGCGCTGCCCAGCGCCTCCAGCACATCCTCCAGCCGCGCCGGATCGCCCAGCGCCAGCACATGGCCTTCGCTCTCGGCTGTCAGCGGCTCGCCATTCCAGTCGCACATCAGCCCGCCAGCCCCCTCGACCACCGGCACCAAAGCGGCGAAGTCGTAGCTTTGCAGGCCCGATTCGATGACGATGTCGAGGAATCCCGACGCCAGCAGGCCGTAATTATAGCAGTCCCCGCCATAGACCGGACCCTGGCGCGGCGAGCCACCCGACACCGCGGCGACCAGCGCCATATAATGGGGCACGTCGCCCTCGCCGAACAGATGCGGGCTGGTGGTGGCGATGCCTGCGCCCTCCAGCGCCTTGCACGCGCGGGTGCGCACCGGCTTGCCGTTGAAGGTGGTCGGCTGCCCGCTCATCCCGGCCCAGCGTTCGCGCGCGATCGGCTGGTCGATGATGCCGATGGTCGGCCACCCCGCCTGCGTCAGCGCAATCAGCGTGCCGAAGATCGGCCGCCCGGCGATGAAGCTGCGCGTGCCGTCGATCGGGTCGAGGATCCACACCCGCTCGGCATCCTCGCGCACCGATCCATATTCCTCGCCGATGATGCCGTCGCCCGGCCGTTCCTGTTCCAGGATCGCGCGGATCGCGGCTTCGGCGGCGCGGTCGGCCTCCGTCACCGGCGATTTGTCCGCCTTGATCTCGGTGTCGTAGCGGGCGCGGAAAAAGGGACGGATGGCGGCGCCGGCGGCGTCGGCAAGGCGGTTGGCGAGGGCCAGGTCGTCGCGGGTGGTCATCCCCTTCGCCTAGCGACTTGGACCGCGATACGCTAGACTGAACCACCGACGAGAGAAGGAGAGGAAGATGCCCGGTTCGCCCGTCATCCCATGCCTGCGCTATGCCGACGCCCCCGCCGCGATCGATTTCCTGTGCGCGGCCTTCGGCTTTGCGCGCCACGCCGTCTATCCCGACGAGGCCGACCCCGCCATCATCCATCATGCCCAGTTGGTGCTGGGCGACGGCATGGTGATGCTGGGCAGCGTCAAGGACATGGAGGGCGAGTCGCTCTACACCTGGTCCACCGTCCGCGACCTGGGCGGCATCACGGCCTGCGTCTATGTCGTCGTGCCCGATCCCGACGCCCATTGCCTCCACGCCCGCAACGAAGGCGCGGTCGTGGTGCAGGAGCCGCAGGACAATGACGGCTATCCCGGTCGCGGCTACACCGCGCTCGATCCCGAAGGCAATGTCTGGAGCTTCGGCAGCTACGATCCCTGGACGCCGATCCCCGATTAAGGCTTCGGCAACCCGACCGTTCTAGCCTGCGACGCAAAGGGGGCACGCATAGCGCTGCTGGGTTGGATATTGAGCTTCATCACCCTGTTCGCGGGCCTCGCCCTGCGGCAGGATATGCCGATCGGCGGCTCGGCGACTTTGTCCAACATGGCGATCGGCTTCGCGCTGCTCGCCTGCCCGATGCTCTGGCGCGAAAAGCCGCTCGGCATCTCGCGCGGCCAGCGCATCGTCGTCGCGCTGGTCATGATCCTGACGGTGCCGCTGGTGATGCTGCCCGCGGCCTGAGCGCCGCCAGCCCATTCTCCTTTCAGTCGAACAGGCTGGACACCGAACTCTCGTCCGCGATGCGCTTGATCGCTTCGCCCAGCAGCGGGGCGATGGGCAGGTGGCGGATGCGCTGGGACGTGTTCACCGCCTCGGTGCCCTGGATCGAATCGGTGATGACCAGTTCCAGCAGTTCCGACGCATCGACGCGTGCGACTGCGCCGCCCGACAGCACGCCATGGCTGACATAGGCGATCACGCCCTCTGCGCCCTGCGCCTTGAGCGCGGCGGCGGCGTTGCACAGGGTGCCGGCCGAATCGACGATGTCGTCGATCAGGATGCAGAAACGGCCCTTCACGTCGCCGATGATGTTCATCACTTCCGATTCGCCGGCGCGCTCGCGGCGCTTGTCGACGATGGCGAGCGGGGCGTTGTCGAGCCGCTTGGCCAGCGCGCGGGCGCGCACCACGCCGCCCACGTCGGGGGACACGACCATGATATTCTTGTCGCCGAAGCGCGCCTGGATGTCGGCCGACATCACCGGCGCGCCGAACAGGTTATCGGTCGGAATGTCGAAAAAGCCCTGGATCTGCCCGGCGTGCAGGTCGACCGACAGGACGCGGTCGGCGCCGGCGGTGGTGATGAGGTTGGCGACCAGCTTGGCGCTGATCGGGGTGCGCGGGCCGGGCTTCCGGTCCTGGCGGGCATAGCCGAAATAGGGGACGACGGCGGTGATTCGCTTGGCCGACGCGCGCTTGAGCGCATCGATCATGATCAGCAATTCCATCAGATTGTCGTTGGTCGGATAGGCCGTCGACTGGATCACGAACACGTCTTCGCCGCGGACATTCTCATGAATTTCCACGAAAACTTCTTCGTCGGCGAAGCGACGGACGCTGGCGTCGGTCAGGGGGATTTCGATATAGTCGGCGATGGCGGCCGCAAGCGGCTTGTTCGAATTGCCGGTCATGAGTTTCATGGCGAAAAACCCCAAACTAATTGGCGTGACGAATTGATGACGATGCGCGAAACGCGGCCCCTTTAGCGGCGCAAGTCCCATGTGGAAAGGCGCTTTTGCGCCGTGGGGCAAAATGGACATGCGCATTTTCAGGACGTGCGCGCAGCGGATGTCCGGTTCGAAAATGCGGCATCGAAAAACAGAGCATTTTCGCAAGCGGCGAAAATGCTCTAGGGCGCCGGACCATGACCGACAAACTCGTGATCGCGCTTGCGCAGATGACCCAGTCCGTGGGCGACCTGAAGGCCAATGCCGACGCCATGCTGGCATGGCGCGCCCGCGCGCAGGGCGCCGACCTCATCGTCTATCCCGAACTCCAGTTGATCGGCTACCCGCCCGAAGATCTGGTGCTCAAGCCCGCCCTGGTCGACCAGGCCAATTACCAGCTCGACCGGCTGGCGCAGGAAACCGCCGATGGCGGCCCGGCGATGCTGGTCGGCACGGTGGTCGCTTCGCAGGGCGTTCTCTTCAACGTCGTCGCCCTGCTGGACAATGGCGCGGTCACCGCGATCCGGCAGAAGCGCGAGCTGCCCAATTACGGCACCTTCGATGAAAAGCGCCTGTTCGCCCCCGGACCGCTGCCCGCGCCGATCGATTTCAAGGGCGTAAAGATCGGCGTGCCGATCTGCGAGGATATCTGGTTCCCCTTCGTCACCGCGCATCTGCGCAGCGAGGGCGCCGAAATCCTGATCAGCCCCAATGGCAGCCCCTATGAGGTGGACAAGGACGATCGCCGCTTGAACGCCGTCGCCGGCACCCGCGTGCGCGAAACCGGCCTGCCGCTCGTCTATCTCAACCGCGTCGGCGGGCAGGACGAACTGGTGTTCGACGGCGCCTCCTTCGTGATGAACGGCGACCTGACGCTCGCCCAGCAGCTCCCCGACTGGGAAGAGGCGCTGGTGCTGACGCAATGGGAGAAATGGGACGGCCAGTGGGTCTGCCTGCCCGGCGAGCAGCATGACCTCGATCCGCGCCCGGCCGACATCTACAATGCGATGGTGCTGGGCCTGCGCGACTATGTGAACCGCAACCGCTTTCCTGGCGTGGTGCTGGGGCTTTCGGGGGGCATCGATTCGGCCCTGTCCGCTGCGGTCGCCGTCGATGCGCTCGGGCCGGATCGTGTCTGGTGCGTGATGATGCCTTCGCGCTTCACCAGTCAGGACAGCCTGGACGACGCCGTAGAATGCGCCCGCCTGCTCGGCGTCCGCTATGACACCATCCCGATCGAACCCGCCGTCACGGCCTTCGACACGATGCTGGCACCCGTCTTCGAGGGTCGCCAGCGCGACCTGACCGAAGAGAATATCCAGTCGCGCATTCGCGGTGTGACGCTGATGGCCCTGTCCAACAAATATGGCCATATGCTGCTGACCACCGGCAACAAGAGCGAGATGTCGGTCGGCTATGCCACCATCTATGGCGACATGGCGGGCGGCTATTCGGTGCTGAAGGACGCCTATAAGACGACTGTTTTCGACCTGTGCCGCTGGCGCAACGAAAATGTCCCGTCGCTCGGTCTTGGCATCGGGCCGGAAGGTCCGGTGATGCCCGAACGGGTCATCACCAAGCCGCCCAGCGCCGAACTGCGCGACAATCAGCGCGATGACGACAGCCTGCCGCCCTATGAGATTCTCGATCCGATCCTCTACGGACTGGTCGAGGAGGAATTGTCGGTCGACAAGCTGGTCGAGCGCGGGTTCGAGAAGGAAACGGTCGCCCGGATCGAACGGCTGCTCTATATCGCCGAATATAAGCGTCGCCAGTCGCCGCCCGGCGTGAAGCTGGGCATCCGCAATTTCGGCCGCGACCGTCGCTACCCGATCACCAACGGCTTTCGCACGATATAGGCAACAAAAAAGGCCGTTCGGGCCGAGCGAAGTCGAAGCCCTGCACTGAGCGAAGCGAAGTGACTATGCTACGCGCGAACCGAACGGGTTTAGGACCAATCATGACCGTCATCACCCGCTTCGCCCCGTCGCCGACCGGCCATCTCCATGTCGGCAATATCCGCGCCGCGCTCCACAACTGGCTGTGGGCGCGCAAGAGCGGCGGGCAATTCCTGCTGCGTCTCGACGATACCGATCTCGAACGCTCACGCCCCGAATATGCGGACTCGATCAGGGCGGACCTAGCGTGGCTCGGCCTCCACTGGGACGGTGAGGAGAGGCAGTCGGACCGTTTCGCCCTCTACGAATCCCGGTTCGAAGCGCTCAAGGCGGCGGGCCATGTCTATCCGGCTTATGAAACCGCCCAGGAACTCGACCTCCGCCGCAAGATACTTCTCGGCCGCGGCCTGCCGCCGGTCTACGACCGCGCCGCCCTGTCGCTGACCCCCGACCAGATCGCCGCCTTCGAAGCCGAAGGCCGCGCCCCCCATTGGCGTTTCAAGCTGGACCATGACCAGCCGATCGTCTGGACCGACCTGATCCGGGGCGACCAGCGCTTCGACCCGAAATTGCTGTCCGACCCGGTGATCCGCCGTGCTGACGGTAGCTGGCTCTACATGCTCCCCTCGGTGATCGACGATATCGCCATGGGCGTCACCCATGTCCTGCGCGGCGAGGATCATGTCTCCAACACCGCCACCCAGATCCAGATGTTCACGGCGCTGGGCGCACCGCTCCCGGCCTTCGCCCATGAAGCGCTGCTGACCGGCAGCGAGGGCAAATTGTCGAAGCGCCTCGGCTCGCTCGGCGTCGCCCATTTCCGCGAAATCGGCCTCGAAGCCATGAGCGTCGCATCCCTGCTCGCCCGCCTCGGCAGTTCGCAGCCGATCGAGCCGTTCGCCGACATGCAGCCGCTGATCGACAGTTTCGACTTCGCCCATTTCGGCCGCGCGCCCGCGCGCTTCGACGAAGGGGAACTGGCGACCCTCAACCAGAAGATCGTCCATCTCCTGTCCTATGACGCGGTGGCCGACCGCCTGCCTGTTGGCGTGGACGCTGCCGCATGGGCCGCGATCCGTCCCAATCTGGAGACGGTGGCGGGCGTTGCGGACTGGTGGCGGATTGTCACCGGACCCGTGGATGCGCCTCCGCCAGCGGAAGAGGACCGCGATTTCCTTGCCGCCGCCCACCGCATCCTTGCCGATGCCCCCTTCGACGCCGACATCTGGCGCACGCTGACCGGCGCGCTCAAGGATGAAACCGGACGCAAGGGCAAGGCGCTCTTCCTCCCCCTGCGCCGCGCGCTGACCGGACTGGATCACGGCCCCGACATGGGGCAGCTTCTGCCGCTGATCGGCAAGGATGGGGCATTGGCGCGCCTCCGACGCTGACCACGGATTCGATCAAAAACGGGCTTCTTCGCTCCCTGCCCCGCAAGAGAGAAGACCGTCTTTAATCGACGTTTCAGGCGGTGGCCCACTCCGCCTGTGTCACGCCACAAACCGCTTCCAATGTAGGATTTCGTCTGATCTATCCGGGGTCGTGGACCGGCTTGTTCGCCTCCTGCCGCTTCGGGCCGCGTCGTCGCGCGACAAGCATGGGGCTGTCGCCACACCGGCGTGTCGGCGTCGCGAGGGCGTGACCTATATGCCACCTTGCCGTGACCTGACCGTGGCTTCGAAGGGGCTTTACCGTGGCTATTGGCCCGGCAGGCCCGACAACGGTGTGAACTTCGCCGTTCGCTTCACGAATCGGTCATTTCGCCTGCAACGCCGTCGCACAGGCAGCAGGATCGACATCCGTCCCGGCCGGGCTGCGTGCATCGACATGCGTGACAACCGGCTCCTTGCCGCGCGCCGGCGCGTAGAGATAGGCATCGAGGATGCAGCGGCCGTTGGCGAACTGCAATTTGCGCACCGTGGTTTCGCGGATGTCGAGCCGGGGTTGGCCGAACATCTGGGTCAACGCGCGCGCGTCCGACCCCATCAACGGCCCCTGCTTCATGAAGGCGCTGGCGGGAGGACCGGCCGGCGATGGGGTGTAGCCGGTCCTGGGCACGACGCCACCGCCGCAGGCGGCCAGCGGCAGGCACAGCGCCGCCGTTACAAAAGATCGGAAATTCATGCGGATGTCTTTCGCCCGAGCAACATATGCACGGCCATAGCCGCGGTCCAGATCGGCGCAAGCAGGTTGACCAGCGGGATCAGGAACGCAAGCGCCGAAACGAGCCCCAAAAGCCACCGGCTGCTCCGCGGGATCGGCGGAAGGGCGGGATGACGCGGCTCGACCATGTCGGCCATGTCACGGCCCAGCAGATAGGCGTTCAGAACCAGGAACAGCCCGATGGTCCCCACCCCCGTCACCAGCAACAGCATATAGGCGGGCAACGCCAGCAGGTTCCAGCCCAGCGTGCGCGCCAGCGAGGCCAAGGCGAAGCGCAGGCTGCGCGCCCAGCCGACCGGCCGGGCGGCGAGCGCCGCCTGCGGATAACTGTCGCGCTCCACCGCTTCGATGATGTCGTCGGCGAACAGGCCCATCACCGCCATCGCCACTGCGCGGAACAGCAGCCACCCCGCGCCGACCACCAGCAGCGCCGTGGCGGTCGCTTCGGCAAAGCCGCCGCCGCCCCAGCCCAAATGGAGCCGCAAGGCATGAAAAGCGGCCCAGAGCGCGGCGCCTAATCCTGTGAACAGGAACAAAGTCAGCACCAGCGTCTTGAACAGGAGACGCAGCGCCGCGCCGTGAAAAATGGAAGGAAAGGCGCGCAGGGCGGCGGTCAGGACCATGGCTCCGTCTATCCTCCCGCATGGACGCAAGGTCAATCAGCGCCGTTGCATGGGCGGGCGCGGACCGATAAAGGCGACGAAATTTTATTTCCATTTCAAGATAAGGATATTGCGTGACCGCTTCCGCACAGGTTCCGCCCCCGGCGCTCGACGTTGTCGCGATCGGCAATGCCATCGTCGATGTGCTCGCCCGCAGCGACGACGCCTTCCTGGCCGAACATGCGCTGACCAAGGGCGGGATGCAACTGATCGACGCCGACATGGCCGAGGCCCTCTATGCCGACATGCCGCAGGCCAAGGAGATCAGCGGAGGCTCCGCCGCCAACACGCTGGCGGGCCTTGCCGCGCTGGGGATGAAATGCGGTTTCATTGGCCAGGTCAATGACGATCAGCTTGGTGCAGTGTTCGCCCATGACGTCCATGCCCTGGGCATCCGCTTCGACACAGCGGTGATGCATGGCGAAGTGCCGACCGCCCGTTGTCTGATCCTCGTGACCCCGGACGCCCAGCGGACGATGAACACATTTCTGGGTGCGTCGCAATTCCTGCCCGAAACGGCGGTCGATTTCGACCTGATCCGGTCGGCCAAGATCCTCTATCTCGAAGGCTATCTGTGGGATCCCGAGCAGCCGCGCGCGGCGATGCGGGCAGCGATCGACGCGGCGCGCGGGGCGGGCCGCAAGGTCGCCTTCACCCTGTCCGACAATTTCGTGATCGACCGCCATCGCGGCGACTTCATCGACCTGATCGATCAGGGGATGATCGATATCCTCTTCTCCAACGAGGGCGAGATTCAGTCGCTCGCCCAGATCGACGATTTCGACAAGGCGCTGGCCCGTTTCGCCGACAAGGTGCCGGTGCTGGTATCGACCCGCAGCGAAAAGGGCGCCGTGGCGATCGTGGATGGCGTGCGGCATGAAGCGCCGGCCGCGCCGGTCGCGCAGATCGTCGACACGACCGGCGCGGGCGACCTGTTCGCCGCCGGCTTCCTGGCCGCCCATATCGACGGCCGCAGCGTCGAGGATGCGCTGGCGCTGGGCGCGGCCGCGGCCGCCGAGGTGATCTCGCACTGGGGCGCGCGGCCGGAAGCCGACCTCGTCGTGATCCGCGACGCGCTGTTCGCCTGACCGGGAAAAGGCCCGCCTCTCGTTGGGGAAGCGGGCCTTTCTATCGGGTCACTCCGCCTTCTGCTTGCGGAACAGGGCGCGGTCGTCGGACCCGAAGCCCCAGCGCCAGATGACGAGGCCATAGGCCCCCAATATCGCCCAGACGCCGACTGCCAGCTCGACCCATTCCAGCCGTGGCGGCAAGGCGACGAAACCCGCGCCGACGATGCAGGCGACACCCGCGGCGCTCAGCAGCGGCCAGCGCCAGGCATTGATCGGCGCGTCGAGCAGCCGGGCGAGCAGTCGCGCCTTGACGAAGGCGCCGACCGCCAGCGCCAGGCAGAGCGCCAGCGCCGGCGCCGCCGCCACCCACATCACCGGCATGGCCAGCCGGCGGGCCAGCAGGATCAGCGCAAAGCTGAAGCCCGCCTGCAATCCGATCATGACCAGCGAGATCATCAGGTTGCGGTGGCGGGCGATGTAGACCAGCGCCGATTCGCTGACGACCGCGGTGGCCGCCACCACTTCGGCGAGCAGCAGGAAGGCGAGCGCGCCGGTGCCGCCGACGAAATGCGGGCCGACCAGCCCCATTACCGCTTCGCCGGGGATGCCGAGCGCGAGCGCGATGCCCGCCTGCGCCGCGATGATCCAGAAGCCGACCTGGCTGACCTGGCGGGCGATCGCGGCCAGGTTGTTTTCGGCCAGGTTGCGGGTGATGACGGGCCCCAATATGGGGTCGAAACTCGTCTTGAGCTTTTGCGGCAGCGAGGCGACCTGCTGCGCGACATAATAGATGCCGATCACCGCCGGGCTGACGAACAGGCCCAATATCGCCATGTCGAGCCGGCGCGAACCCCATTCCACGCCGTCCGCCGCGGCGAGCGGCAGGTTGCGTCGCGCAAGCCGCCACAGCCGCCCGGCATCCGGCTTCCAGCCGCGTGGGCGGCCATAATGGCGCGCCATGGGAATGATTGACGCCACCATCGCAGCGATCATCGAGACCGCATAGGAAAGGATGAGGCCGTCGCGCGTCGAGTAGAAAGCGAAGGCGAAGGCGCCGATGCTGATTGCCCAGGGTTCGATGATCGATCGGGCGCGCACGGTCGCGCCGACATCGAAGCGATAGGCGCAGGCCGCCAGCGCCACGTCCGACCCCGCCACCGCGATCACCACCAGCGCCAGCAGCCGGTCGAGGCCGTTGATGCCGCTATTGGGGAACATCGCCTGGGGAAAGGCGACCAGCAGTCCCGCGCCGACCAGCGCCGCGAGCAGGGTGACGACCATGGCGTCGGTCACGACATGAGCATGGGGCCGTTCGGTCTGGCTCAGCGCGCCAGCGAGGCCGCGCTTGAGCCCTAGCGTGGCGAGTTGCGCCACGAACTCGACCACCAGCACGGCATAGGCGAAACGGCCCAGCGCGTCCGCCCCGTACCAGCGTCCCGCGATGAACAGGAAGGGCAGGCGCGCGGCGAGCCGCAGCAGAAAGCCGAATATGTTGGTGCGCCCACCCTTGGCCAGGGCGGCGATGTCATCCTGATCCTTGGATGCGGATGCCTGTGTCGCCAAAGAACCCTGAACCCCCTGCGTCATCATGTTTCTATTATCTGTTCTAGGCGCAATGCGGCGGCGGCGCGACGGCTTATTCGGGCCGCAACGGCCGCGCGAGCAGCGCGTCGATCACGGCGCCGAGCGGCGCGGCGTCGGTGAGCAGCGCACACACCGCCTCCACCACCGGCATTTCCACGCCCGCCGCGCGTGCGGCATCGCGCAGCACCGGCGCGGTGAAGGCCCCTTCCGCCACGGTGCGGCGGTTGGCGAGCAGGTCTGCGGCGCTTGCACCTTCGCCCAGCCCCTTGCCGAGCGAGAAGTTGCGCGAATTGGTGGAGGAGCATGTAAGGACCAGGTCGCCCAGACCCGACAGGCCGCCCAGCGTTTCGGGGCGGGCGCCGCGCGCCAGGCCGAAGCGGGTCATTTCCGCGAAACCGCGGCTGATGAGTGCGGCGCGGGCGTTGAGGCCAAGACCTGCGCCCTCCGCGACGCCGCAGGCGATGGCCAGCACATTCTTGACCGCGCCGCCAATCTCCGCGCCGATGACGTCGTCGGACAGATAGGGGCGGAAGGACGGGCGGGCGATGCGGGCGGCGAGGCGCTGGCCCAGCGTCCGATCCTCGCAGGCGAGCGTGATGGCGGTCGGCAAGCCCTTCGCCACTTCATGGGCGAAGGTCGGGCCGGACAGGACCGCGATGGGCGAGGTCGGCTGCGCCTGCTGCGCGACTTCCGACATCAGCAGGCTGGTGCCCGCCTCGATCCCCTTGGAACAGAGAACAAGCGGCACGCCGGCGGGGGCATGGGCGACGACGCTGCGCAGATGCTGGGCGGGGCTGACGACCAGCAGCAGGTCGCAGGTCGCGAGGTCGGTCATGGCGCCCGTCGCCCGGATCGAGGCGGAGAGCGGAATATTGGCGAGATAGAGCGGGTTCTCCTGCCGCCCGTTGATCGCGTCGACCACGTCCGGCTCCAGCGCCCAGAGCGCGACCGGCTGGCCATCACTGGCCAGCAATTGCGCCAGCGCCGTGCCCCAGGCGCCCGCACCGATGACTCCTGCCTTCATGCTTTCACTCCTGCGCCGCGCGCCTTTTCGGCCGCCGGGTCGAGCGGCCAGCGCGGCCGGGCGGGGACGGTGAGATCGTCGATCAGGCCGACCGCATAGCGCTCCGCCCCGGCCCAGGCGATCATCGCCGCATTGTCGGTGCACAGCCACAGCGGCGGTGCGACGAAGGGCAGGTCGTGGGCCGCGGCGAGCGCTTCGAGCGCGGCGCGGACCGAGCTGTTGGCGGCGACCCCGCCCGCCACGACCAGCGCAGTGATGCCCTCGCTCTGCCCCAGGGCGCGGCGGGTGCGGTCGATCAGGCAGTCGATCACCGCCTGCTGGAAGCTCGCGGCGATATCTTCGGTCGTATATTGGCCCGACTGGACCGCACGCATCACCGCGCTCTTGAGGCCCGCGAAGGAAAAATGCGGCTCTTCGGTATGGATCAAGGGGCGAGGCAGAGGAACGGCCTTGGCATGACCCAGCGCCGCCGCCTTTTCCACCTGCGGGCCGCCGGGATAGCCCAGGCCGAGCAGCTTAGCCGTCTTGTCGAAGGCTTCGCCTGCGGCATCGTCGATGGTTGTGGCGAGACGGACATAGGCGCCCGGCCCCTGCACATGGAGCAACTGGCAATGGCCGCCCGACACCAGCAGCAGCAGATAGGGGAATTGCAGCGTCGGATCGGCGAGGCGGGGCGAGAGCGCATGGCCTTCCAGATGGTTGACCGCGATCAGCGGCTTGCCCGCGGCATGGGCGAGCGCCTTGCCGGTGACGAGGCCGACCATGACCCCGCCGATCAGCCCCGGCCCGGCGGTGGCGGCGATGACGTCCACGTCCGCCAGCGTCATCTTCGCATCGGTCAGCGCCGCTGCGATCAGGGGACTGAGCGCCTCGACATGGGCGCGGGCAGCGATTTCGGGGACGACGCCGCCATAGGGGCGGTGCGCCTCTTCCTGCGTGGCGAGGCGATGCGCGAGAATCCGGCCGTCGGCACTCACCAGCGCCGCCGCGGTTTCATCGCAGCTCGATTCCAGGCCAAGGATGATTGTCATTGCCGCTTCCATCTAATGCCCGTGGTCATTAGAGCAAGCCGCATATGCTTTTGTCCGATCGACCGTTGCGCCTCGGCACCAGAGGATCGCCCCTGGCGCTGGCCCAGGCCCGCATGACCGCCCGCGCGCTGTGCGCCGTCCATGGCTGGCCCGACGAGGCGGTGACGATCGTCACCGTCCAGACCAGCGGCGACCGGATACAGGACCGGGCGCTGGCCGAGATCGGCGGCAAGGCGCTATGGACCAAGGAACTGGACCGGGCTCTGGTCGAGGGCGAGATCGATTTTGCGGTGCACAGCATGAAGGATGTGGAGACGCTGCGGCCGGATGCGATCCGTATCGCCGCGATGCTGCCGCGCGCCGATGTGCGCGACCGGCTGGTGGGCGCCGATGATTTCGCCGCCCTGCCCGCCAATCCGGTCGTCGGCACCAGCTCGCCGCGCCGCGCCGCGCAGGTCAAGCGGCTACGCCCCGATGCGACCATCACCCTGTTCCGCGGCAATGTCGCGACCCGGCTGGCCAAGCTGGCGGCGGGCGAGGTCCATGCCACGTTGCTGGCGGCGGCGGGGCTGGACCGGCTGGACCAGCGGGATGTCGGCGCGACCGTGGCGATCGACGTCATGCTCCCCGCGCCGTCGCAAGGCGCGGTGGGGATCGAAACGCTGGGCGACAATGTCGCCATGATCGAGGCGCTGGGCGCGATCAACGACCGCGACACCTGTGACGCTGTGATGGCCGAACGGGGTGTGCTGAAAGCATTGGGCGGCACCTGCCATTCCCCGATCGCCGCGCTGGCCCGGGTTGACGGCGAAAACCTGCACCTGATCGCGGAGATCATCAGCCCGGACGGGCAGGAGACGGTCCGCGAAGAGACGCGGCTGGCGCGCGGCGACGACAAGGCGGCGCAGGCGGTCGGCCATGCGCTGCTGGGGCGGGCCAGTCCGGCGTTGCGGGCGCTGTTCGACACGTGAACCGCGTTCTCATCCTGCGCCCCGAACCGGCGGCGGGCAGGACGGCGGCCAAGGCGGCGGCGCTGGGCCTGGGCGTGCGGGTGCATCCGCTGTTCGCGCCGCAGCCGGCCGACTGGACGTCCCCGCCAGCCAGTCATTTCGATGCCCTGCTGCTGACCAGCGCCCATGGCGTGCGCCTGGCCGGACCGGGGCTGACCGCCTTTCGGGGACTGCCGACCTATGCCGTGGGGGAAGCGACCGCGCAGGCGTTGCGCGAAGCGGGCTTTGCCGATGTGGTGGCGGGCATGGGCGACGGCACCGCCATCGCGGCGCGCATCGCGGCGGATGGGCATCGGCGGTTGCTCCATCTGGGCGGGACCACCGTCGCGCCGATGGCGGCGGAGGCGATCGACGTGACGCGGGTCGCGGTTTACAGCATGATCGCCCTGCCGCCGGACCCGGCGCTGGTCGCCGACGCGGCGCCCGGATCGGTGCTGCTGGTCCATTCGCCGCGCGCGGGCGAAAGGCTGGCTGAGCAGATGGAGCAGGACAGGCGCGCGTCGCTGCACATTGTCGCGATCAGCCCGGCGGCGCTTGCCGCCTGCGGCGAGGGCTGGGCGAGCGGGCAGGCGTCTGCGCTGCCGGTCGATGACGAGATGCTGGCTCTCGCCGCGCGATTGTGCGAATGACGGGCATAATGACAGACGAAAGGGCCAGCATGAGCGATGAGGATGGGGTCGGCCACGCGACCGTGACGGCGCCGCGCCGCCGCACGATCCTCCCGCTGCTCATCCTGATCCTGCTTGCTTTTGCCCTGGGCATCGCGCTCACCGTCTGGGCCTGGCCCCAGATTCAGCGTCGCTGGGGTGATCCACAACCGCAGCCGACCGCCCCGACGCAACCGCAGGGCCTGATCACCGGCACCGGCGCGAGCGCGACCGTCCGGCCGCTGACCACCGATGCGGCGCAGATGCTCGATACGCGCGTCATCCAGTTGGAAGAGCGGCTCAACCGCATCACCGTGGAGGCGCAGGCGGCGTCGGGCAATGCCGCCCGCGCCGAAGGGCTGCTGGTCGCCTTCGCCGCGCGCCGCGCGCTCGATAGCGGGACGCCGCTCGGCTATGTCGAAGGGCAGTTGCGGCTGCGCTTCGGCCAGGCGCAGCCGCGCGCCGTCGCCGCCGTCATCAATGCGGCGCGCGAACCGATCACGCTCGCCGACCTGCGCGGCGGACTGATGGACGTCGCCACCCGCGTCACCACGCCCCCCGCCGACACCGGCTGGTGGGATGCGCTGGAGCATGAGGCGCGCGAACTCGTCACCATCCGCAAGGCATCGACCCCCTCACCCCGGCCGCAGGCGGCGATGGACCGGGCGCTGCGCTATATCGACGGCGGCCGGGTAAGCGCCGCGCTGGGCGAGGTGGAGCGGATGCCGGGCAAGGCGGCGGCGGACCGGTGGATGCAATATGCCCGCCGCTATCTGGAAGCACGGCGCGCGCTGGACCTGATCGAGACGGCCGCGATCCTGGAACCGCGCCAGTTGCGCGGGACCGAGGGCGCGACCGTGGCCCAGACGTCGCCGTTGGCGCCCTGAACGCCGCCACCAGGCAGTGTCACAAACGACGAACCGTTGATCGCATGCGGCGAAACCGATAGACGCGTGCAGCGTTGTCCCGATAATGTCATCGTTTCCGGTCGCGCAGCCTGCGGCGGGGTTCAAGGATATCATCGTCGTGCCGCCTTACGCTCAAGCTGTCAGCAGTTTCTGGAAAGACCGCTTAGCGCCCGGACCACGTGCGGCACAGCTTCCGCCTTTGCAACAGTTGCTGGGCAATCTGACCGTTCCCTTCGACCTCAGCCGCACCCGTGCGCAGGCCGCCTTGCTCACCGGCCAGATGCAGGGCGACGGCCGGTCGGTGCTGCTTATTCCCGGACTGATGGCGTCGGAACAACGGATGGGCTGGTTGCGCGACATATTGAACGCGGCGGGCTATGACGCGCATGACTGGGGCATGGGCCGCAATTTCGGGCCGAAGCCCGACAGCCTGGACAAGATCGATCGGCGGGTGGACGCGATCCGCAAGCGGACCGGCGCGCCGGTGACGCTGGTCGGCTGGAGCCTGGGCGGGCTTTATGCCCGCGAATATGCCAAGTTCGCCGCCCACAAGGTCGGCGGCGTGGTGACGATGGGTACGCCCTTTTCGGGCGACCCGCGCGCTAATCACGCCTGGCGTCTGTACCAGTTGGTATCGGGCTTTCCGGTCGATCGCCCGCCTTTCCCTTGCACCCGCGAGGCCAAGCCGCCGGTGCCGACCGTGGCCTTGTGGTCGCAGCGTGATGGCGTGATCCTGCCGGAATGCGCGCGGGGGCGCGCGGGGGAGCGCGACAAGGCGATCGAAGTGGATTGCACCCATATGGGCTTCGCGGCCGCGCCGGAGGGGATAGCGGCCGTGGGAAAAGCGCTGGAAGCGATCGGGCGCGCCTGAGACGATCCTTCTTCTGTCGATCCGGTCTGGCGATCGACACAGGCACAGGGGCGAAGGTCATTCCGTTGCAGGACTTGTCGAGCCAATAGCTAAGGGAAAGCCCCTGCCAACGCCCGTGCGACGACGCGGTCTATGGCGTATCGGGAGGGTGCGTGCCGGAAGGAGGGGTGAATGGCGGACTGTCTGCTTCTTACCTCTCCTCCCTCTTTCAGGGCAGGGGTCAAGAGCGGCCGATATCGGTCGCCCCAAGACAGGCTGTTTTCTTGCCGATCGCCAAGCGGGCACGTTCCGCCTGCCTATGGATTGATCGGTCGGGCATGATGGCCAGAGGCGCCCTGCGCGCCCCTGAACCCCGCACATATCAGGGCCACGATTCTTGACGCCGGTTTGCGCCGATCATAGCATTGTCGCAGGCTGGCCCGACATGCGGAGGCATTCCCATGGAAGATATCCCCGAGGAGCGCGCGCCCGGATATCGCTACTCCCGGCGTGGCACTTTGCCGCTGATCCGGCAATTGTCCGTCATCGACAACCGCCGCAACGCGCTGCTGCTGCTCCTGCAATGGGCGATCGCAATCGCAGCGGGCGCGATCGCGATCCATGTCGATCGAATTGCCGTCTATATTCTGGCCGGATTCGTTATCGGATCGCGCATTCAATGCCTGGCGGTGATGATGCACGACGCCTGTCACGGGATGTTTTTCAGCAATCGTCGCCTCAACGATCTGATCGGCGACCTTTTCGTCGCCTATCCGCTGGGTTTCAGCATCCATCTGTACCGCGCCAACCATATGCACCATCACCGTCACACCAATACGCTGCGGGATCGCGACTATCGCGTCCAGCGGCGGGACCCCGACCAGCATTTTCCGAAGAGCTGGGCCGCCATGGCCTGGCTGCTGGTTCGCAGCGTGGCCGGCCTCAACTATTATCGCATGGCGCGAGACAGCCGGGTCTGGGCGCCCATCGCCAATTTCCACAATCCCCGCCGCTTCGGCTATGATTATAGCCTGTCGTTGCGGCTCCGCTATGTCGCCTGGGCCGTGCTGTTCTACGGCGTGATGCTGTGGTCGCCCTTACGCTGGCAGCTATTGGGCCTTGTCCTGATCCCGCAATTCATCTGGGCGAACGTCATCAATCGGATTCGGTCGATGGCCGAGCATAATGGCGTCGCCGACGAGAGGGAGCTGAACGGTACGCGCACCGTCATCCCCACCTTGCTCGACAGGTTCATGATCGCGCCGCTCAATGTGAGCTATCATCTGGAACATCATCTGTTCCCGTCGGTGCCCTGGCACCATCTGCGCCGGCTGCACGTGCATCTGATGACCGATCCGGCCTATGCGGCGGATGCGCATATCACGCAGGGCTATTGGGGCGTCATCCGGGAGTTGATGCCGCCGTCCGTCTTGCCCGCCACGACCATGCCCTCTACCCGCGCCGCAGCGAAGCGCTGACGCCAGCCGTCAGGCATCACGGCGCGTCAGCTCATCCGGAGAGCTTGCCGATCGCCCAGGTCGCCGCTTCCGCCACCACCGGGTCGTCATCGCCGATCAGCGCTTCCAGCCGGCCCAGCAACCGCGCATCACCGCTGTTGCCGGCCGCAATCGCGGCGTTCCGGACCAGGCGGTTGCGGCCGATCCGCTTGATCGGCGAGCCTGAGAAAATCTCGCGGAAGCCGGCATCGTCCAGGTCGAGCAGGTCGGCGATGGCCGGCGCGGCCAGTTCCGCCCGGCCGACAAAGGCGCGGTTCGCCGCCGCGGCGTCGGCGAACTTGTTCCAGGGACAGACCGCCAGGCAATCGTCGCAGCCATAGACGCGGTTGCCGATCCCGGCGCGCAGTTCCTCAGGGATCGGCCCCTTATGCTCGATCGTCAGATAGGAGATGCAGCGGCGCGCATCGACGACATAGGGCGAAGGGAATGCGTCGGTCGGGCAGGCGTTGAGGCAAGCGGTGCAGCGGCCGCAATGGTCGGTTTCGCCGTCGTCCGGCGCCAGCGCCATTTCGGTATAGATGGCGCCCAGGAACAGCCAACTGCCATGGTCGCGGCTGACGAGGTTGCTGTGCTTGCCCTGCCAGCCTAGGCCCGCGCCCTGCGCCAGCGGCTTTTCCATCACCGGCGCTGTATCCACGAACACCTTCAGGCTGCCGGGCTGTTGTTCGACCAGCCAGCGGGCCAGCGCCTTGAGCGCTTTCTTGACGACGTCATGATAATCCTTGCCCTGGGCATAGACCGAAAAGCGCGCCCGGTCCGGCACATCGGCCAGCGCCAGCGGATCGCGCCCCGGCGCATAGCTCATGCCCAGCATGATGACGCTGCGCACGTCGGGCCAGAGGCCCTTGGGCGATCCGCGTTGTTCGGCGCGCTCCTCCATCCACAGCATGTCGCCATGATGGCCCGCGTCCAGCCATTGGCGCAGCCGATCGCCGGCCAGCGGCGCGGCGTCGGCGGGCGCGATACGGCAGACGACGAAGCCCAGACGCGCCGCTTCCGCCTTCAGGCGCTGTTCCAGGGGTTCGGCCAAGGTTTCTATAGGCACGGGCATGGGTCCAGACTATCAGGACGGGATGATCGGCGACACCCCGGCTCCATCCTTCATGTCCGCGCCCGTTCCGGCGGCCTCCTATGCCGTCGAGGGCCATGGCCTTGTCAAGACATTCGGCAGCTTTCGCGCGGTCGACGGGATCGACATCGCCGTGCCTGCGGGCGCCATCTATGGCGTGCTCGGCCCCAATGGCGCGGGCAAGACCACGCTGCTGCGCACCTTGCTCGGCATCATCGACCCGGATGAAGGGCATCGCACGCTGCTGGGTGACGCGCAGCCGCTGCGCATGGCGCGACAGGTCGGCTATTTGCCGGAGGAACGCGGCCTCTATCCGTCGATGAAGGCCTATGAAGCGATCGCCTTCATGGGTGCGCTGCGCGGATTGCCGCTCAGGCAAGGCCGCGAGCGGGCGCGGGCGTTGCTGGAGGGGCATGGCATGGGCGCGGCGGCGGACAAGCCGATCCGGCAATTGTCCAAGGGCATGGCCCAGACCGTGCAATTATTCGGCACGATCATCCACGAACCCCGGCTGATCGTGCTGGACGAGCCTTTTTCCGGGCTGGACGCGATCAACCAGGAAAAGCTGGAGGCTTTGATCCGGGAACAGGCGCGGCAAGGTGTGACGATCCTCTTTTCGACCCATGTCATCGCCCACGCCGATCGATTGTGCGAGCGGATCGCCATCGTCGCGGGCGGCCGTATCCGGTTCGAAGGGACGCCGGGCGACGCGCGCGACCAGTTGCGATCGCAGGTGCGGCTGCGCACGCGGGTCAGCGACGGCGGCTGGCGGCGCGCGCTGCCGGCCGATACGGTGGCGGAGGACGGCGCCTGGCATTTCGCCTTGCCCGACGAAGGGATAGAACCGCTGCTCCGGGCGCTGCTCGACGGACAGGCGGGCATAGAGAGCTTGTCGATCGAGCGGCCCGGCCTGCACGACGCCTTCGTCGCGATCGCCGGGGCGGCCGCCGCCAAACAGATGCAGGGCGAGCCGGCGCCGGAGGAGGACGCATGAGGGAATTGCTCCGCGCGGCGCTGGTCATCGCCCGGCGGGATTTCACCGCGGTCGTACTGTCGCGCACCTTCATCCTGTTCCTGCTGGGGCCGTTGCTGCCGATCCTCATCGGCTTCGCCTTTGGCGGCCTGGGCGACAAGATTTCCAGCACCGACCTGCGTCCTGTCGTCGGTGTCGCCATGTCCGCAGCGGACACGGCAGCGCTGGAGCGGGCGCACGACCGGCTGGCCGAGCGGATGGGCGACCAGACCCTGCCGCGCCTGCGCCCCGCGCGCGCCAGCCCCAGCCCGCGCGTCCAGCTCGCCCGGCCGGATTCCGAAGTGGTGGCGATCCTGTCCGGCTCGCTGCTGCACCCCGTGCTGACCGGCAAGGTGGAGGATCTGGACAAGTTGCAGGGCGACATCAGCCTCTTGTCCACAGCCGCGCTGGCCGAGCGCACGCTCCGGTTCGTCACCATCGAACGACAGGAAGTGACCACCAGCCTGGGCGCACAGGCGCAGGCGCGGCTGCTGATCGGCCGGGCGGCGCAGGTGGTGATGTTCTTCCTCACCATATTGCTCGCCGGCATGATCCTGTCCAACCTGGTCGAAGAAAAGACCAACAAGATCATCGAGATTCTTGCCGCCGCCGTACCGATCGACGCGATCTTCCTCGGCAAGCTGATGGCGATGCTGGCGATGAGCTTCGTGGGCATCGCCTTCTGGGGCGGGACCGCCTTCGCCATCTTCCTGGCGCTGCATGGCGGCGGCGGGGCGCTGCCCGCGCCGGCGGTGGGCTGGCCGATGTTCCTGCTTCTGGCGGTGCTCTATTTCGCGATGGCCTACACGCTGCTCGGCTCGCTGTTCCTGGGGATCGGCGCGCAGGCCGCGACGGTGCGCGAGGTCCAGACGCTCAACATGCCGGTCACCATGGGGCAGATGCTGATCTTCTTCTTCGCCAGCTATGCGGTGGACCATATGGGATCGCCGGCGGAGGTCGCGGCCTGCATCTTCCCGTTCAGTTCGCCCTTCGCGATGATCGCCCGCGCGGCGCAGGACGGGGCGATCTGGCCGCATCTGGTGGCGCTGGTCTGGCAGGGGGCGTTCGTTGCCCTCATCATCCGCGTCGGCGTGCTGCTGTTCCGCCGCCATGTCATGCAGTCGGGCGGCCGCTGGTGGAAGCGGCTGTTCAGGCCCGCGACAGGCTGAGGCGCGTATGTCCGGCGGGATGGACAGACGGCATTTCCTGGGTGGCGTCACGACTGGCGCAGTGGCTTTGGCCTTGTGGCAATTGCTGCCCGAAAAGGCGCAGGCGGCCTATCCTTTCGCCTTGAGCGATGCGGAATGGAAGAAGCGGCTCAGCCCCTGGGGCTATAAGGTGCTGCGCCAGCAGGCGACCGAATATCCCGGCAGCAGTCCACTCAACGACGAGCATCGCGCCGGCATCTTCGCCTGCGCCGGCTGCGACCAGAAGCTTTTCAGTTCCAGGACCAAGTTCGACAGCGGCACCGGCTGGCCCAGTTTCTGGGCGCCGCTGCCCAGGGCGGTCGGCACCAGTCGCGACGGCCTGCTGGGCTATGCCCGCACCGAAGTCCATTGCGCGCGTTGCGGCGGCCATCTGGGCCATGTGTTCGACGATGGGCCGCGGCCGACCGGCAAGCGTTACTGCATGAACGGCGTGGCGATGACGTTCAGTCCCGCCTGATCCGCCATATGCGGAGCGGGCTTTTCGCGGGGAGCGGCTGCAGCCAGTCGGGCGGCGATCCTTTTGCCAGCAGCGCCGCCAGACCCTGTCCATTCTCCTGCCCATAAAGCCGATATTCGGTCAGTCCTTCGCAGGTGACGACATAGGCCGCGCTCGTCCGCGCGATGACGGCGCGGGCCTGGGCCGGCGCATCGACGAACCCCTCGATCACCGCGGTAATGCCCGCCGCATTGCGATGATGCGCGGTGCCGATGACGCTATGGCGCGTCTGGACGAGGATGTCGGGGCCAAGGTCGAGCGGCGCGAACAAGGTGGCGGGCGGTAGCGCCTTTAGCGGCGCCAGCACGCTGGCGGCGCGGCAGTTGGCGCTTGCCGCCTTGGCCGGTTCGGGCTTGGCCGCCACCGCCACCCAGGCGGCGCACAGGCCCGCCGGAGTCAGCAACACCAGCCCCACCGATCCCGTCACCCGCACCAGCGCGGCGCGCGACGCCTGCACTTTGAGGAACAGCCGCGCCACCAGCCAGGCGATGCCCGGCAGCGCGAAGACATGGGCGACCGACAGCGCCCGCATCACCAGCAGCGCCACCAAGGTCGACCCGGCGAGCAGCAGCGCCAGCACCAGCCAGCGCATCCGCGCATCGCCCCGGTGCGCGCGTGCGGCGATCAGGCTGGCATAAATCCCCAGCAGCGAGGGCAGCAGGATCACCCCTTGCATCGACAGGCTCTGTTCCCAGATCGGCCGTCCCTCCATCACCTGCAGATACCAGAGCTTGTAGGCGATTGGCCCCAACGCGGCGAAGGGGTCGCCCGACAGGCACGGCCCGCCGGTCACGAGGAAGGTCGCCAGCGCCGCGCCGCCGCCCATCGCGGCAATGCCCAGGCGATGGCCTGCGGTCGCTGCGCCGATCAGTCGCGCCGCGATCGCCGTCGTCAGGGCCAGCGCCACCAGCGGCCAGAGATAGACGAAGGACAGCGCGTCGCACTTTCCATCGAACAGCGCCTGCGGCCCGCGCAGCAGCGCCAGCAATATGAGCGCGGCCCCACCCAGCGCGGCCGCAAAGCCGATGAAGCGGGGCGCCTGCTCCCGCGCCATCCAGTGGCGCAGGGCGAAGGCGCTTGCGAACAGCACCGCATACGGCAGCGCCTCGCTCGAAATCTGCAGCCAGAGCGCCAGTGCGAGACCCGCGACGATCCCGCCGCGCGCCGGCCGCGCATCGAGCGCGCCGCACAGCGCCAGCGTCGCCAGCGCGATCTGCCAGCCATGATGGTCGATCCGAAGCGGCGTGAACTGCACCAATATGCTGGGGCTGGTCAGCAGGAGGGCGACGCCGAGCAAGGCGATGCCGCGACCCGCTACCCGCCGCGCCGCGACGAACAGCGCGGCGGTCAGTGCGCCGAGCAGCAATAATGGCACGACCGCGCAGGCGACCAGTTCCGCGCTGCCCAAGCCGATCATCGGCCGCAGCAGCAGGATCAGCGCCGCGATCGGCATATCGACGATCCGCGACCAGTGCATCGGCCCGCCGACGGGCGGATTCACCCGGTGCTGGCTGACGTCCCAGAATGCCTGCCCGCCGATCCAGTCGCGTATCTGCGCCAGCCGCATCGCATCGTCGGGATCGCGAAAGGCAAGTGCGGCAAAATCGCCGTGGAACAGCCAGAGCATCGCCATGCTGCACAGCAGCCAGGCGAGCAGCGCCGACAGCGCGGCGCGCGGCGCGTCAGCCGCGCGCAAATATGCCATATTTTCGGATCGCATAGACGGACAGGAAGCTGACCGGGACCGACGCCAGCTTGGCGAGGGCCGGCGACAGGCCAAAAGCGCTGAGCGCGCCGACCAGCGCCATGGTGATGCCCATGCCGATCATCGCGCTGGCGATGAAGCCGATGCGCTGGCTGTGCGTGGGGCCGTCCCCCAGGTCGAAGACGAAGCGGACGGAGATGATCCAATGGACGATGAGGCCGACCGTATAGCCGCCCAGCGCCGCGACCACCGGCCAGGCGCCGCTATGATCCAGCGCCAGAAAGGTGGCGAAGTCGCTTGCCAGCGCGGCGATGCTCGCCAGCAGATAGCGGGCGAACATCAGCCGCGCGACCAGCGCGCCAATCCGCTCCGCCATGGGGATCAGGCCGCCTTCAGCCGCGATGGCACGGCGCGGACGCTGGCCAGCGCGGCCTGCGCGTCGGCGTCCTGGCCTTCTTCGCCCGCCTCATGATATTCGGCATCCTCATTGACCTGCCACACGTCATGGACGCGCGCGCCCGCGACGATGTTGCGCACGGTCAGCATCGCCGTCATCATCGCATGGTCCTGATTGTTGTAGCGGTGCATGCCGTTGCGGCCGACCAGATGCAGCGTCGGATAACGCGCTTCCAGTTCGCTGCGCATCGCCAGCACATTGGCGGCATAGTCGTCGTCGTAGACGGGATAGGCCTTCTCCTGCCGCACCACGGCGCCGCCGACGACATCGTCGGGGCTGCACAGGCCGAGTTGCGCCATCTCGCGGGTGGCGAGCGCGATCAGATCCGCATCGGCCGCGGCCCAGAGGCCGTCGCCCTCGAAGCAGAAATATTCCAGGCCCACGCAGGCGAGCGAGGGATCGGGCACCATTTCGGGCGACCAGCTACGGAAATTCTGGATGCGGCCGACCTGCACCTTGCTGTCGTGGATATAGATCCAGTTGTCGGGGAAGATATCCTCCCCCTTCACCATCAATGCGACGGTCAGGAAGTCGCGATATTTGAGGTCCATCGCCTGGGGCAGCGTGTCAGGCAGCGGGTGGATGCGCCCGGCCAGTTCGCGCATCGGCGCCGACGAGATGACATGGACGGCGTTGATGACGACATCGCCCTCCGGCCCTTGCGCCACCAGGCGCCATGCGCCGTTCGCCTGATCTTCCTCCAGCCGCTTGAAGCTGTGCGCCATCAGTATCTGGTTGCCGCCCTCGACCACCCGGTCGCGCGCGGCTTCCCACATCATGCCGGGGCCAAGGCGCGGATAGCGGAACGTCTCCAGCAGCGTCTTGGTCGCCATGCCGTCATTGGGCCGCTTGTTGAGGCCGAGCGAGCGCTTCAGCCCGTCGATCACCGCGCCCCAGAGCGACAGGCCCTTGATCCGCTGCGCCGCCCAGTCGGCCGACATTTCGTCGCAGGGCATGCCCCACACTTTTTCGGTGTAGGTCTTGAAGAAGATGGAGAAGAGCTTGTGGCCGAAGGCGTTGACGGTCCAGTCCTGGAAAGAGCGGACGTTGCGATTGGGGAACAGTCTGGCCTTGGCGAAGCTCGCCATGCACAGGGTGGAGCGCCAGACGCCCAGATTCCACAGCGCCTCGAACGCGCGCAGCGGATAGCTGTAGAATTTGCCTTCATAATAGATACGGCTCATCCGCGGACGCTGGATGAAGTCGTCGGGCAATATCTCGTTCCAAAGGTCGACGACCTGCTGTGACTTGGAAAAGAAGCGATGCCCGCCAATATCGAATCGGAACCCGTCCAGCTCGACCGTGCGGCTGATGCCGCCGACATAGACCGGGTCTTTTTCGATCACCGTGACGCGCAGCCCCTGCTTGGTCAGCAAATAGGCGGCGGTCAGGCCCGCAGGGCCGGCGCCGATGATGGCAACGTCGACGCTTTGATCGGTACGCGGCATGGCAGGCTATTCCCCCGAAAGATCGTTCGTGCCTGCCGGAGTGAAGGAAATCCTCTAAGGAGTGGTTAATGCACGGTAAGCATGTGGCGTGCGCCGGATGCCCGACATGACAAAGGGCCGCCCCACTTGCGTCGAGCGGCCCCCTGCAGTTCCCCTTCGTGCGGGGAAGGCGCTATGATGTCAGCTCCGGCGCTGGGCCAGCGTACTGAGGTCGCTGCGCGCGCCGTCGATCGCACTGCCGAAGCAGCTCCGATAATCGTCGGTCGCGGGCAGGATCGATCCGTTGACCCAGCCGCACACCTGCTTGGAGGCGCGGACAAGGCGCGAATCGGCGCGGCGCATACCGTTGGTGCTGGCGAGGTTGAGGTCGGCCACCGACACGGCGAGAGTGCGCGTTTCCGTGCCGGCATGGCCGTCCACGATCACATCCATGTCATTGCTGCCGGCGCTCGCCACGCCGGGCAGCGCAAGGGCCATCGTGGCGGCCAGCGCCACCCACGTCTTTCTGGTCATCCAAGTCTCCTGTCGAACATGTTTTCTAATTGTCTGCCCCACGTCTGACGTGGAAGTAGGGTCTTGTCCTAAATAGGCCTTGCCGGTGCGGATGAAAAGAGGCCAATTGATAAAAATTGGCGGTTTTCCGCGATTTTGCGGGTGCGAAGGGATTGGCTTCGCACCCGCATCAACCTTAGTGGCGGAAGTGGCGCATCCCGGTGAAGACCATCGCCAGACCGGCCTCGTCCGCGGCCGCAATCACCTCGTCATCGCGGATCGACCCGCCCGGCTGGATCACTGCCGTGGCGCCGGCTTCCACCGCCGCCAGCAAGCCGTCGGCGAAGGGGAAGAAGGCGTCGGAAGCGACCGCAGACCCGATCGTGCGCGGCGTGGCCCAGCCGGCCTTTTCGGCGGCGTCCTTGGCCTTCCACGCGGCGATGCGCGCGGATTCGAGGCGGTTCATCTGACCCGCGCCCACGCCCGCGGTGCTGCCGTCCTTGGCATAGACGATGGCGTTCGACTTCACATGCTTGGCGACGGTCCAGGCGAAGAGGCAATCCTTCAGCTCCTGCCCCGTCGGCGCGCGCTTGGTGACGAGCTTGAGCGCATCTTCCGTCACCTGACCGTTGTCGCGGCTCTGGACCAGCAGGCCGCCGGCGATGCTCTTGATCTGCAGGCCGGGGCGGGCCGGATCGGGCAGGTCGCCGGTCAGCAGCAGGCGCAGATTCTTCTTCTTGGCGAAGATCGCCTTGGCTTCGTCATTCGCGTCGGGCGCGGCGACGACTTCGGTGAAGATGCCGCTGATCGCTTCGGCGGTCGGGCCGTCGAGCGGGCGGTTGACGGCGATGATGCCGCCAAAGGCCGACACGCTGTCGCAGGCGAGCGCGGCCTCATAGGCCTCGATCAGCGTCTCGCCGGTCGCCACGCCGCAGGGGTTGGCGTGCTTGACGATGACGACCGTGGGCGGGCCGTCGCGAAACTCGCTGACCAGCTCCAGCGCGGCGTCGGCGTCGTTATAATTATTGTAGCTCAGTTCCTTGCCCTGGATTTGTTGCGCCTGGGCGATGCCCTTCGCCGACGGGCCGGTGGGCAGATAGAGCGCGGCCGACTGGTGCGGATTTTCGCCGTAGCGCAGGGGCGTGCCCAGCCTGCTCGCCACCACCAGCGTGTCGGGGAACATCGTGCCCTGGTCGGCGAAGGCGAACCAGCTGGCGATCATCGAATCATAGGCGGCGGTGGCGGCATAGGCCTTGGCCGCGAGCATCCGGCGGAAGTCGTAGCTGGTCGCGCCGCCCTTTTCCGCCATCTCGGCGATCAGCCGGGCATAGTCGGCCGGATCGGTGACGATGGCGACGCTTTCATGATTCTTGGCCGCGGAGCGCACCATCGACGGACCGCCGATGTCGATATTCTCGATGATCTCCTCGCGCTCGGCGCCCTTGGCAACGGTCGCAGCGAAGGGATAGAGATTGACGACCACCAGGTCGATCGCGCCGATTGCATGTTCGTCCATCGATGCGACATGCTCGGGATTGCCCCGCACGGCGAGCAGGCCGCCATGGACCTTGGGATGCAGCGTCTTGACGCGGCCGTCCATCATTTCGGGGAAACCGGTGAGGTCGGAGATGTCCTTCACGTCCAGCCCCGCCTCGCGCAGCGCCTTGGCGGTGCCGCCAGTCGACACCAGTTCGACGCCATGCCGGCCCAGCGCGCGGCCCAGTTCGATCAGGCCGGCCTTGTCGGACACGGACAGGAGGGCGCGCTTGATGGGGACGTCGGTCATGAACAGGGGCTTTCTACAGGCAAAGGGCAGGACGGCTTTGCGCCAGCCCCATAAGCCCCGGCAGCGTAAAAATACAGTACGAAAGCGCGATTCCGCTTGGCTTGGGACACCGCGTCGATAGTGTCCTGCCACGCTATCACAGTTGGGGGAGTCACCATGCGCCGTCTGCTTGCCGCCACCGCCTTGCCGTTGCTCATGGCGCTGCCCGCCGCCCACCCCGCCATCGCCCAGATCGCCACCCCCGACCGTCCCGTCACCGACCCCGCCAGCCTGCAATCGCCGGTCAATCCCAAGGCGCGCGCCGTACCGGTGGCGGACATCGGCGCATCGCGCACCCTGGGCAGCGTGGCGTGGAGCATCGACGGCAAGCAGATTTTCGTCGCGACCAACCTGACCGGGCGCACCAATATCTGGCGGACCGACACGGCGGGTAGCTGGCCGGTCCAGCTCACCCAGTCCGACGACGCGCAGACCGGTCTCACCGCATCGGCAGACGGCCATTATGTCTATTTCCAGCAGGATGTCGGCGGCAACGAATATAGCGACATCTATCGCGTGTCGGTAGACGGCGGCGCGGTCGAGAATCTGACGAACACGCCCGACCGGCGTGAGAGCGGGATGCTGCCCGGCCCGGTCGGCGGGCTGGTCGCGCTGTCGACCAAGCTCAAGTCGCAGGGGCAGACCAATGTCGCGGTGATGGACGCGACCGGCGCGGTGCGCGTGCTGACGCAGGAGGCCGACCCGCAATATGGCTGGACGCCGATCGCCTGGATCGATGGCGGCAAGGCGCTGATCGCCAATCGCGACCGTATCGATTCCAAGGTGGGCGAAGTGTGGCGGATCGACGTCGCGAGCGGCGGCGCGACCAAGCTGATCGCCAAGGCCGATACGGTCTATGATGCGGCGGACGCGACCGCCGACGGCAAATGGATCGCGGTCAACACCGACGTCGGCACCGGCCAGATTCATGCCGGGCTGTATGATGTCGCCGCCAAACGCTGGACCTGGCTGAAACCGACGCCATGGGAGCAGACCGCCAGCCTCTTCACCCGCGACGGCAAGACGCTGATCTTCGGCACCAACGCCGATACCCGCAGCACGCTCTACGCCTATGATCTGGCGACCGGCGCGGAAACTGCGCTGCCGATCCCGCCGGGCGTCAATTATCCCGTCGGCCGCGAACCGCGATCGCCCGACGGCCGCACATTGATGGTCAATCATTCGGGCGCGGATTCGCCGGCCAACCTCTATCTCTACGATCTGGCGACCGGCGCGTCGCGGCCCGCGACCCAACTCGCCATCGCCAGCCTCCAGCCCGACGTGCTGCCCAAATCGACCGTCGTCACTTACAAGAGCTTCGACGGCACGCTGGTCAGCGCGATCGTCACCATGCCCGCCAATCTGAAGCGCGACGGCGGCAATCCCGCGATCGTCCTGCCCCATGGCGGCCCCACCGGGCAGGCGCAGGATGGCTACAGCCGCTATGCCACCGCCTTCGCCAGCCGCGGCTATGTGGTGATCCAGCCCAATTTCCGCGGCTCGACCGGCTATGGCAAGGCGTTCCAGGACGGCAATTACAAGGATCTGGGCGGCGGCGACCTGAAAGACACGATCGCGGCCAAGGATTTCCTGGTGAAGACCGGCTATGTCGATGCCAAGCGCGTCGGCATCTTCGGCGGCAGCTATGGCGGCTTCATGACGCTGATGGCGATCGGCCGCGCGCCCGACGAATTCGCGGCTGCGGTGCAATGGTTCGGCATCATCAACTGGCGCACCATGTATCGCGACCAGGACGAAGAGTTGAAAGCCTATCAGCGCGGGCTGCTCGGCACGCCGGAAAGCGACCCCAAAGTCTATGACGCGGCCTCGCCGCTCACCTATATCCGCGACGCCAAAGCGCCACTGCTGACGATCCAGGGCGAAAACGACATCCGCGTGCCGCGGGGGCAGGCGCAGGAAGTGCATGACATATTGAAGGCGAAAGGGAATGTGGTCGAAACCATCTTCTACCCCGCCGAGGGCCATGGCTTCCAGAAGCGCGAGAACCAGCTCGATTCGCTGACGCGGACGGTGGCGTGGTTCGACAGATATTTGAAGCCCGCTGCGGGGCAATGACGGGGAGCGCCAAGGCAAAAGTGCTTGGCTCTCGGTGGTGAACCTGCAGAGATATGGCCGATTTGGGTGGGAAGCGGACGGGCGGCTATTGGGTAGGCGGGCTGCTAATTAAGACTCGCCATTCCTAATGGGCACTAGCTGCCGCAGGATTTCACGCATAGCAACAACCTTGTCAGCAGCCGTACTAGCCTCAGATGACCTTTCTCCGTTTATAGCTGAAACATACTCCCGCTTTGATTGGTGCATCGCGTCAATCGCCAAATCCATAATTGATTGAGCGAAATCTGCGTTCCCAATTGTCATGGTCACGATCGCTGGCTTTGTAAACGGATTAAAAGCTTCAATTGTGCTCGACGACAACTCATCTATGAGGTCGTCGAATTCGTCACGACGCAGAATTTCGTTGATATCCCATGGATGCATTCTCGTCTCCTGCTGCAAAACAGCTCAACCTAATGTCAGCTTTACTGCAACATTGCGATTGCCGTAAACGGCGAAAAATGGTCGTTTTCAGACGACCCGCGATCCAACCGGCCTCACCCGACCCGCTTGAAAATCCAGCCGATGCTCGATCCGCCGGGCAGCGCTTCGCTGGTCACGACCAGTTGTTTGGTCGGATGGGGGCGGCCGTCGCCGTCGACCCACAGGCTGTCCTCGATGCTCAGCACGCCCGCGCCGGTACGATATTGCCAGAGTGCGCCCAGATCGATGCGCAGCAGTGCGCCCTGGCTGTCCGCCGTCAGCGTCGGCTCGACGCCCGGCGCGAGGTGGAAGCGCAGTTGCACCGGCTGTTTCGCGGGCTTGCGCCGCCGCTGCGCCGGGGTCAGCATATCCTCGCCGCGGATCTCCTTGCCGTCGCCGCTCATCATCAGCAGGCGGCGGTGGACATAGCCCAGCCGTCGGACATAGCCGTCATGCGACAGGTCCAGCCGGCTGCCATTGTCCAGCTCCTGCCGGTTCAGCTCGACCTCGGTCACGCCCTTGCCCAGCGTCCCGTCGGGCAGCAGCGCGGTCGAATTATTGTCGTTGAGGATCAGCGTGCTGTGCGCCGCGGTGGTACGCAGTCCCTGGGCCAGGTCGGACGGTATCCACGCCCCTTCCAGCGCTGCGCCGCCGCAATTGACCACCAGCCGCAGAGGGCCGTCGCTGATCTCGATCGCGCCGGTCGATGCGCAGCCTGCCTCGGCGAGGCGCGCGACCGGGGGCGGGGCAGCGTCGATCTGCAGCACGGTCGATCCCGCTGCGATCCGTTGATAGCCCCAGTCGCGCGCCTGGCGCAGCGGTCGGGCGCGCACCTGGCTCGCCGCGACCACGGCGGACACCAGGTCGGGGTCGATCGCGCCGGAACCTTGCCAGTTGCCCAGGCCACCATCGCCATGGGCGAGGCCCAGCAGCGCCGGGACCGCGCGGTTCAATCCTTCGGTCAGGCAGGCCGGGGGGGCTTCACGCCGCACGTCATAGACGGCGCGCAGCATGGACAGCAGCATCACCGCTTCCAGTTGCGCCAGCGGGGAGCGCGACACGATGCCGCCGTCAGGGTGGAAGCCGCTGTCGATCGCGCGCTTCAGGCCCGCTTCGCCGAACAGCTTGCGTGCCGCCCCGCCGGGGATCAGCAGCGCGGCGGCGACGATGCCGCACCAGGCGACCAGCCGGGGCAGGCCCATCGGCGCCTTGTCGGCGCTGCGGTCGAGGTGGCGCGCGGTGCGGGCGATGCAGTTCAGCACCAGCGAGCGATAGACGAGGTCGCTGGACGAAAGGATCAGCGGCGCGTGGGCGGTCCAGAAGAGCAGCCGCCAGCCGGCATTGTCCGCGCGCCAGGCCGGTTCGCTGGGCGTTTCGTGATGGGCCGCCAGCCATTTGCGCATGATGCTTTCGGCGATCGGCGCACCCTGTTCGCGGGTCGCGCTGCTGGCAAGGTCGCGCAGCCAGCGGAAGCCGTGGAGATAGTCGGCAAAGGCCGGGCCGACCGACAATTTGGCGAAATCGAGCGCATCGACCGGCAGCTTGTGGCCGCGGAACAGGAAATAACCCGCCCGCATCGCCGCGCCTGCCCGGCCGTCGCCGGGGATGGCGTCGTCGGGCACCGCCAGCAGCTTCAGCGGATATTTGCCGCGCAGCTTGCGGCCGTGGATCGGCGTCTTCCAGCTGAGTAGATAGAATTGATTGGCGATCTTCTGGGCCAATGACAGCCCCTTGTCATCCGCGACGCGGATGAGACGCTTGCCTTGCTCTATGCCATCGTCGCCGGCTTCCGGTGCAGCGTCGGGGGTGGAGCGGCTGGCGATGCGCCGATAGTCGTTCACCCGCCCCGCAGCTTCCTGATATTGTCGGCATAGGCGGAGGGGCCGCCACGGAAGGTGGCGGTGCCGGCCACCAGAACGTCCGCGCCCGCGTCGATCGCCTTGGGCGCGGTGGTGAAATCGATGCCGCCGTCGACCTGCAGATGGATATCGCGGCCCGACTTGTCGATCATCTTGCGGATCGCTTCGATCTTGCGCAGCTGGTTTTCGATGAAGCTCTGCCCGCCGAAACCGGGGTTGACGCTCATCACCAGGATCAGATCGACGTCATCGATCAGATAGTCGAGCATCTTGGCCGGGGTGCCGGGGTTCAGCACCACGCCCGCCTTCACGCCCAGCGACCTGATATGCTGGACGGTACGGTGGATGTGCGGCCCGGCTTCGGGATGGACGGTGATGATGTCGGACCCGGCGGTGGCGAAGGCTTCGAGATACTGATCGACCGGAGAGATCATCAGATGGACGTCGAAGACCTTCGTCGTGTGCGGGCGCAGCGCCTTCACCACGTTCGGGCCGATGGTGATATTGGGGACGAAATGCCCGTCCATGACGTCGATATGCACCCAGTCGCAGCCCGCTTCGTCGATGGCGCGGACCTCCTCGCCCAGGCGGGCGAAGTCGGCGGAGAGGATGGAGGGCGAGATGAGAATGGAACGGGTCATTAACCGTTCGCCTTAATCGCCACCGCAGGCGAGGGCAACGGACATTTGCAGGCGATTCGCGATTGTTTCCGGCAGGCGTCCGCTGCCCGTCAGAGCATCACGAAAATCGTGGGGTCCAGCCGTTGGGATGCGGGCGCGCCGCGGGGCAGCAACTGCTTGACGCCATGCAGTCCGACCACGATCCCGTCATCGTCCAGCACCGGCGCGGCGATCAGTCGCATGGCGCATTGGCCCGCGCCGTCGATCTGGTTGATATCGACGTCGAGGGTGAAGCCGCGCTTGTGGCGGATGGCGTAGGCGCGCAACCGCTCCATCGCGTCGCGCGATTCCGGGGCATAGAGTGAGACGGACAGGGGACGCGAGACCGCACTGTCCCGTTCCAGCCCGAATATGTCATAGACTCCGGCGGTCCAGCTCAGTGCGTTGTCGGCCAGGTTGCAATGCCACAGCCCAAGCCCGCGTTCCGCCAGCGCCGCATCGTTGCGGGCGATGCTGGAATCGAGCAGCACCGGCGCAAGATGTTCCCGCAGGTCGTAGAGCGGCCAGCTATGATTCAGAGGAAGAGGCTCGATCGGACGCACAGGGCACCTTTAACGCGGGAAAATCCTCTCTAAGCTCCTCATGGTTAAGGCTTAGTTCGCCTTCTTTGCAAGCCTCGCGATGAAAAATCCGTCCGTGCCGCCCTCGGCCGCCAGCGTGTCCGGCAATGTCCGCAACCAGCCCTGCTCCGCAGGCGCGATGCCCTCGGGCGTTTCGCCGGGTTCGACCGGCAGCAGCATCCAGTCGGGACGGGCGGCCAGGAAGCGTTCGACCTGTTCTTCGCCCTCGGCCCGCTCCAGCGAACAGGTGGCGTAGATGAGCCGGCCGCCCGGCTTCAGCCAGTCGGCGGCGCGGGCGAGCAGTGCGCCCTGCACCTCGGCCATCTCCGCAATCTGGCGCGGGCCGATGCGGTGCAGCACGTCGGGATGGCGGCGATAGATGCCGGTCGCGGTGCAGGGCGCGTCGAGCAGGATCGCGTCCACCGGTGCATCCGGCTCCCATGTCCGCAGATCGGCGGTCGTAACCTCGGCGGTCAGGCTGGTGCGCGCGAGATTTTCGGTCAGCCGCTCCAGCCGCTTCTTTGACTGGTCGATCGCGGTAACGCGCCAGCCGGCCGCGGCCAGCTGCATCGTCTTGCCGCCCGGCGCGGCGCACAGGTCCAGCACGGCACGGTCGTCGCCCGGCCCCAGCAGGCGCGCGGCGCAGGCGGCGGCGATATCCTGCACCCACCAGGCGCCTTCCGCGAAGCCGGGCAAGGCGGGTATGGCCGCGCTTTCGGACAGGCGCACATGGCCGGGGGCGAAGGACGTGCCATTGAGTTGGGCTGTCCATGTCGCTGTCTCGGCCGGATCGCGCAGGCTGATGTCGACCGGCGGCCGGATCGCATAGGCGTGGGCGGCGGCCTGCGGCATAGCCTCGCCCCATTGAGCGCTCCAGCGTTCGGCGACCTGCGCGGGCAGGGTCGGGGGCGAGGGCAGGGCGGGGTCGCCGCGCGTCACCGTGCCGAACACGCCATGGACCAGCTTGCGCGGCCCGCCATCGACCAGCGGCAGCGCCGTGGCGATGGCGGCATGGGCCGGGGTGTCGAGCACCAGCGTCTGGACGAGCGCGATGCGCAGCACCATCCGCGCCTTCGCATCAGGCGGCAAAATCTGCTTGGTCGCGCCGTCGATCAGCGCGTCGAGATCGGGCAGGTGCCGCAGCGTTTCGGCCGCGATCGCATGGACCAGCGCGCGATCGGCAGGCGGCAAGCCCTGCGCCGCGCCATGCAGCGCCAGTTCCAGCGGATCGCCCCGGCGTAGCACCGCATCGAGCAGCTTGAGCGCCGCGCGGCGGGCGGGCAGGCCGGGGACATCTTCGGGGCGGATTGCGGGACGGCGGGACATGGGCGGCCCCTACGCGCTTTCGCCATCAAAGAAAATGGGAGACGCCAAAGCCCAGCCCCAGGAACAGCGCGATCCAGGACAATATGCCGACCCAGAGCGCCAGCCAGTCCGACCGGCGCGGGCGTGCGGACACGCCCTTGGGCACGGTTCGCAGTGAGGAAGGAATGCGGCAGCGCCCGACCGTCACCACCGCGATCAGCCGCCGGCCCACGCCATGGAAGAAGCGTGCGGTGTGACGGGAAAAGACATGATCGACGGTCAGATCGACGACAAAGCCACCGGCATGGCGCAGGACCGCGCCCGCCACATCGACGACGACCTCGCCGATTTCGTCGACCATATTAGCGCCCGTGCGGGTCGAGCGCGCTGCGGCGGCGTGGGGGCGGCGCTATCGGGGAAAGCGCGGAGGCGCGCGGCGCGGGCTTCATCGCGGGCGCGCCCATCTCCGCCGCCATATCCTGCAGCGCGGCGATGCGTTTTTCCGTGGCAGGGTGGGTGGAGAAGAGTTCGCTGACATGGGTCGGCACGATATAAAGCTGCGCCGCGGCCGGATTGCGCTCCGCCACCGGATTGGGGATGCGTTGCGCCTGCCCGGCAATCTTGGCGAGGGCGGAGGCGAGGGCACGGGGATTGCCACTGATTTCCGCCCCGGCCCGGTCGGCGCCATATTCGCGGGTGCGGCTGATCGCCATCTGCACGATCATCGCGGCGAAGGGGGCGACGATTACCGCCATCAGGCTGGCGATCATATTGCCATGGCCCTCTTCCCGGCCGCCGCCGCGGAAGAGCAGGCCGAAATTGGCCAGCATCGATATCGCGCCCGCGATCGTCGCGACCATCGTCATGATGAGGGTGTCGCGATTCTGCACATGGCCCAGTTCATGCGCCATCACGCCCGCCACCTCGTCGCGGCTCAGCGTCGCCAGCAGGCCGCTGGTGGCGGCGACGGCGGCGTTTTGCGGGTTGCGCCCGGTTGCGAAGGCGTTGGGCGCGTCCTGGTCGATGATATAGACGCGCGGCATGGGGAGTTGCGCCCGCTGCGCCAGGTCGCGCACCAGATTGTAGAAATCGGGGGCGCTTTGCGCATCGACCTCGCGCGCGTCATGCATCCGCAACACGATCTTGTCGGCGTTCCAGAAGGTGAAGAGGTTCATGCCCGCCGCTGCCAGCAGCGCGATCACCGCGCCCCCGCTGCCACCCAGCGTATAGCCCAGCGCCATGAATAGCGCGGTCAGCGCCGCCAGCAGCATGGTCGTCTTCATGCCATTCACTTGCACTTGCCTCCTTGTCGGCCCAGATAGCCTGTCAGTCCTGAATATGGGGGTGATATCGCCCCGTCGCAATCGAAAGGCCGCCACCATGGGAACCTTCAACGGCCAGCGCCCCGCGCATGTGAAGCCGCCCGCCCATCTGTCCAAGAATCCGCCCGTACCCCAGCCCGATCCGCTGGACCGTCCCACGCCGCATGACGAGGCGATGAGCCCGGTGCGCTATGGCGATTGGGAGCGCAAGGGCATCGCGATCGATTTCTGACGACCGGCACCCGGCGAAACCGCCTGTCGCCCGCCTGTCGCCCGCCTGTCGATCGCCCCGGTCGTGCGGCTCTAAACCCTTGATCCCGCTGGCCCGACTCGGCTCGCCGTCGATTTTGCACGGCTGCCGATGGCCCGTGCCGCCGCTGCGGGGAGCCAACGCCATCCCTCTGGTCTTTTGCCCCGCAAACCCGGAAGGCTTGGGCCAAGAGGAGATATCGGGGCGTGGGCGTACAATTGGTTTCTGACGTGAATGTGAAGGCGGTTTCGGATTATGCGCCGGAGGATGCGGCGCTGCTCTGCGCGGTCGGGCGTCTGGTGTGCGCCTGGACGATGCTGGAACAGAGTCTGGAGGCGAAGATCGGCCTGCTGCGCGACGCCATGGGCGACGTGCGCACCGTAGGCGCCCGGACCCGGCCGAGCATGGCCAAGCTGATGACCGAATTGCGCACGATGGTGGCGATGCGCGACCGGCGCAACGCCAGCGCGCTGACCGAAATTTCCGCGATCGAGCGCGACATGCAGCGGATCGATCGCTTTCGGGCGCTGATCATCCAGGGTTTTCACCAGCCAGAACCGGGCGGTTTCACCTGTCGCGACAGCCGCAACAATATCCAGCATGTCGCGTTTGATTATCTCGATGGCGAAATCGCGGCGCTGGAAGGCGTCGCCAGCCGTCTCCTCGCCGTATAGGGCGGTGATCGATCGATCTTGATCGGTCGCGGCCTTTCTTGTCTTTGTCTTTCCATCCTGCACGCTTCGACTGTTCAGTCGGCGTCAGAAAGCTCTAACATATGCGCGGCGCTTGACCTTTTTTGCACGGGCGGCAATCCAAGGCCCGATCGCGTCCGCGTGAAGGGGATTCCAACTTGACCAAGCCGATTCGTAAAGCCGTTTTTCCTGTCGCCGGCCTTGGCACGCGCTTCCTGCCCGCCACCAAGGCGGTGCCCAAGGAATTGCTGCCGGTGGTCGATCGCCCGCTGATCCAATATGCGGTGGACGAGGCGCGCGAAGCGGGGATCGAGCAGTTCATCTTCGTGACCGGTCGCGGCAAGGGCGCGATCGAGGATTATTTCGACATCGCGTTCGAATGCGAGACCTTGCAACGCGAGCGCGGCAAGGATCTGTCGGCGCTGGAGGGGACGCGGCTCGATCCGGGCAATGCCGTCTTCCTGCGCCAGCAGGAATCGCTGGGCCTGGGCCACGCCATCTGGGTGGCGCGCGACATCATCGGCGACGAACCCTTCGCCATCCTGCTGCCCGACGAGTTCATGAAGGGCGCGCCGGGCCATGGCTGCATGAAGCAGATGGTCGACGCCTATGACAAGGTCGGCGGCAATCTGGTCTGCGCGCTGGAAATCCCGATGGACCAGACGCCCAGCTATGGCGTGATCGATCCGGGCGCGCGCGACGGCGTGCTGACCGAGGTGAAGGGCCTGGTCGAAAAGCCCAAGCTGGGTACTGCGCCGTCCAACCTGATCCTGCCGGGCCGCTATATCCTCCAGCCCGAAGTCATGAAGATCCTGGAAACGCAGGAAAAGGGCGCGGGCGGCGAAATCCAGCTGACCGATGCGATGGCGTCGCTGATCGGCAGCCAGCCCTTCCACGGCGTGACCTTCGACGGCCGCCGCTTCGACTGCGGGTCGAAGGCGGGCTATATCGAGGCCAATCTGGCGCTGGCGCTGGAGCGGGACGATCTGGGCGACCATATCCGCGCCTTCGCGACGGAAGAACTGGCGCGCTGACCGACGCAGGACAGGCCATGAAAAAGGGCGGCTTCCCATGGGAAGCCGCCCTTTTTCATGGCTATAGGCGATGCGCTCAGAACGGCACTTCATCGTCCAGATCATTGTCGAAATTGGGGCTGCCCGCCCGGCCGCCGCCAGCCGCGCCGCCGCCCTGCGAGCGTCCGCCACCAAAGCCGCCGCCCTGGCCACCACCGGCGCCGCCGCCGAAATCGTCATAGTCGCCGCCGCCAAAGCCGCTCGACCCGCCCTGCCAGTCGCTCACGCCCTGCTGCGACCGGCCACCGCCACCGCCGCCCTGGCTGCCGCCCGGCGCGCCGTCCAGCATGGTCAGCACCGCGCCCGGACCCGACAGCGCCACCTCGGTCGTGTAGCGGTCGTTGCCCGACTGGTCCTGCCATTTGCGGGTACGCAACTGGCCCTCGACATAGATTTTGCTGCCCTTGCGCAGGAAGCGCTCGGCCACGCCGACCAGGCCTTCGCCGTTGATCACGACATTATGCCATTCGGTGCGCTCCTTGCGCTCCCCGGTCATGCGGTCCTTCCAGCTTTCGGACGTCGCAATGCGCAGATTGCATATCTTGCCGCCATTCTGGAAGCTCTTGACCTCCGGGTCGGCGCCCAGATTGCCGACCAGAATGACCTTGTTGACAGACCCTGCCATGATTCCTCCGAAAGCTAATAAAGCCGCTCTTATAGACCCGCCGCTTTCGCCGTCTAGGCGGAAGAAGCTATCCCAAACCCAACGCCGTCGCGGTCCAGTAGGTTATGCCCGCTGCGACATAGGCCAGCGCGAACAGATAGCCGACCATGAACAACGGCCATTTCCAGCCGTTCGTCTCGCGCCGGGTCACGGCGATGGTGGATATGCACTGGGGCGCGAAGATGAACCAGGCGAGGAAGGCGAGCGCGGTGGGCAGCGGCCACTGGTCCTTCAGCCGGTCGCCGAGACTCCGTTCCAGCAGCGCCTCGTCATCGCCCGCGTCGATCGAATAGACGGTGGCCAGCGCCGACACCGCGACCTCGCGCGCTGCCATCGCCGGGATCAGCGCCAGCGAAATGTCGCGGTTGAAGCCGATCGGCTCCAGTATGACGTTGAGGCCGCTGGCGATCCGGCCGGCGATCGAATGGTCGACCTGGCTGGTGGGATCGCCGTCGGGCACGCGCGGGAAGCTCAGGAGCAGCCACAAGATCACGGTCGAGGTGAAGATGATCGTGCCGGCGCGCTTAAGGAAGATCACCGCGCGCTGCCACAGGCCAAGCAGGATATCCTGCGGCCGGGGCCATTGATATTTGGGCATTTCCATCAGGAAGCCGCCGCTTGCGCCCTTGGTCACGGTGAGGCGAAGCACCAGCGCCACCAGCATCGCGCCGACGATACCGGCGAGATAGAGGCAGAAGAGGACGAAGCCCTGCAGGCCGACGCCCGGAAACACGTCGCGCGCGGGGATGAAGGCGCCGATGATGACGGCATAGACCGGCAGTCGCGCCGAACAGGTCATCAGCGGCGCGATCAGGATCGTGGTCAGCCGGTCCCTGGGGTCGGCGATGGTCCGCGTCGCCATGATGCCGGGAATGGCGCAGGCGAAGGAGGACAAGAGCGGGATGAAGGCGCGGCCGGACAGGCCGACCCTGGCCATCAATCCGTCCATCAGGAAGGCGGCGCGGACCATATAGCCGGTCGCTTCCAGCATCAGGATGAAGAAGAAGAGGATCAGGATCTGCGGCAGGAACACCACCACCGATCCGACGCCGTTGATGACGCCATCGACCAGGAAGGAGCGGAAGATGCCGTCGGGCAGGGCGCCGCGCACCATATTGGCCATGGCTTCGGCCACGCCCTCGATCATCGCGATCGGCGCTTCGGACCAGCTATAGACGGCCTGGAACATGACGAACAACAGGCCGAGCAGCAGCAGCAGCCCGAAAACGGGATGCAGCGCCACCCGGTCGACTGCGGCGGTCAGCCGGCGCGAGGGCGTTTCGCGCACGATGGCGGCGCGGGCGATGCGGCCGGCCTCCTTGCGCACCGCGTCGAAGCCCCGTTCGGGTCCGGTCGGATAGGTCGGCGGCGCGCCGTTCAGCACCCCTTCCAATTCCTGGCGCAGATGGTCGAGGCCACGCTTGCGCACCGCCACGGTCGATATCACCGGCACGCCCAGTTCGCGCGACAGCACGGTGGCGTCCAGTTCCAGCCCGTCGCGGGTGGCAAGGTCGACCATGTTCAGGGCGACGACGGTCGGCAGGCCGAGCGCCAGCAATTCCAGCGTGAAGCGCAGATGATTGTCGAGATTGGCGGCGTCGACCACGATCACCAGGGCGTCCGGCCGCTTTTCGCCCGCCTGCTTGCCCATCACGACGTCGCGCGTGACCTGTTCGTCCGGGCTGTTGGGGTCGAGGCTGTAGGTGCCGGGCAGGTCCACCAGTTCGACCGGGCGGCCGTCGGGCAGGGCCAGCCGCCCCGCCTTGCGCTCGACGGTGACGCCGGGATAATTGCCCAGCTTTTGCCGGGCGCCGGTCAGGGCGTTGAACAGCGCGCTCTTGCCGGCATTCGGATTGCCGACCAGCGCGACGAGCGGCAGCGCGCTCATGCGGCCTTCTCCGGCCCAATAGCCTCCGGTCCGGTGCGTACCGTCACCGCGGCGGCATGGCTGCGCCGCATGGCGATGGTCATGCGGCCGATGCGGCAGGCGATCGGGCCTTTCAGGATCATGCCGCCATGGTGCAGCGCCTCCACGCTCGCCCCTTCGCACAGACCGAATTCGCGCAGGCGCTGGCCTTCGGACGGGGTGATGGCGGACCAGTCGATCAGGTCGACATAGGCGGGCTGGCGCAACGGCAGGTCGGTCAAACGCAAGGGGATGATACTCGCAGGCTATTTCTGCGAGTGACTATCAATACCTTTACCAAATGACCAGCGCGAATCGCCTGCGGCCACGGCAGATCACACCGCGGGATAACGCAGCCGGCCGATGAAGCGCGACAGGCTCAGCCGCTCGCCACCGCCCGCGCCCTTGACCTTCGCCTTGAACTTTTCGAAGCGCATCACATCCTCGATCCGGCGGGCCAGGAAGGCGCGGCTGTCCGCATGGTCCTCGCTCTCGTCATCCACGAACACCAGCAGGGTGGCGGCATAGACGGCGGTCAAGGTCGTGCGCTTGCTGTAATGGGCCAGATCGGTGGCGCTATCGCCCACCGCGCGCCACATGACGTCGGCCGCGCGCCAGCCCAGTTTTCCAGCGCGGACCGCGTTGGTCGGCAGCGCCAGGATCGCGATCGCGCGGCGCAGCGCCTCCCGATCGGGCGCCAGCAGCGCCAGTCGCGCTTCGACCAGCGCCATTATCTTTTTGCGGATCGACAGCGCCGCCAGCGCATCTGCCGGCAGCGCCTCGACCATGCGCGCATCGATGCCGGCGAACCAGGCGTCGATCATGTCGATCGCGCCATCGGCGAAGGCGAGGGCGGCGATGTCCGCATCGATGCCCTGTTCCGCCGCGGCCATCGCCACCGCCGGAGGCCGCCAGCCATCGAAGGCGGCGTGGCGCGGCAGGGCCGGAGCCAGAAGCGCGCGGATTTCGTCGAGGGTGCGGTCCGATGTTTCGCTCATAAAGCGTATCTAGGCCCGCGACGGCAGGCGCACAAGCACCAGCGCCGCCGCGACCGCCGCCGTGCCGACCATGTCGATCGGGCTGAGCCATTCGCCAAACAGCAGCCAGCCCAGCGCCGCCGCCACCGCCGGTTGCAGCAGCAGGCTGACGCCCAGCACCAGCGGGGAGAACCAGCCGATCGCATAGGTCAGCAGCCCCTGGCCGATCAGCTGGCTCGACAGCGCCAGCACAATCAACGGCGTCCAGTCGCCCGGCATCACCGTTTCACCCAGCGCCAGCGCGCATAGCAGCAGCGCCGGCGCGCTCACCACGCTCGACACCGTCAGCACCGACCAGCTGTCCAGCCGCCCGCGCACCCGCTGCACGATCAGCAGATAGGCGGTGTAGAGGATGCCTGCGACCAGGCAGAGCAGGTCGCCTTTCAGATTGCCGATCGACAGCTCATAGCTGCCGCCCATCATGACCAGCGCCCCGGCGCCCGCCAGCGCCAGCGCGGCCGCTTGCAGGCCGCGGGGTTTCTGGCGCAGCACCAGCATGCCCCAGGCGGGCAGGAACAGCCCGCTCATATTGCCGAAGATCGTGGCATTGGCGACCTTGGTATAGAGAATGCCGACATGCCAGGCGGCGAGGTCGGCGGCGAAGACCAGGCCCGCCAGCACCAAAGCCATCCATTCGCCCCGCGTCGGCGGCGTGCGCCGGATGCCTGGTCGCGCCAGCAGCAGCAGGAAGGGCAGGGCCAGCGCGAGCCGCCAGAAGGCCGCCGCCACCGGTCCGACATCGGACAGGCGCACCAGCACCGGACCCAGCGGCAAAATCAGATTGGCCAGCACCAGCGCCGGAAAGGCGAGGCGCGGCATATCGATCCGCGCGACGGGGGTTGAACTCGACATGCCGGCTCCCTAGCTGGCTTTACGCATCAAGTCCCGTTGCAAATTGCAACTATGATGGAGGAGATTTTCATGACGACCCTGTTCGATCCCGTCCAGATCGGCGCCGTCGATGCGCCCAACCGCATCCTGATGGCTCCGCTGACCCGCGGCCGCGCCACCCGCGACCATGTGCCCACCCCGATCATGGTGGACTATTATCGCCAGCGCGCCTCGGCGGGCCTGATCATCAGCGAAGCGACCGGCATTTCGCGCCAGGGACTGGGCTGGCCCTATGCGCCGGGCATCTGGTCCGACGAGCAGGTTGCCGCATGGCGGCCGGTGACGCAAGCCGTCCATGATGCGGGCGGACGGATCATCGTCCAGCTCTGGCATATGGGGCGTCAGGTTCATAGCAGCGTGACGGGCGAACAGCCGGTATCGTCCAGCGCGACTGCAACCGCCGGCGACGCGCATAGCTATGAGGGCAAGAAGCCGTTCGAAACCGCACGGCCGCTCGGCCTGGACGAAATTCCCGGCCTGATTGACGCTTATGTCCGCGCCGCGCACAACGCGATCGCTGCCGGGTTCGACGGGATCCAGATACATGCCGCGAACGGCTATCTGATCGACCAGTTCCTGCGCGACAACGCCAATTTCCGCACCGACCAATATGGCGGCGGCGTCGAAAATCGCGTGCGGCTGCTGGCGGAAGTGACCCAGGCGGTGGTGGATGCGATCGGCACCGATCGGGTATCGGTGCGCCTGTCCCCCAATGGCGAGAGCCAGGGCGTGAACGACAGCGACCCCGCCAGTCTGTTCGCCCATGCCGCCGCTGTGCTGGACGCGATCGGCATCGCCTCGCTGGAATTGCGGGAGCCGGGGCCGGACGGCACCTTCGGCCGGACCGACGTGCCGCGCCAGTCGCCGCTCATCCGCCAGCATTTCAAGGGGCCGCTGATCCTGAACAGCGATTATGATAGCGACCGGGCGCAGGCGGATCTGGCCAGCGGCCTCGCCGACGCGATCAGCTTTGGCCGCCCGCTGATGGCCAATCCCGATCTGGTCGAACGGTTCCGCATCGGCGCCCCGCTCAACCCGACGCAGCCGATGGCGACATGGTACGGGCAGGGCGAGGCAGGCTATACCGACTATCCGACGCTGGCGCAGGAAAAGGCGGACGCCTGAACCCCGCACGCCTACCGAAGAAAAAAAGGGGGCTCGTTAAGGAGTCCCCTTTTTTGTCACATGCCGAAGCGTTCGCGCAAGGCCAGCATGGCGATCGCCGCCTTGGCCGCTTCGCCGCCCTTGTCCTTTTCGGTCGGCTTCGCGCGGGTCAGCGCCTGCGCTTCATTCTCGACCGTCAAAATGCCGTTGCCGATCGCGATCGCATCCATGCTCAGCGCCATCAGGCCGCGCGCGCTTTCGTTCGACACCACTTCGAAATGATAGGTTTCGCCGCGGATCACCACGCCGATCGCGACGAAGCCGTCATAACGGCCGCTTTCCGCAGCCAGCGCGATCGCGCCGGGGATTTCCAGCGCGCCCGGCACCGTCACCACATCATATTTATGGCCTGCCTCGTCCAGCGCGGCTTTAGCGCCTTCGATCAACAGGTCGTTCAGATGGTCGTAGAAGCGGGCTTCGACGATCAGGAATTTTGCCATGGCGATATATCCTTTTACAGCTCGATCGGGCGCTGGCCAACCACGGCCAGGTCATAGCCGTCAAGCGCGATCAGGCTGTGATGGCTGTTGGTCAACAGGATCATGTCGTGCACGCCCAGATCCGCCAGGATCTGCGCGCCCGCGCCATAGTTGCGCAATTCATCCATGTCGCCCTGCACGATGCCGGCATTATGCTGTAGCATCCGGGTCAGCATGTCGGGTTCGTCGCCGCGCAGGATGACGATGATGCCCGCGCCTTCCTCACCGATGATTTCCATGCATCGGGGCAGCAGGCCGGCGCGCGCGCCCAGCTTGCCGAACGTGTCGCTCAGCGGCGACATCTGATGCATCCGCACCAGCGTCGGCTTGTCGGGATCGACATGGCCCTTCTGCAGCACCAGCTGCTCGGTCTGGGTCGCCTTGTTATAGAAGCTGATCGCCTTCCAGTCGCCGCCCCAGCGGCTGTCGAAGCTGGTTTCGGCGCGCCGCTCGATCATATGGTCGTGGCGGCGGCGATAGGCGATCAGGTCGCGGATCGTGCCGATCTTCATCTTGTGTTTCTGGGCGAAGGGGATGAGGTCGTCGAGACGCGCCATCGTGCCGTCGTCCTTCATCACTTCGCAGATCACGCCCGACGGGTTGAGGCCCGCCAGCCGCGCGACGTCCACCGCCGCCTCGGTATGGCCGGTGCGCACCAGCACGCCGCCATCCTTGGCGATCAATGGGAAGACATGGCCGGGCGTGACGATATCGACCTTGCCCTTGGACCCGTCGATCGCCACGGACACGGTGCGGGCGCGGTCGGCCGCGCTGATGCCGGTCGTCACGCCTTCGCGCGCCTCGATCGACACGGTGAAGGCGGTTTCATGCCGGGTGCCGTTGTTGCGGCTCATCAGGTCCAGGCCCAGTTCCTCGGTCCGGCTCTTGGTCAGCGCCAGGCAGATGAGGCCGCGGCCGTGCGTGGCCATGAAATTGATCGCGTCGGGCGTCGCCATCTGCGCGGGGATCACCAGGTCCCCCTCATTCTCGCGATCCTCGTCGTCGACCAGGATGAACATGCGGCCGTTGCGGGCTTCGTTGATGATTTCTTCCGGGCTGGCGAGCGCGGTGCCGCCCTCGCGCTTGAGCAGGTAGGATTCCAGCTTGCCCAGCGTGTCGGCAGTCGGGTTCCAGTCGCTTTCGCCCAGCTTGCGCAGCGAATTGGCGTGCAGCCCGGCGGCGCGCGCCAGACCGGAACGGGACATGCCGCCGTCGGTGACGAGATTGCGGACGGTATCGATAAGGGCAGAGGACATGGAACGACTCCTTCCCACAAGCGGGATGGCGTCGCATATCACACTGTAGTGTGATTAATTCAAGCTATAATCACATGCTGCGGTTGCAAAGGCTTTGCATCCGGTCCAGATACCGCGCCAGCACGTCGATCTCCAGATTGAAGGTGCGACCCTCCGGCAGCGCATCCAGCGTGGTCGCGGCGGCGGTGTGCGGGATGATGTTCAATCCGAAATGCACGCTGCCGTCGGCCTGGTCGTCGACGCTGTTGACCGTCAGCGAAATGCCGTCCAGCGTGATCGATCCCTTGGCGGCGAGCGCGGCGGCGAGGTCGGCGGGCGCCTTGATCGTCAGCCGGGTCGAATCGCCTTCGCGCACCGCCGACACCAGATGGCCGATGCCGTCGACATGGCCGGTCACGATATGCCCGCCCAGTTCGTCACCGACCTTGAGCGCTCGTTCCAGGTTCAGCCGGCCGCCCTCGTCCCACAGGCCGGGCGCGGTGCGCGCGACCGTTTCGGCCGACAGGTCCACCGCGAACCAGTCCGCACCCTTTTCCACCACCGTCAGGCAGGCGCCCGAACAGGCGATCGACGCGCCGATGGCGACGCCGTCCATATCATAGGCGCTGCCGATGACGAGTCGCAGGTCGCCGCGCTGTTCATGGCTGCGGATGGTCCCGATGTCGGTGATGATGCCGGTGAACATGTTGCCCCAATCCAATCTTCCGTTCGCCTTGAGCGAAGTCGAAGGGTGCGGCCGACCATGGGAGGCCACTTCGCTTCGCTCAGTGATAGGCTTCGACTTCGCTCAGCCCGAACGGGTGAGTTTGGGGCTGATCTAAGCGCTCCGAACCGCCTCGTAAACCTCCAGCCGATCGACCCCCAGCGCACGGCTGTCGGTCATGCGCCAGCGGCCATGCGCATCGGCCAGATCGAACAGCCCGATGTCGCCGATCCCGGCCAGCCCCGACCCGATGACGATCGGCGCGCGATAGAGCAGCAGCCTGTCGACCAGCCCGGCGCGCAGGAAGGCGGCGGCCGTCTCCGCCCCGCCCTCCACCAGCAGATGATCGACCCGCTCCAGCGCCGCAATCTCCTCCGGCGCGCCGATCCGCGTCCAGCCATCCGGCGCATCGCCCCGGCTCATCAGCACGCGGCGCGGCGACCGCGCTTCCAGCCCCGCCAGCCGTACGTCCAGCTTCGGGGCATCCGCCCTTAAGGTGCCGCCGCCTACCAATATGGCGTCGTGCCGCGCCCGCTCCATATGGGCATGGGCGCGCGCGTCCGGCCCGGTGATCCATCGGCTCGATCCGTCCGCCAGCGCGATTCGCCCGTCGAGCGAGAGGCCGAGCTTAAGCGTAACATGCGGCCGCCCCAGCGTCTGGCGCAGCACGAAACCGGCCATGGCGCGCGCGGCGTCGTCCGCCATCAGGCCCATCTCCACCTTGACGCCCCGGTCGCGCAGCCAGGCCGCGCCCTGTCCGTCGGTGCGCGGATCGGGATCGCGCAGGGCGATCACCATGCGGGCGATGCCGGCGCGCGCCATCAGGTCGGCGCAGCGCGGCCCACGCGGAGACAGGTGGAAACACGGCTCCAGCGTCACATAGGCGGTCGCGCCGGCGGCCCGGTCCATCGCCTGGTCCAGCGCCTGCGCCTCGGCATGGGGGCGGCCGCCCTTCTGGGTCCAGCCGCGCCCCACGATCCTGTCGTCGTGGACGATCAGGCAGCCGACATTGGGATTGGGGGTGGAAAGGCCGCGCCCGCGCCCCGACAGAGCGATGGCGGCGCTCATATAGCGCCGATCCTGAGCGGGCGTTACCTGTGGGTGTGGGGACGCGTCGTTCAGGGCCGGGCGGCTCCCGCCGGCGCAACGACCGGCGTCTTCTCGGTCGCTTCGGCCTTGGCCAGCCGCTCGTCCAGCAGCGCGTCGATCTGCTTGACCGCTTCCTTGCGGCGGGCGGTGTTGCGGGCTTCCTCGTCGCGCCATTCGATGCCGAAGGCGTCGGCGAAGCCCTGCATCTTCTTCTGCTGCTTCTGCAGCGCGGCCTCCCGCTTGGCGAAGTCGATCTTCTGCTGCAGGATGATCGCGGCGTCGGACCGGTTCGCGTCCCAGCTCTGGACATAGATGATCTTGTTGCGCGTCGGCATCGTGTTGGTGTTCGCATCGACCACGAACGTCCAGATGATGACATAGGTCAGCGCAACGGACACGCCCAGCAACGGCCATTTATGCTGCCGCTGCTGCTTGAAATAGCCCCAGAAATCGCCAAGCGCATTTTTGGGGGAAACGGGACGGGGAAAGATCGCCATGCCGCCCTTATAGGACAGGGCGGGCGCAGATGCAAAATGGTCCATGATGCGTCCCTTCATTGAGCGGAGAAGCGTAATGTCGAGAGGTTGCGTTCAGCAGAAATCGACGGTCATAAGCGTGGGGTGTGCGGATTTGCGCGCGATCTGGTTTGCCTGATCCCGGTCGATCCGGGAAAAGGCGGTGATCGTCACAAGCTTGACACCGCGTCCTTTTCGCTGGCCGGTGCCAGCGATCCGCCACAGCGACAGGCCGCATCTACCTTGCGCGACCGCCTGCCAACTTTTCCTTGCGAAGTTCCGATAAGTATCCGGCCCATCCTCGACCATAGCCCAGTCCGTGAACCGGGCATCGGCCGAGAAGACGCCGACGCGGCCGACTTGCGCCAGATAGCCACTGACCGGCACCGTGGATGTTCCACAGCCTGCCACGGCGCAGGAAAGGGGAAGAAGAAGGTAGCGCATATCTTCCCCTTTACGGTACTGGCCCATCAGCTATGGGCTTATCGCGGCGGCCTTCCCCTATCGCTCCGTCAGGGTGAACCGCACCGTTAATATCTTGGTCGAACCGATCGCCACGCCGTCGCGGGTCGCAGGGCGGAAGCGCCATTTGCGCAGGGCGTGGCGCTGGGTCGCCACCCAGAAGCTCTCGTCCGTGGCGGAGACTTTCTCGATCGCGGTGACGCGGCCCTCGGGGCTGATGGTGACGCGCACCGTGACCGTGCCTTCCAGCCCTTGCCGGATCATCGCGCCGGGATAGTCGGGCTGGAACGCGCCCATTGAACGGGGATCGATCGCCGGTTCGGTCAGCACCGGCGGGCGGGGTGGATCGATCGGAGGCAGGATGATCGGCTTGACCGGATCGAGCCCGCTGTCGGTGCTGCCGATAACCACCGGATCGCCCTTAGGCAGGATGATTTCGGGATCGGTGGCGGTGGGCCGTTGCGGCTGGGGCTGGGTCGGAAGCTTGGCATCGACCTGCGATTCCGGCGTCTGTTCGGGTGGCGGGGGATCTTCCGTCACCGGATAGGTGATGATCGGTGGCGTGGGCGTGACGAACTGGATCACCTCCTTGGGAATCAACAGGAAGGCGCCGATCAGCAGCGCATGGACCGCCACCGTGCCGCCCAATCCCAGCGGCGATTTGCGCCCGGCGCCATAGCGCGATGGCCCGCCCGCGTCCGTCGTCCGATTCGCTATAGTCTGTCCCATTGCCGATAGGGTCATGAGTCGCATCGTCTCGCTCCTCGTCTGTCGCATCCTCTCGCCGATGCCGGCTCTTCTTGCCCGAACCAGTCTTCGTCGATGACATGATACAACATCATTTAATGATATGTTGCAACATCATTTTTTACGGTCTGCAACATTGCCGCTGCATCGCGACATATGGCGGCAAAGCGCAGGTGCGAGGAGAAGGGGAATCCCGCTTCCAGGAGCCTCCATGCCTTTGCGTCATTGCCTTTCTACTGTCTCGCTCGCTGTCTCGCTTCTGGCCTCTGCGCCGCTTCCGGCGCAGCCGCCCGCTGCTCCCGAAACCGGTCCCTGGGCCGCCGATGCCGATGGCGACGGCCGGATCACCCGCGACGAGATGCGCGCCTATATGGAGCGCCGCTTCGGCCTGATGGACCAGGACAGCGACGGGCTGGTGCCGGTTCAGGCGATGCAGCGGATGTTGGGCCATGAGCGGCAGGCGCGCGCCCCTGCAGAGGACAGCACCGGGAAAGAAGGCGGGCCCGGCAAGAGGCATGGCGGTCCCGGTGGTGGTCGAGAAGGCCCTGGTGGCGCAGGCGGTCCGCCGCCCGGTGGCCGTCCGCCTCGCGGCGATCGCGCCGATGCGGCACCGCCGCCGCCAGGCCGCGCCATGCCCTGGCCCGAGGACAGCAATGACGATGGCCAGATCGATCGCGCCGAATTTCTCGCCCCCGCGCTTGCCCTGTTCGCCGATCAGGACCGCAGCGGCGATGGCGTGCTGACCGCAGACGAACTGCCCCCGCCGCCCGGTGGCGAGGCGCGTCGCGAAGACTGAGTTTGCCAGTCAGGAATCGGCCGCCTCTCTCTCCTCTGCGCGGCCGGTTCCGCCGGGGCGTGTCGTTTGGCCCGACGCGCCCCGGCACATCGGCCGAAGCGCATGCCAGGACGGTACGGCTCTCCTAAAAAAACCGATCGACCGTATGGATCGCCAGGCCGACCAGCCCGCCGACCAGCGTGCCGTTGACGCGGATATATTGCAGGTCGCGCCCGACCGCATTTTCCAGCCGGCTGGTGACCGTGCCCGCATCCCATCCGCGCACCGTGTCGCTGACCAGCCGCACGATCGCGTCGCCATAGGTGGCGGTCGCGCCGACCGCGGCGCGGCGCACGAAGCGGTTGATGACCAGCCGCAACCGCGCTTCCTGCTGCAACGTGCCGCCGAGCTGGCGCAGGGCTTCGCCCAGTCGCCCTGCCATCGCCTTGCCCGGATCGCGCACCGCGCGCAGCAGGCCGGCGCGCGCCTGTTCCCACATCCCCTCGATCCAACGCTGCATCGCCGGATTATCGACGATCTCGTCGCGGATCTTGGCGACCTTGGCCTGCATCTCCAGGTCGAACTGCAGGTCGAAGGCCAGCTTGGCCATGCCTTCTTCCGCCTTCAGGCGCAGGCTGTGGCCCGGATCGGCGGCCATCTCCGCCAGCATCTTGCGCAGGCCCGACAGGATGGCGTTGGCCAGATTCTCGTCCAGACCGGTCCAGCGCAGCACCTTGCCCGCCCTTTCCTGCACCATCTGGCGGATCAGATGCTCGTTCGCTTCCAGCGTGCGGTCGGCCCAATGGATGATGCCGTCCATCACCGGGGCATGGCGACCGTCGCGCATCGCCGCCTCGATCGCCTGCCCCGCCAGCGGGCCGACGTTGATCGCGCGCAGCCGCTGGCCGATCGCGCCCTTGACCATGCCGCCCAGCCGTTCCTGGTCCAGCGCTTCCAATATGTCGGCGATCAGGCGCGATGCGCCCTCGCGCAATCGCCCGTCGCCTTCGGACGGACTGGCCAGGAAGCGGCCGGCGGCGGCGGCGACGTCCATGCCGCGCATCCGCCGCGCGACGACTGCGGGGGTCAGGAAATTGTCGCGCAGGAACAGGGCCAGCGTGTCGCCGATCCGGTCCTTGTTGCGCGGGATGATGGCGGTATGCGGGATGGGCAGGCCCATCGGGTGCCGGAACAGGGCGGTGACCGCAAACCAGTCGGCCAGCCCGCCGACCATCGCCGCCTCGGCAAAGGCCTGGACGAAGCCGATGGCGGGGTGGAGGTGGACGGTGGCGCGCGCGGTGATGAACACCACCGCCATCGCCACCAGCATCCCCGTCGCCACCAGCCGCATCCGCCGCGCGGGGTGCGGTGCGAATTCGCCTCTGGGCCGGGGGATGCGAAGCAGCGTCATGGCCGTCCAACGGTTACGCCGCCGTTTCGTTCAGGCAAAGCCTTCTTTTACCGGCCTCACTCGGCGGGGTGCGGATGCCCCGGCCGGTCCTTGTCGTCGCCCGCCTTGTAGGTCAGCAGGCCCCGGCCCAGCCGCGGTCCGATCCAGCTTTCGATCCCGACCGCCAGGCTGAAGGTCGCCGGTACGATCACCAGCGTCAGCACCGTCGACAGCAGCAGGCCGCCGATCACGGTGATGCCCATCGGCGCGCGCCAGGCACCGTCGCCCGACAAAGCGAGCGCAGTCGGCACCATGCCCGCGACCATCGCCACCGTGGTCATGACGATCGGCTGGGCGCGCTTGTGCCCGGCATCGACGATGGCGTCGAACTTGGGCACGCCCTTCTCCATCTCCTCCAGTGCGAAGTCGATGACGAGGATCGAGTTCTTGGCGACGATACCCAGCAGCATCAGCAGGCCAATCAGCACCGGCATGGAAATGGGTTCTCCGGCGATATGCAGCGCCAGCGCGCCGCCCAGCGGAGCGAGCAGCAACGAGCCCAGATTGACGAAGGGCGGCATGATCCGCTTGTACAGCAGCACCAGCACCGCCAGCACCAGCAGAATGCCGGATGCGACCGCGATCATGAAATTGGTCAGCATTTCCGCCTGGAACTTGCTGTCGCCGGCATTGATCTTCTGGATGCCCTGGATCTTGCCCTCATTGATCGCCTTCATCAGCGGCAGTGCGTTGATCTTTTGCGTCGCCTGGCTGGTGACGATGCCCGGCGCCAGGTCCGCGCCCACGACGATGCGGCGGATCTGGTTGTAGCGGCGGATCTGCGTCGGCCCTGCGCCGAAATGGATGTCGGCTACGACCTTGAGCGGCACCGATCCGCCGCTGACGGTCGGCACCGGCATGTTCTGGATCGTCGCGATATCCTTCCGACTATCCTCGGCGATCGACACGCGGATGGGGATCTGGCGGTCGGACAGCGAGAATTTGGCGCTGTTCTGGTCGATGTCGCCGATCGTCGCGATGCGGATGGACTGGCTGAGCGCGGCCGTGGTCACGCCCAGGCTGGCGGCCAGGTCGAGGCGCGGCGTAATGATGATTTCGGGCCGCTGCATGTCGCCCTGCACGCGCGGCGCGCGCAGTTCTGGGATGCGCGCCATCTCCGCGACGAGCTGGTTGGCCGTGCGTTCCAGCTTTTCCGGGTCGTCCGACCCGAACATCATGATGATGTCGCGGCCAAAGCCGCCGCCCGACTGCGACTGGAAATTGACCCGCGCGTCGGCGATGGTCTGGAATTGCGGCGCGATCTTGCGTTCCCAGTCGACCGAACTGATCGGTCGCGTCTTCTTGAGCGTCAGGAAGATGTCGGCGGTGGTCGGCTCGATATCAGCGAAAGCGGCTTCCACGACGTCGCTATCCGCCGCCAGCATGTCCGCGACCTTGCGGGTGATGGCGGTAGTCTGCGCCAGCGTGCTGCCCGGCACCGTTTCGATCTTCACCTGGCTGAAATCGGTGTTGGTGGTCGGCTGGAACGTCATCGGCAGTGTCGCGAAGGCGGCGATGGTGGCGATGAACGCCAGGAAGCCGATTCCCACCGTCCACATCCTGTGATCCAGCAAGATGCCGGTGAAGCGTCGCCAGCCACCCCGCGCGCGATGGGCGATCGCCCGGCGCTCGTCGAGCGACCAGCGCAGCACGCTCATATAGCGGTCCATCATCCAGCCTTCGCCATGGCTTTCCTCGCCATGGGCTTTGAGGAAATAGGCGGCGATCATCGGTGTGATAAGGCGGGCGACCGCCAGGCTCATCAGCACCGACACGACCACGGTCATCCCGAACTGGATGAAGAACTGGCCCGATATGCCGGGCATCAGCGCAACCGGCAGGAATACCGCGACGATCGCCATGGTGGTGGCCAGCACGGCCAGGCCGATCTCGTCCGCCGCGTCGATCGACGCCTGATAGGCGGATTTGCCCATGCGCATGTGGCGTACGATATTCTCGATCTCCACGATGGCGTCGTCGACCAGCACGCCCGCGACCAGGCTGAGCGCCAGCAGCGAAATGCCGTTCAGCGTGAAGCCCATCATCTCCATGAACCAGAAGGTCGGGATCGCCGACAGCGGGATCGCCAGCGCCGAAATCATCGTCGCGCGCCAGTCGCGCAGGAACAGGAAGACGATGACGACCGCCAGCACCGCGCCCTCGATCATCGCGGCCATGGCCGAATGATATTGTTCCTTGGTATAGCCGACGCTGGTGTAGAGTTCTTTGAACTGAACTTTGGGATTTTCGACCTTCAGCTTGTCCAGCACCTTCATCGCATTGTCGTAGACGGTGACGTCGGAAGAGCCCTTGGCCTTTTCCATGCTGAAGCTGGTGACCTGCCGCCCGTTCATCAGCGACAGGTTGCGCTGTTCGGCATACATGTCGCGCACGTCGGCAATGTCGGCCAGCTTGACCGTGCGGCCGCCGCTGATCGCGATCTGGGTCGCGCCCAGGTCGCGGGCGTTGCGGGCGTTGCCCAGCACGCGGATCGACTGTTCGGCGCCGGCGATTTCGGTGCGACCGCCTGCCGCGTTCAGGTTCACCTGTTGCAACTGGGCGTTCACCTGCGCCGCGGTGATGCCGAATGCCTGCAGCTTGGCCGGGTCCAGTATGACCCGGATTTCGCGGCTGACGCCGCCGCCGCGATTGACCGCCGCCATGCCGCTGACCGACAGCAATCGCTTGGCGACCGTATTGTCGACATACCAGGACAGTTCCTCCAGCGTCATGTCGGTGGCCTCGGCGCTGAAATAGGCGATGGGGCCGCCATCGATGTCGATGCGCTGGACCTGCGGTTCCAAAATGCCGTCGGGCAAGTCGCTGCGGATCTGGTCGACGGCGTTCTTGACGTCGTTGACCGCGCGATCGACCGGGGTGCCGATCTGGAACTGGACATTGGTCAGCGACCGGCCTTCGGACGCGAAGGAGGTGATTTCGTCGACGCCGCTGATGCCGCGCACCGCCGCCTCGACCCGCTGGGTGACCTGCGTCTCCAGCTCGGTCGGCGCCGCGCCCGGCTGTAATACGGTGACGCTGACCATCGGGAAGCTGATGTCGGGGTTGTTGTTGACGTCCATGCGCATGAAGCTGACGATGCCCGCCAGCATCAACGCGGCGAACAGCACCAGCGGCGTCACCGGGTTGCGGATCGCCCATGCGGAAATGTTACGAAAATTCATGACGGGCTTCCTTCACCGGACGCGCTGGCGCGTCCGTCCAACCTGTGCTGGACGCAGCAGCGCGTCCCTTCGACCTGTTCGGCGCGTCCATGGCGCGCATTCTGCCGTCCGGGGGACGCGCGCGGCCGGCGTCGGCCGCGCCGTTTCCTAGCGGCCTTTCAACAATTCCGGCTTCACCTTCTGCCCCGGCGCCAGGAAAGCGCCGGCGGAGGTGACGATGCTTTCCGTGCCGTCGATGCCGCTGGTCACGGCAACGCCGGCGTCGGACACCTGGCCGACGCTCACGCTGCGGCGCTCGACCTGATTCTTGGCGTTGACCACATAGACATAGCTGCCTTTGGCGTCGCTCTGCACCGCCGATTCGGGCAGCAGGGGGGCGCTGCCCGATCCGCTGGTGATGGTCGCGGAGGCGAAGCCGCCCGGCCGGATCGCCGGATTATAGGCGATGGCGATGCGGGCGATGCCCTGGCGCATCTGGGGATCGACCACCGGCGATACCTGCCACACGCGTCCGGCGAACTGGTCGCTATGGCCGATCGGCGTCACGGTCGCGCTGTTGCCCGGACGCAGCGTCGCCAGATCACCCTCGGCCACCTGCGCCTGCAACTCCATCTCGCCATCCTTGGCCAAACGGAAGAGCACGCCGCTGCCCGCCTGGACGATCTGGCCCGGCTCGACCGCGCGGGTCAGGACAAGGCCGGATGCCGGAGCGCGAATGTCCAGCCGCCCGGTGCGGGCGCGCTGTTCGGCGAGTTGCGCCGCGGCGACGTTCACGCGTGCCACCGCCGCATCGCGGGTCGCGGTGCGCTGATCGATGTCGGCGGCGCTGATGAAGCCGCGACTGACCAGCGCCTTGGCGCGGTCGAGCTGGGCCTGGGCGAGCTTGGCGTCCGCGCGGGCCACGTCCACCTGCGCGGCGAGCGAGCGCACCTGTTCCACCTGGACCGACCGTTCGATGATCGCCAGCGGCTGGCCAGCGCGTACCCAGTCGCCCGGTTGCACCAAAACCCGCGTGACCATGCCGCCTTCGCCGACAACGCCGACCGGCATGTCGATCCGCGCCGCGAGCGATCCCGTCGCGCTGACGGTGCGCGACACGACCGACTGGCCGGGGCGGATCACGGTCACGACCGGCACCTGCGCCGCAGGAGCGGTGGGGGCGGCGGCGGTGTCGCCGCGCATCGATATCCAGGCGGCCGCGGCGACCAGCAGAACGGTCACGCCGCCGCCGATCAGCAGCAGGCGTTTGCGCCGCCGGCGCGCCTCATCTTCGTCGATGACGACCATCGAGTCGCCCACCAGCTGGGTTTCGTAATTCATGCCGCTTCTCGTCTCTCCGGCGCATCGCCATTTCGGCAACTGTGTTATATGAATATAGCACCGCTCTCAACCCCCAATATCATGGTTCAAAGGCGGACGGCAAAGCGATTATGCGCGATGGAAAGCGCCGGAATGGCGATATGTCGTTGTCATCCCTCCCCTTGGAACACATTGACTTGCCAAAGGCTCAGGATTGTGGCGCAATGATCGCCCGCGCGGCACCCGCCGCCGAGGAGCGCGCCATGGACTTGCTGGGATGGATCGTGGTCGGCCTGCTTGCGGGCGCTATCGCGCGGCTGATAATGCCCGGCCGTGATCCGGGCGGCTGCGTCGTCACCATCTTGCTGGGCATTGCCGGGGCGTTGTTGGCCGGGTTCGTCGGTCGGCTTGCCGGCTTTTATGCGACCGGCGAGCGCGCTGGCTTCTTCGCCGCCATCGTCGGCGCGATCGCGGTGCTGGCGCTCTACCGGTTTTTCGCGGCGCGCCCCTGAGTGGACGCAAAAAAAGGGCCGCGCCGTGGCGCGACCCTTTTGGTTGAGCGGGATTTGCGTTTAACGCATCGACCCGCGGCGAACCAGATTGACGATCGCCAGCAGGATGATCGCGCCGACCAGCGACACCAGGAAGCTGTACAGCGTCAGCCCTTGGTTGATCGATCCGCCGCTGAAGATCAGGCCGCCGATGAAGGCGCCGACGATGCCGACCACGATGTTAAGCAGGATGCCCTGCTGTGCGTCGGTGCGCATGACCATGCTGGCGAGCCAGCCGATGATGCCGCCGACGATAAGCCACAAGATGATGCCCATATTACTCTCCTTGACCACGCCCCCAGCGGGTTGGGTGCTGCATTCAACGGAGGAGAGGGCGTCGCGTTCCATGGACGTAAAAATGATTCCGGACTGGAAACCATCTTGGCTTTGCGCCGTTTGAACGCCCCCGGCGGTCGATTTCCCGCTCGCAGAGCCAAAGGGCCGCCGGATTTGCATCCGGCGGCCCTTTGGCTCCATCCTGACGGCGTGATCGCCGGTCAGTATTTCTGCTGACGCTCGTAGAGCGACTTATAATATTGGATGCGGGTGACGCGCAGGCCATGCATGCCCGACCGGTCGACCGCCCGCTGCCAGCCGGCAAATTCCTCCAGCGTCAGATTGTAGCGCGCACACGCTTCGTCCACGCTCAGCAGGCCTCCATTCACCGCTGCGACGACTTCCGCCTTGCGCCGCACCACCCAGCGTGTGGTGTCGGCCGGCGGCAGGCTGTCCAGGGTCAGGGGTTCCCCAAGTGGCCCGACGACCTGAGCCGGCTTGATTTTCTGGTTCTCGATCATTCTTACCCTCAAAGTGCGGCACTGGCGTTACCGAATTCAACAGTGAAACCCTTATCTGCTTCAGCCCTGAAGAACGGCTAAAGCGCCACGGTAAACACTGCCTTCATCATTCCTGCCCCCTGGCTAAACGGCTCGCGATCAACGGGTTGAAACTTCCCGCGAGGCGCACGGCTTCGATCTTGCCGCCGGAACGTGGCGCGAAAATGCCCGCCAGTTCCTGAATCCAGTCGTCGCTTCCGCCCTGCCCCCGCAGGACGCCCGCCACCGCCTGCGCGGTCGGACTGGCCGCCTGCGCCGCCGCCGTAGCGGCCCGCAGAAACGGCCAGGCCGGCACGCGCGGCCGGCTGAGGGGTCTGGGAGTGCCGGGCTTCAGCCCGCCACCCCGAAGGAAACTCAGATCCATGCCCCCTGTGTAGGGGGTAATGAATAAGGGTCGGTAAACTCGAAGACGCTTTCGTGACTCGTCCGGCCCCCGTTTCGCGTCGATCCGTCCCGATTATGGGCAAAGCGGCGCTACCTTTTGTTAACTTTTGCGCCGCGGCCGTCGCTGCATTATAGGGCCGCCCATGCAGCCTCAGTTTCAGCTCCCCCAATTCCAGCTTTCTGGCCCGCTCGCCGAGCGGCGCATCGTCGTCGCCATGTCGGGCGGCGTGGACAGCAGCGTCGTCGCCGCGCTCGCCGCGAAGACCGGCGCCGAAGTGATCGGCGTCACGCTCCAGCTTTACGACCATGGCGCGGCGGTCGGCCGCACCGGGAGCTGCTGCGCCGGGCAGGATATCCGCGACGCCCGCGCGGTCGCCGACCGGATCGGCATCGCGCACTATGTCTTTGATTATGAAACGGCCTTTCGCGATTCGGTGATCGCCGACTTCGCCGATGAATATATGGCCGGGCGCACGCCCATCCCCTGCGTGAAGTGCAATATGGGGGTGAAGTTCACCGACCTGTTCCAGATCGCGCGCGACCTGGGCGCCGACTGCCTCGCCACCGGCCATTATGTGCAGCGGGTCGAGGGGCCGCATGGTGCGGAACTGCACCGCGCCACCGATCCCGCCCGCGACCAGAGCTATTTCCTGTTCGCCACGACTCAGGCGCAGCTCGACTATCTGCGTTTCCCGCTAGGCGGATTGCCCAAGCCGATGGTGCGCGAGATTGCCGCCGAACTGGGTCTTTCGGTGGCGCTCAAGCCCGACAGCCAGGACATCTGCTTCGTCCCCGACGGCGATTATGCCAAGATCGTGCGCAAACTGCGCCCCGATGCGGACGAGGGCGGCGACATCGTTCATATCGACGGCCGGGTGCTGGGCCGGCACAAGGGGATGATCCATTTCACCGTGGGCCAGCGCAAGGGGCTGGACATCGGCGGCCAGCCCGACCCGCTCTATGTCGTGCGGCTGGATGCGGCGTCGCGTCGCGTAATCGTGGGGCCGCGGGCGGCGCTGGCGGTGTCGGGCGCGGTGTTGAGCGACATCAACTGGCTGGGCGGCGACTTCACCGGGCCGCTGACCGCCAAGGTGCGATCGATGGCCAAGCCGGTGCCGTCGCGGCTGGAGGGCGATCGGCTGCTGTTCGACGCCCCCGAATATGGCGTCGCGCCGGGGCAGGCGGCGGTGTTGTATGCGGGCGAACGCATATTGGGCGGCGGCTGGATCGCCAGCACCCAGGCGGCGATGGCGGAAGCGGCCTGATGCAACAGGATTGGGATCAGCGTCAAAATTGGCTCGTCATTGGAACGGCCTATCGCGTCGCCAGTGATGCGCCAAGCTTTCCAGCCGGATCAGATTTCCGCGCTGGAGAAGCAGTCTGCCTCCAGCATGTTGAGTACGCCCGATATGACGGTTGCCATATCTATCGCTTTCAGGCGGAGAATGAGGTCAAATCCTATTGGCTGAGCGATGATGCGCCGATCGACGATCTGACGAATGTTTTTGTGGAGATGCTCCCTCCAGCCCCTCTCCCTTGAGGAAGAGGGTTGCGCAGCATTGGCGAGCGGAGCGAGCTTAGGCGAAGCTGGGTGGGGGGGGGGCACCGCTCGATCGGTATGGGTTCGCTGCACCCGCGCGCCCTCATCCAACTCCGCCTAACTTCGCTTCGCTCCGTAAGGCTCCATATCCTTCTCCCCAAGGGAGAAGGTTTGTTGAGATTCCCCAAACCTTGCCCTTTCGCGCCCCCGCGCGTAAGGCCCGCGCGTCATGACTCGCCCGCTCACCTTCGCCATCCCCAAGGGCCGCATCCTCGATGAAGCGCTGCCCCTGCTCGCAAAAGCCGGTATCGAACCGGAGGCGGAGTTTCACGACAAGAAGAGCCGGGCGCTGCGCTTCGCCACCAACCGGCCCGACGTGTCGATCATCCGCGTGCGCGCCTTTGACGTTGCGACCTTCGTCGCCCATGGCGCGGCGCAGATCGGCATCGTCGGTTCCGACGTGGTGGAGGAGTTCAGCTATTCCGAACTCTACGCGCCGGTCGACCTCGACATCGGCCATTGCCGCCTGTCGGTGGCCGAGCCGATCGACGCCGCGGACGAGGATCAGGCCGCGATGAGCCATGTCCGCGTCGCCACCAAATATCCGCACCTCACCCGCCGCTATTATGAAGCGCGCGGCCTCCAGGCCGAATGCGTGAAATTGAATGGCGCAATGGAACTCGCCCCTTCGCTTGGCCTGTCGCGCCGCATCGTCGATCTCGTCTCGTCGGGCGCGACGCTGAAAGCCAATGGCTTGGTCGAAACCGACATCATCATGCAGATCAGCGCCCGCCTGATCGTCAACCGCGCCGCCTACAAGATGCGCTCGGCGGAACTCTCGCCGCTGGTCGAGGCGTTTCGCGCCGCCGTGGGGGTGAAAGATGCCGCTTAGGCTCGACAGTCGCGACGCCGGTTTCGCCGCCGCCTTCACCGCCCTGGTCGATGCGCGTCGCGAAGCGGATGAGGATGTCTCGCGGGACGTCACCGCGATCCTGAAAGCCGTACGCGCCGGGGGCGACGCCGCGCTCGCCGATTATACGCAGCGGTTCGACCGCCACGACCTGAACGTCAGTGGCTGGGCCGTGACCCCTGCGGAAACCCGCGCAGCGCTGGACGCTCTCTCCACGGACTTGCGCGACGCGCTCGAACTCGCCGCCGCGCGCATCACCACCTATCACGAAAAGCAGCGCCCGCAGGACAGCGACGGCGTGGACAGCGCTGGCGTGCGCCTCGGCGCACGCTGGAGCGCGGTCGATGCCGCCGGTCTTTATGTGCCGGGCGGGCGCGCCGCCTATCCCAGCTCGCTGCTGATGAACGTCATCCCCGCCAAGGTTGCGGGTGTCCGCCGTATCGCCATGGTGACGCCGACGCCGGGTGGCGAGATCAATCCGCTCGTCCTGGCCGCCGCGCAGATCGCCGGAATCGAGGAAATCTGGCGGGTCGGCGGCGCACAGGCCGTCGCCGCGCTGGCCTATGGCACTGACCGGATCAGGCCGGTGGACGTCATCACTGGCCCCGGCAACGCCTGGGTCGCCGAAGCCAAGCGCCAGCTCTACGGCGTCGTCGGTATCGACATGGTCGCAGGGCCATCGGAAATCGTCGTCGTCGCGGACGGCAAGAACGACCCGGAATGGACCGCCGCCGACCTGCTCAGCCAGTCGGAACATGACCCGACCAGCCAGTCGATCCTCTTCACCGACGACGCGGCCTTCGCCGATGCCGTCGCGCAAGCGGTCGATCGCCAGATTCCGGCGCTCTCCACCAGCGCCGTCGCCCGCACCAGCTGGGACGCCAATGGCGCGATCGTCCTGGTCCGCGACCTGGACGAGGCCATGCCGCTGGTCGACCGGCTCGCGCCGGAACATCTCGAACTCGCGGTGGACGATCCCGATCGCTATTTCGCGCAGGTCCGTCATGCCGGATCGGTTTTCCTCGGCCGCATGACGCCCGAAGCCGTGGGCGATTATGTCGCCGGGCCGAACCATGTGTTGCCCACCGGCCGTCGCGCCCGTTTCTCATCGGGCCTGTCGGTGCTCGATTTCATGAAGCGCACCAGTTTTCTCAGCCTGGACGCCGCCGCAGTTCGTGCGATCGGCCCCGCCGCCGTCGCGCTGGCGCAGGCGGAAGGGCTGCCCGCGCATGCCGCTTCTGTGGCGCTGCGCCTCAAACATCATTAGGAATATCCCATGAACGACCGCTCCAAATCCCGCTCCGCCGCGCGCCTTGCCGCGGTCCAGGCGCTCTACCAGCTCGAAATGGAGGGCACGCCCGTCCATGTGCTGCTGCATGAATTCCACCAGCATCGGCTGGGCGCGACGATCGAGGACGTCACCTACGCCCCGGCGGAGGAGCCGTTCTTCGACGATGTCGTGACCGGCGTGGACAAGCGCCGCGATGAGATCGACGCGCTGATCGCCGCCCGCCTGTCGAGCGGCTGGAGCCTCGATCGGCTCGACAAGCCGATGCGCCAGATCTTGCGCGCGGGCACCTATGAACTGCTGGCGCGGCAGGATGTCGGCACCGGCACCGTCATCAGCGAATATGTCGACGTCGCCCACGCCTTTTACGACAAGCGCGAATCCGGCTTCGTCAACGGCCTGCTCGACGGCGTGTCGAAGGACGTGCGGAAATAAGCGTGGCAGGCTCCTGCGTAGGCAGGAGCAGGCTGATCGGCTAGGCATCGGCCATGTCCGGCGAATCCCGCTTCCTCACCCTGTTGCGCCTCCTGGCGAACGACCCCGCGGCGCAGGGGCTGGCCGACGATGTCGCCATCCTGCCGGTCGGCGACGCCCGCCTGATCCTGACCAGCGACACGATGGTCGAGGGCGTCCACTATCTTCCTGCCGATCCGCCCGCCGACATCGGCTGGAAACTCGCCGCGGTGAATCTGTCCGATCTCGCCGCCAAGGGCGCGAAGCCGGTCGGTTGCCTGCTGAACTACGCCTTGTCCGGCAACGATGCGTGGGATGAGGCCTTCGTTGCGGGGCTGGGCGAGGCGCTCGACCGCCACGCCATGCCGCTGCTGGGCGGGGACACGGTCAAGATGCCCGCCGGATCGGCCCGCAGCTACAGCCTGACCGCGATCGGCGAGGCGACTGGTGCCGTCCCCACCCGCAACGGGGCGCAGCCGGGCGACCGGCTCTATCTCACCGGCCCGGTCGGCGACGCTGGCATTGGCCTCGCCCTCGCCAGCGCCGATCCGGCAGCGACCGGGCCGTTGGTGGAGGCCTATCGCCGCCCGCGCCCGCGCCTGGCCGAAGGCGCGCTGCTCGCGCCCCATGCGACCGCGATGATGGATGTGTCGGACGGCCTGCTGATCGACGCATCGCGCATGGGCCAAGCGAGCGGCGTCGCGATCACCATCGACCACATTCCGCTGTCCCCTGCGCTGGAGCGGGTGCGCGGCGCCAGCACCGCGGTCCAGATCGCCGCGGCGCGCGCGGGCGACGATTATGAACTGCTCTTCACCCTCCCGCCGGGGCTGGCGCCGCCGGTGCGCGCCATCCCGGTCGGCCATGTCGCGACGGGTTCAGGCCTGACCCTCAAGATCGACGGCGCGGTCATCCCGCTGCCCGACAGTCTGGGTTGGGAACATGATTGAGTCTCAGCCGCCGCCCAGCACATTGATGGTGAAGGCCAATATGCCGAGGTTGAACAGGAAGGCCGCCAGGCACTGGAACAACACCGTACGGCGCATCGCGGTCGCCGTGATCGACACGTCGGACGTCTGGAATGTCATGCCCAGCGTGAAGGCGAAATAGAGGAAATCCCAATAGCCCGGCTCGTCCTCGTCCGGGAAATCCAGCCCGCCCCGGTCCTTCCCCACCTTGTCGGGCAGATAGAAGATATGCGCATAATGCATCGCATAGACGAGGTTCGAAAACAGCCAAGCGATCAGCAAAGTCGCCAGCAGCAGCGCGATCATCGCCCCGTTCGGCCCGCCATGCTGGCTGATCGCCACTCCCACCGCGACCAGGATCACCAGGCTGACGATCCCCGTCAGCAACAGCATCAGTTCCCGGTTGGCGTCGTTCGCCGCGGCCTTGCGCCGCATCGACGCGGCATCGGCATCGATCAGCGGCACGACCGAGATCATGAAGGCAAGGGCGGCGAGGTCGAACCCCGCCATCACCGCTTCATGCCAGGGCATCCACAAGGCCAGTGGCGCGGCCGGCGCCAGCAGCACCAGGAACATGCCATAGCGCCAGGGGAAGAGGGACGAGGACCGCATGGCCCGCATCAAAGGCGCAGCCGCGCCATCTGGCAAGCGCTTATAGCACCGCCGCGATCAGCCCCAGCGCCTGCGCCTCGTTCGCCTCCATATACCAGTTTTCCGGCGCCCGCTGGAGCAGTTGCTCCATCGTCACCTGCGACCCCAGGATCAGGTTCGCAAACCCCTCATTCTGGATCGCGATCGACGATTCGATCTCGTTCAGCGTCGCCTTCAGGGTCGCGATGCAGGTGGAGAGCGGCCCGGCGAGCTGGATATTCTTGGTGATGACGCGTTCGTGGATCATCAGCCGCGTGCCGCGCGTCAGATAGCGGTTCTCGGTCGCGAAGAAGCTCATGAAGGTCGCGCCCGCCGAATAGACCGCGGTCCGGCCCAGAAACACCAGCCGCCGGTCGGGATAGAGTTCGGAATGGAAGCGAATATCCTCGCCCATCAGCCGGGCGATCTCCGGATCGCCGCCCAGCGTGGCCAGTTCCACCACCACCAGCCCCTGTTGCGGCGCGGTGGACAGGCAGTTCTTGAAATGCAGATACATGCCATGGTCGACCACGCCCGACAGCATGATCGCAGGAAATTCGAAATCCTTCGGCGAAAGCATCGGGGCCGTCATCAGCATCCATAGGTCCTTAAGTGGGTGAGGTTGCGCTGCTCTACGCACGGGACAGCAAAAGGTGCCGCGCTTTTGACTGGCGCGGGGCGCGACAGGCTGTAAAGAACAGATCATGACCATAGGGCGGGACGCCGAAGGGCAGGGCAGATGATCGCGAAACTCAAGGGCTTGCTGGACAGCACGGGCATCGACCACGCCGTCATCGACGTGGGCGGGGTCGGCTATCTGGTCGGCGCGTCGTCGCGCACGCTGGCGGCCCTGGGGCCGGTCGGCGAGGCGGTGACGATCCACACCGAAATGCTGGTCGCGGCGGATTCGATCCGGCTGGTCGGCTTCGCCCGCGCCGAGGAACGCGACTGGTATCGGCTGCTCACCCATGTGCAAGGCGTGGGATCGCGCGTCGCGCTGGCGATCCTCTCCGCGCTCGAACCGCTGGAGCTGCACCGCGCCGTGGCGATGGGGGACAAGGCGATGATCGCGCGTGCCAACGGCGTCGGCCCGAAACTCGCCCAGCGCATCGTCAATGAATTGAAGGACAAGATCGGCACGGCCCCGGCCGGCAGTCCGATCGGCATCGGCGGCGTAGTGGCGCTCCCGAGCGGCAGCTTCGCCGCCGACGCTTTGTCCGCGCTCCAGAATCTGGGCTTCAAGCCGCATGAGGCCAGCACCGCCGTCGCCGCCGCCGAAGAGGAACTGGATGACAATGCCAGCCTCGACGCGCTGGTCAGATTGGCGTTGCGGAAGGCGGCGAAGTGACGGACGACGACCGCCTCATCACCCCCGCGCGTCGTCCCGAGGATGTCGATGCCGCGCTGCGCCCGAAATCGCTCGACGAATTTATCGGCCAGCAGGCCGCGCGCGAAAATCTGCGTATCTTCATCCAGGCGGCCCGATCGCGTGGCGATGCGCTCGACCATGTGCTGTTCTTCGGGCCGCCGGGCCTGGGCAAGACCACTTTGGCGCAGATCGTCGCCAAGGAAATGGGCGTCGGTTTCCGCGCCACCTCCGGCCCGGTGATCGCCAAGTCGGGCGATCTGGCTGCCTTGCTCACAAATCTGGACGAGGGCGACGTGCTGTTCGTGGACGAAATCCATCGGCTCAATCCCGCGGTCGAGGAAGTTCTCTATCCCGCGATGGAGGATCGCGCGCTCGACCTGATGATCGGGGAGGGGCCGTCCGCCCGCTCGGTCCGCATCGATCTGCCGCCCTTCACCCTGGTCGGGGCGACGACGCGGCAGGGGCTGCTCACCACGCCGCTGCGCGACCGATTCGGCATCCCGGTGCGATTGCAATTCTACACGGTGGACGAACTGGAACTGGTCGTGCGCCGCGCCGCGCGGCTGCTCGACCTTGCCATCACATCCGACGGCGCGGTCGAGATCGCCCGCCGATCGCGCGGCACCCCGCGCATCGCCGGTCGCCTGCTGCGCCGGGTGCGTGATTTCGCCAATGTCGCGGGCGTGGCCGCGGTCGACGCGAAGGTTGCCGACGCCTCGCTGATGCGGCTGGAGGTCGATCATCTCGGCCTCGACCTGATGGACCGCCGTTACCTGATGATGATCGCCGATATCTATCGCGGCGGGCCGGTCGGCGTCGAAACGCTCGCCGCGGGTCTTTCCGAAGCGCGCGACACGATCGAGGAAGTGGTCGAGCCCTATCTGATCCAGCTCGGCCTCATCGCCCGCACGGCGCGCGGCCGCTGTCTCAATGGTCCCGGCTGGAAGCATCTGGGCCTCAATCCGCCGCAGGATGTCCAGAACGGGCTTTTCGACTAGGAAACCCTTCAAACCTCTTGGCCGTTACGGCAAGGCACCGTTATAGCCTTGCCAGGAGCATTTCCGAGCCGGGGCTTCGTCCGGCGACTTTGGAAATGCGGCAAACAATGGACATTCAGGCGCGCATCAGATGCGCCGGAAACCGCAGGAGTCGAGCCTTGAGGGCCATCGAGAAATTTCCCAACCTCGTCACCATGTTCTTCGCCCGCGCCCAGGAAAAGGGCGACGCGCCCTTTCTCTGGCGCAAGAGCGGCGGCACCTGGCACAGCCAGAGCTGGGCAGAGATCGCGCGCCAGGTCGCGTCGCTCGCCGCCGCCTTGAAGGCGCAGGGTCTGAAGCCCGGCGATCCGGTGATGCTGGTCAGCGAAAACCGGCCCGAATTCTGCGTCGCCGACCTGGCGATCATGGCGGCGGGGTGCATCACCGTGCCGACCTACACCACCAACACGACGCGCGATCACCAGCATATATTGACAGACAGCGGCGCCCGCGCGGTGATCGTGTCGACCGCCAAGCTGGCGCAGGCGCTGATGCCCGCGGTCGTCCGGTCGCAGGCCAGCTTCATCATCGGCATGGAGCCGCTCCGCGGCGCGCAGGGGACATGCGCCTGCCATTTGTGGAGCGACTTGCTCGCCGCGCATCCCGCCGACGTGGGCGCGATCGCGGCCGCCCAGAGCGCAACGCGCAACGATCAGGCCTGCATCATCTACACCAGCGGCACCGGCGGCGCCCCGCGCGGCGTGATGCAACATCATGGCGCGATCCTCGCCAATGTGGAGGGCGCAGGCAAGGTCGTGGCGGAGGATTTCGGCTGGGATGACGAGGTGTTCCTGTCCTTCCTGCCGCTGTCCCACGCCTATGAACATAGCGGCGGTCAGTTCCTGCCTATGCTGCTGGGCGGGCAGATCTATTATGCGGAAGGGCTGGAAAAGCTCGCCTCCAATATCGAGGAAGCTCGCCCGACCATCATGGTCGTCGTCCCGCGCCTGTTCGAAGTGCTGCGCACCCGCATCGTCAAGTCGATCGAGAAACAGGGCAAATTCCCGACCTATCTGCTCGGCCAGGCGCTGCGCATCGCGGCAAAGGAGCAGGCGGGCAGGGGATCGATCCTCGATCTGCCGATGAAGGCGCTGCTGTCGCGCACGTTGATCCCCAAAATCCGGGCGCGTTTCGGCGGGCGGATGAAGGCTTTGGTGTCGGGCGGAGCTCCGCTCAATCCAGACGTCGGCCTCTTCTTCCACGCCATGGGGCTGACGCTGTTGCAGGGCTACGGCCAGACCGAGGCCGGCCCGGTGGTCAGTTGCAACCGCCCCGCAGCCGGCATCGCGATGGACACGGTCGGCCCGCCGCTCGACGGGGTGGAGGTAAAGATCGCCGATGACGGCGAAATATTGGTGCGTGGTGAACTGGTCATGCACGGCTATTGGCGCAACCCGGCGGAAACGGAAAAGGCGTTGAAGGACGGCTGGCTCCACACCGGAGACATTGGCGAGTTCGACGCCAAGGGCCGCATCCGCATCACCGACCGCAAGAAGGATCTGATCGTCAACGACAAGGGCGACAATGTCTCGCCGCAGAAGGTCGAGGGGATGCTGACGCTGCAAAGCGAGATCGGCCAGGCGATGGTCCATGGCGACCGCCGCCCCCATCTGGTCGGGCTGATCGTCCCCGACGCCGAATGGACCCGGGAATGGGCCGCGGCGCAGGGCGTGGCCGTGGACGGCGTCGCGTCGAACCCGGCCTATATGGCGGTGCTCCGCGCGGCGGTGGACCGGGTGAATGACGACCTGTCGGTACTGGAACGCGTCCGCCGCTTCATCTTGGCCGACGAACCCTTCACGATCGAAAATGAGGAAATGACGCCGTCGATGAAGATCCGCCGCCATGTGATCCGCAAACGCTATGCGGATAGGCTGGACGCGCTGTATAAGGGATGAGAGGTCAGGCGGCGCGGCGCGTTATGCGGTCTAGGTCATCACCATGGGCGCGCCGCTCTTCCTCCAGATCGTAATCGATCTGAAGGCCAAGGAAAAATCCTTCGCTTACACCGAAATAGCGGGCAAGCCGCAAGTCGATATTGGCGTCGATCGGCGCAATTTCCGCCAAAATTGCTTCTAGCCGGTCATGCGTGATGCCAGCCCCTTTGATGACTTCATCGATAGGGACATCGCTGCCGATCATAAAATCCTCGCGCAAGATGGAGCCGGGATGGATATTGTCCAGCCGGTCATCATCCTCTGTGATAGTCCTCGATCCGGACATTCTCTGCGCCTCCATCTGACCAGCCGAACGTGATGCGCCACTGGTCGTTGATCCGCAGACTATATCGCAAAGGCGTGAAGCCTTTCAACTGCTCGAACCGATTTCCTGTCGGTACGCGCAGATCGTAGAGATTTAGCGTGCGATGGATCTGCCGCAATTTCCGCCGGGCAGTCTGCTGAATGTCAGGCGGCAGCTTGCGGCTGCGCTCGCCCCGCCAGATTTTCTCGGTTTCTGGATCGGCAAAGGAGCGGATCATTTGCCTCGCCCCACTTGTACGGCAAGCAAAGTCAAAGTTGCCACTGCAAGGACGGTGTTGACGATTTCAAATGCAGTCATGGTTGCTCTCCTGTCTGAGCAGCGACCATGTAGGTTTGATGCACGTGTTCCCTCTTGTGGGATTTCCGCCGCTGGATGTTGCATCCGAAAGCGAGCTCAGGAAGGCGGAATTGACCAAGTAGCTATCCCTTCGATTTGAACCTGTCCTGGTGTGACAGGATTACAAACTCAGGTTTATACCCCTCAGCCATATCTCATGGGGCGGTTCCGGTGGTGCCTACCGCCCGAACTTCTTCTGCACCTTCCCGTACCGCAATTTCCGCGTCCCCGGCTTGCCCTCGGTCGCGCGTCCGCGCGGCGCGGCAACCTGCTCATGCGCCGGCAACCCAAGCTCCTCCGCTTCCAGCTTCCTGATCTCGTCGCGAATCCGCCCGGCTTCCTCGAACTCCAGGTCCGCCGCTGCCGCGCGCATCTTCTTTTCCAGATCCTCGATATAGGCGCGCAGATTATGGCCCACCAGATGCGGCCGATCGTCCAGCCCGGTATCGACCGTCACCTGATCGCGGCTCGACACATGGGCGATGATGTCGCCGATATTGCGTTTTATCGTGGTCGGCGTGATGCCGTGCTCCAGATTATAGGCTTCCTGCTTCTCGCGCCGCCGCCCGGTTTCGTTGAGCGCGCGCTCCATGCTGCCGGTGATGCGATCGGCATAGAGGATCACCCGCCCCTCGACATTACGCGCCGCGCGGCCGATCGTCTGGATCAGTGAGGTTTCGGAGCGCAGGAACCCTTCCTTGTCCGCATCCAATATCGCCACCAGCCCGCATTCGGGAATGTCCAGCCCCTCGCGCAGCAGGTTGATGCCGATCAGCACGTCATAGACGCCCAGCCGCAAATCGCGGATCAGTTCGATACGCTCCAGCGTCTCGACGTCGCTATGCATGTAGCGGACCTTGATCCCCGCCTCGTGCATGAACTCGGTCAAATCCTCGGCCATCCGCTTGGTCAGGGTGGTGACGAGCGTGCGATACCCCTGCGCCGCCACCTTGCGGCATTCGTTGATCAGGTCGTCGACCTGGTCCTCGACCGGCTTGATCTCGACCGGCGGGTCGATCAGGCCGGTGGGGCGGATCACCTGTTCGCTGAACACGCCGCCGGTCTGGTTCATCTCCCACGGGCCGGGGGTAGCCGATACGCTGACCGTCTGCGGCCGCATCGCGTCCCATTCGTTGAAGCGCAGCGGCCGGTTGTCGATGCAACTGGGCAAGCGAAACCCATATTCGGCCAACGTGATCTTGCGCCGATGGTCGCCGCGCGCCATCGCGCCGATCTGCGGCACGGTCTGGTGGCTTTCGTCTACGAACAGCAAGGCGTTTTCGGGCAGATATTCGAACAGGGTCGGCGGCGGCTCGCCCGGCAGGCGGCCGGTCAGGAAGCGCGAATAATTCTCGATCCCCGCGCAGCTGCCGGTGGCCGCGATCATCTCCAGGTCGAAATTGGTGCGCTGCTCCAGCCGCTGCGCCTCCAGCAGCTTGCCCTCGGCCTCCAGTTCCTTCAGTCGCTCGGTCAGTTCGTGGCGGATCGCCTCCATCGCCTGCTTGAGCGTCGGGCCGGGCGTCACATGGTGGCTGTTGGGAAAGACCTTCACATAGTCGAGGCTCGCCACCTTCTTGCCGCTCAAGGGATCGAACTCGACAATCTCCTCAATCTCGTTGCCAAAGAAGCTGATGCGCCAGGCGGTATCCTCATAATGGGACGGGAAAATCTCCAGATTGTCGCCCTTCACGCGGAAATTGCCGCGCGCGAAGCCCGCATCGTTGCGCTTATACTGGAGCGCGACCAGCTTGCGGATGATCTCCCGCTGGTCCTCGATCCCGCCCTTTTTCATTGTGAAGGTCATGGCCGAATAGGTTTCGACCGACCCGATGCCATAGAGGCAAGAGACCGACGCGACGATGATGCAATCGTCCCGCTCCAGCAGCGCGCGGGTGGCCGAATGGCGCATCCGGTCGATGCTCTCGTTTACGCTGGACTCCTTTTCGATATAGGTGTCCGACCGCGCGACATAGGCTTCGGGCTGGTAATAGTCGTAATAGCTGACGAAATATTCGACCGCATTGTCGGGGAAGAAGCTCTTGAACTCGCCATAGAGTTGCGCCGCGAGAATCTTGTTCGGCGCCAATATCAGCGCAGGCCGCTGCAACGCCTCGATCACCTTGGCCATGGTGAAGGTCTTGCCGGAACCGGTGACGCCCAGCAGCACCTGATCCTTCTCACCGGCCAGCGCCTGCTCCACCAGTTCGGGGATCGCCGTGCGCTGGTCGCCCGAGGGCTCGTAATCGCTCACCAGGGTGAACGGCCGGCCGCCCTCGCTCTTTTCGGGGCGGGCCGGGCGATGGGGCACGAATCCTTCCCCGGTTTCCGGTTCATCGAGCGTAGTGCGGATCTGAATCGACATGGGAGCAATATGGGGTCTTCGAGCAGCGAAGCAATCCGCGTCGCAAGAGGTCAGGGCTTAAGTTCGAACGCGGTTCTGGGCATAGGCGGATAGACCACCGGCTTGTCGCCGAAACGCGCGAGCAATGCGGCTTGGCGGCGTTCCATGCTGATAGTTTCGACTTTCACCTCATCAGGATATTTGAAGCTGACGTCGAACTTCCCGTCCTTGATCTCATATTCCATGATCGACCAGCGCTTGATACCGCTTTCTTCGGACTCGGCATACCAAGCCTCCCAAAGAAGATCGGACAGTGTTTCATTGTCATTAAGATATCGGATTTGATGCCCTTCGTCCTTGAAGACATTCGGGCTGATCCAGCCTTCACCGATCTCGACGTAAAGAAAAATGCCATCGGGAGTGCCACCGACGATATCGACCAGTTCCCCGCCGATCTCGTTGAAGAGCGGACCAAGAATGTCCAGCTTATCTTTTGCCACTGGCTCTGCCTTTCGCTTGGTTGGGGAATTTTTGGATGGTTCTTTGACCATCGACCTCCCAACTGACATTGATTTGATAGGGCCGTTTCGAAGTTCCTTCATAAAGCGGTTCGATGTCCACGAACACCTTGTGCCCCGCGCGCAATTCCCTGGCCCATCCATCTTCCATTGCTCGATAGCTGCCACGGTTGAAGTTTGCATTCTGGGCGAAATAATTGAAGCTGTCGCTGGGCCCATTGAAGCGAGCAGCGATGAAATGACCCCCATCATCATCGCCAAGCCGGTCGGGCTTGCCAGCCTGTGCCTGAAAGACGTCAGTTCGCCCGGCGAAGTCCGCCGCATCAAAACTCTCCCTAAAGCTCGACGCCGTTGCTGTAGCAGGCCAATAGGAACAAATAAAGAACAAATAACCCTTGCGTCCCGTCATTGAACCTGCGCGTGGCGCTGTTATGATCGGCGTAAGAACACGGAAACAGGGAGGAATGATGATGCGCCGGACATTTTTGACGCTACTGCTGGTGACCGCCAGCGTCGCCGCCTGTAGCGACAAGCCCGGCGACAAACCCGGCGACAAGACGGGCGAGATCGCAGCCACCGACGCCATGAGCAAGCAGGAGGTGAAGGCGCAGGTCGATAAGGTGCAACTCAGGCCCGGCCAGTGGGAGGGCCGCTTCACTGTCAAGGATCTGGACCTTGGCAACATGCCCGGCGCCCCGGCGAACATGAAGGATCAGATGAAGAGCGCGATGAACCAGACATCGCTCAAATATTGCGTCACGCCCGAGCAGGCCGCCAATCCGAGCGGAGAAATGTTCGCCGGACAGGAGAATGAGAACTGCACCTATGGCGGCTTCGAGGCGAAGGGCGGCACGGTGAAGGGGCAGGTGTCGTGCAAGTCGCAGGGCGGCACGATGAACGCGACCATGTCCGGCGCCTATGCGCCTGAAACCTATGCGATGGACATGGATATGAAGATGGTGGGCGGCCCGCAGGGCATGACCATGGCGATGACCGCCCGGTCGGAGGGCAAATGGATCGCGGACCGTTGCACGCAGGGCGAATGAGACGGCGATTGGCGGCTTGCGCGTCCGCCACCTTGTGGCTCGCCGGGCTGGCGTCTGCCGCCGCTTCGGCCCAGCCGGCCCAGGATGGCGACATGATCGTGGTCGAGGGCCAGCGCCTGACCCGCGAGCAAGTCCGCGCCAAGGCCAATGATTTCGTGCGCAAGCTGGGCGTTGTGCAGGGCGACCGCAGCGTCGCCCGCTGGGTGGAAGGCATCTGCCCCAAGGTGATGGGCCTGTCGCCGGATCATGGCCGGATCGTGACCGACCGGCTGCGCGCGACCATCAGGACGATCGGCGCGCCGCTGGCGAAGACGGATTGCGACACCAATTTGCTGGTCGCCTTCGTCAGCGATGGCAAGGATATGGTCGCCATCATCAACGACAGGCGTCCCAGCCGCATGGCGCAGGTGGAGGGGCCGGAACGCCGCGCGCTGCTGGAAAGCGATGCGCCGATCCGCTGGTGGTATACGATCGGTATCGGGTCGGGCGACGGCGCAATGACCGGGGCGACCCCGTCTCCGGTCACGGGCGGCAATAGCGAATCGGGGTCTTCCATGCTGCCCGACGGCGTGCCGATGGGCGGCTCCTTCGCCTCCAGCCTGATCCGTACCCAGGCGGTCCGCATCCTGTCAGCCGCGACCGTCGTCATCGATGTCCATTGCGCGGAGGGCGTGTCGCTCAATGCCGCCGCCGACTATGCCGCCTTCGTCGGATTGGCCGAAGTGCGGGGCAAGGCGCAGCCGCCGGTGCCGTCCGTCCTCAACCTGTTCGCGCTACAGGACCGGGCGCGCAATCTTACCGATTGGGACCGGCGCTTTCTGATCGAACTGTACGACCTGCCGCTCAACCGGTTCGGCCGCAGCCAGCGCGGCCATCTGGTGAAGGCGCTGGTGGACGAGGATGGGACCGGCCCTGCCGACTGAGGCGCCGGCCGCCTGCTGGCTCTGCGCCCGTCCGCTGGGCCGCCGGGTAGAGTGGCACCATCCGCTGCCCAAAAGCCGGGGCGGGCGCGACACGGTGCCGCTCCATCCGATCTGTCATCGCGTCATTCACGCGACCCTGCCCAACGCCGATCTGGCACGCGCCTATGGCGATGCCGCCGCCCTGCGCACGCATCCCGCCATCGCCCGCTTCCTGGCCTGGGTCGCCGACAAGCCAGCCGATTTCCACGCCCCCACCCACCGCCGCCGATAATCGCGCGCAGGCGTCATTTCCGCTTGCGCTTTGGCGTCGGCGGGTAGAGCCTCCTGCCGTTCCGATCAGAGAACGGCGTCAAAAACAGGGGACGAGGATATGCGCATGAAACTGCTGGCGGCGGTGCCGCTCGGATTGACCCTCGGCCTTGGCGCCTGTGGCGGCGATCCGGTCCCCGCGCCCCAGGCGGAGGAAGCGCCGGTGCTGATGCAGGCGGGCGAATGGACGATCACCCGCAAGACCACCGGCTACAACACCCCCACCGTCACGCCCGCCGAATATCAGGCGGCGCTCAAGCAGATCGGCGAGGAGAAATTGTGCATCGCCGTGGACGCAAAGGGCTTGCCCGACGCGAACGCGCTGGCGGGCAAGGAAGGCACGGCCTGCAGCTACAAGGACCAGATGGTGCGCAAGGGGCGGTTGATCGCCACCCTGTCCTGCACCGCCGGGACCGGCACCTCGGAAATCGTGGTGGAGGGCAATTATACCGCCGACACGCTGACCCTGGGCACCACGATGACCAAGATGCAGGGTGGCAGCGCGGTGTTGCGCACGACGCATGACGTCACCGGCAAGCGGGTGGGGGATTGTCCCAAGGCCGGCTGACGGCCCGTTAGGCTTTCGGTAATCGCCCGCCCCCACTGTGCATCGGCCAGATGAGGGGAAGGGCGATGCGGCGGGTCGGATGGACGTTGATGGCAGGGCTGCTGGCGACCGGCGCCCTGACGGACTGCGCGCGCCAGGTGGACGATCCCGACAATCCGCCGCGCCTGGGCCATTGGCGCGACGAGACGCGGGCGATCGGGGTGACGCTGGACGATCGTTCGGTGCCGCTGGAGGATGTGCCGCCAGGCCTGCACGCGCAACTGGCGCAGGCGACCAGGACGGAGGAGCTGTGCGGCGAACCGCGGCTGCGCAATCGGGACGAGGCGACCCGGCTGATCGCGGCGCGCCTGCCCGATTGCAGCCTGGAGGAATGGACCCTGGAAGGGCATAGCGTATCCGGCCTTGCCCGCTGCGCGCCGCGCACTTGGGGCGCGACCGCGGTGACCCCGACCGTCCGGGTCGAAGGCGCGATGGGCGCGACCTATATCCGCCTCGACATCCAGAGCATCGCGCGCATTCCCGAACCGTCGGGCAACACCCATAGCGCCGTCTTCCGCCTGCGCCGCACGATCGAACGCACCGGGGACTGCTGATCCTCATTCCAGCGCCCGGATCGCCCGTTCGTCGCATCGCTTCGGCCCGATCGGCACCGGGCTGACGGTCGGCACCGGCAGCGACTGGCCGATGCGCAGCGGGGCGAAGCGCTTGCGCGCGATCCCCGCGCAGCGCAGCGCCAGTTCCAGCATCCGGGGCGGCGTGTCCCATTGTTCGTAGGACAGGCGGAACGTGCCCCAGTGGATCGGGATCGCGGTCGACGCGCCCAGTCGCCGGAATACGTCCACCGCCTGCAATGGGCCGATATGCGCGTCCGACTGCATCTGCCCCTTCCAGAACCGGAATGCGCCGATCGGGATCAATGCCAGCCGGATCGGGCCATAGCGCCGCGCTTGCATGGGCCAGCCCATGTCGCCCGCGCCGGTGTCGCCGGCGAAGAAGATATTGCCCGCCCGCGTTTCGATCACGAAGCTCGACCAGAGCGCCCGGTTGCGGTCCGTGCCCCAGCGGCTGCCCCAATGATGGTTGCGGGTCACATGCACCTGATAGTCGGGACAATGTTCGTAACTGCCGCACTGGATCACCGCTTGCGGCGCCAGTCCGTTCAAAGCCGCGCCGCTGACCGACTGGCCCCAGTCCAGCGCCGTCGCCGGAATGCCGTGCGCCTTCAGGATCGTGTCATTGCCCAGGCTGGTGACGATCTTGGGCCGGTCCCGCTCCCACAGCCGCTTGAGCGTGGGCAGGTCCATATGGTCGTAATGATTGTGGCTGAGCAGGATCAGGTCGATTTTCGGCAGGTCGTCGAACTTTATGCCCGGCCGCGCGATCCGCTTCGGGCCGAGCGGGGGGAGGGGGCTGGCATAGTCGGACCAGATCGGATCGGTCAGGATGTTGAGCCCCGCCGCCTGCACCAGCACCGTCGCATGGCCGACCCAGGTCGCCACCATGCCCCGCGGCGCGGCGAAGGGGGCGGGACGCGCGGGCTTGACCGCGATCCCCAGCGGCCATTCCGGCCGGTCGTCATGGCCGATCAGCCAGCGCGCGATGAATCCCTGCCGACTGGTGCCGGGCGGGGCGGGGCTTTCGATCGCGCCATCGGGATTGAAGAAATGCGCGCCGTCATAATGGCGGCTCACCGGTCCCTGATAATAGATGCGGTCCAGGAAGGGCGGCAGACATATGATCGCCAGGCACAGGCCGATGACGGCGAACAGCAGCGCGATCCCTACCCCCTGGACGATGCTGACAAGGCGACCCATGGCTGCTCCCGCGTTGATGATTTCCAGCGACATAGCGCAAGGCGAGGATGGGGCAAGGGCGGAAGGTCGCCTATGGGTGGGAAGGGGACGCCCCATCCTTATACCGTCATCCCCGCGCAGGCGGGGGCCATCTCCAGCCTTCGGGTCGTGTCGAGAGGTTGGGAGATGGGTTCCCGCCTGCGCGGGAATGACGAAAACGGGGTGGGTAGCAGCCTGTCCGCTTTAGGAGCATAAAGAGGCGAACCGGATACAAGAGGTCCAATCGCAAATGTTTTGGGAATCAAACCCATGGAAGTCGGGCTTTTTGCGATCTCGTTCTATGAAGAAGGGGTATTGCGAACGCGCAAGCTGGCCACTTACTTGGCGGCGCGCGGGCTTAAACGACTGGCCCGCCATATCTGCACTCGGAGACGACTACGATTGGACGCGAAAGATAGGAACGGGGTTCGTCGCCGAATTTGGAAATGAAGTCTTGTTTTTGATTGATCGGGATTGGTTTGGCTGGCCTGATCCGCCCGAATGGGGACTGGCGTCGTTCGATATGGCTAATGTAAAGTGGAACCTGTGGGGTAACTTTTCAGATTTGCCTTCTGCGTGGACTGTTCCTGAACCCCTATATGGACCGGAACTAAATCCTGCTTAGTTTGGTCCTGGAATTGATTTATTTGCAATTGAACGACCGCTTTGGTCGTTTTCGTCGCCCCCAATACGCTGCAACGCGCGCAACCCTTGCCCGCTGCCTCAGCTCTGGTCCTGATAGGCCATCTGCAATATGCCCCAATGGCGGCCCTTCACATGGATGGACGCGATTACCTGTTTCAACAGGATGACGTCGCCCTGCGCGGTCAGGCGGCGATAGGCCTTGATGCAGAAGGGTTTTGTGATCTTCGCCTGTTCGCGGGTATCGGGGAAATCGAAGATTACGCCCTGGCGCGCATATTCCAGGTTCCAGGTTTCGTCGCCGGGGCGCTGCTGCTGCGCGCGTTCGGGCATGGCGACCGCGCCATAGGCGTTGCGATCGGTGAAGGTCATGCCGAACAGGCCGGGAAAGCCGCGGGCCTTTTCCTGCGCGGCGCGGGCGGCGGGCAACATCGCATCCTGCACCGGATGGGTGAAGAGTGGCGGGTTGGTGCCGGTGATCGGCGCATAATAGTCGCTGAAGATCGCCGCTTCGCTGATCCTGCCTTCGTCGATCGCGCGTTCGATCGCGTCGCTGACCTGCTGCGCGCTCTCCAGGCTGAAGCGGATATAGGGCGAATCGGGAATATCGACACCACTTTCGGCGAGATATTGCAGCAGTTCGTTGGTGTCGTCGCTGGCGGTGGAAACGCGGCCCGACAGGCGCTGGAGCCCGTCGGCATTGTCGGTGGACGTGCTGGCGAGCGCCGCCAGCCCGCCGCGAATCTCGCCCGCGGAACCCACCATCGAGGCAATGCGCTCGGCCACCGCCTCGCTATTGTGCGACAGGCCCTGCATCAGCGTACCCAGCCGATCGACCAGAGTCTCGATATTCTTGGTGTCGTTGAGCGCGGTGCGCGCGGTCTGCGCGCCATGGGTGATGCTGGCCAGTATCCCGCCCGCCTCGCCGGTCAGCGCCGCGATCGACTGTTCGATCGTATGGGTCGCCGCCGCGGTCTCCTGCGCCAGTTTCTTCACTTCGGACGCGACCACGGCGAAACCGCGTCCCGCATCGCCGGCGCGCGCGGCCTCGATCGTGGCGTTGAGCGCGAGCAGATTGGTCTGGCTGGCGATGCCGCTGATGACGCTGGTGACATGGGCCACGGTCTTGAGCGCCTCGCCGAAACCGTCCAGCCGGCTGTGGACCTGCTTCACCTGTTCGATCAGATCGACGAAATTATGGTTGGCCGCGGACAGTTGCCGCCCCGAATCGTCGATGATGCCACGGGCGGCCACCGCCTGCGCGCGCGCTTCCTGGCCTGCCATCGCCACGCTGTCGCCGTCGCGCGACAATTGCGCCGCCGCGCCGCTGATCGCCTCGATCGTGCGGGCCTGATGCGTCACCCGGTCGGCCAGCTCGCTGATGTCCGCTTGCAGATCGAGCGTGCGGATGCCCAGGTCGCCAGACAATTTGGCGACCTTCATCACCGCTCGGGCGACGTTCTCGGAGTGCGCTTCTTTTCCCACATGGGAAGGGCTAGCAGGCCATGGTAAAGGAAAGCTTAGCGCTGGGGCGCGCGGCTCACAGCGCGCCCGCCAGCGCCAGCGCCACGCCGCTCACCACCAGCAGCAGGCCCGCCGCCTCGCTCCGCCGCATCCGCTCCTTCAGGTAGAAATGGCCGAACGCCATGGTGAAGGCGACTTCGACCTGGCCCACGATCCGCACCAGCGCCACCGGTGCGGTGGCGAAGCCGGTGAACCAGCAGGCGCTGCCCAGCGCGGACAGCAGGCCAACCTGACCCGATACCCGCCAGCTTGCAAGCACCCGCCGCATCTCGCCCGGCTCGCGCGCCATCAGCCAGGCGCCCTGCATCAGCGTCTGGACCAGCACCGTAGCGACCAGCACCAGCAGCGCGGCGAGAATGCGGTCGTCCCCGCCCACCGCCTGCGTCGCCCGGCGGATGCCGATCGCGGTCAGCGCGAAGAAGAAGCCCGACGCGATGCCGGCCCGCGCCGCCGGTTGCCCCAGGGCGCGCAGGACATCGCCCGGCCCCATGCGCTTGCCCCCGATGGACAGCAGCATCACGCCGATCACGCCGCAGCCGATCCCGGCCCAGGCCAGCGGGTGCAGCCGTTCCCCCAGCAAAAGGAAGGAGAGGACAGCGCCCTGCACCGCCTCGGTCTTGGAATAGGCAGTGCCGACGACGAAATTGCGATGGTGGAACGCGGCGATCAGCAAGTTCGTGGCGACGATCTGCGCTAGCCCGCCGCCGACGCAGAAGAGCAGGAAATCGGCCTCGATCGCCGGCGGTCGCGCAGCGAAGAGCAGGGCATAGCCGCCCAGCAGCAGCAGGGTGAAGGGGATGCCGTACAGATAGCGCACCAGCCCTGCGGCATTGATCGACAGGCTGTGGCTGACGCGCCGTTGGATCGCGGTGCGCCACGCCTGCACGGCCCCGGCGACCAGCGTCGCGGGCAACCAGATCGGGGATGTGATCATCGCGGGCGCTATAGCGCGTCCCGTCCCCACGTCACCCCATCATCACCAGGAAGGTGAAGAACAGCGACAGCGACACGCAGGCGAAGCCGTAGAGCAGGGGCAATCGCCACAATGCGCCCATGCGCGACAGGGCATAGGCGTCCTTGAACTGGCGATACATGTGCCAGGTGGCGAAGAGCAGCAGCGCCAGCGTCACCAGCCCGCTGGTCGCATGGACGGTCGTGAGGATCATCGACAGCGAAAAGAGCAGCGACATGAAGGCGATCGAATAGGTGATGTAGATCGCATGGTCGTACATCTTGTAGCGGCGGCTGAACGGGAAGAGCAGCCAGATGAAGGGCAGCGAAATCAGGATCAGCGCCCAGGAGAATTTATAGGCATTGGCCTTGAGCTTGTAATAAGCGAATTCAGGATTCTTGGCCACGGCGCTGATGGTCTTGCCCACGGTCTGCGCCACTCCGCCGCTCATGCCTTCGCCCCGCAGCGAATCGGTGATGCCGCTCGCCAGCGTCAGCCCGTCGCGCTCCTCCCGCGCCTCCGCCAGATTTTCGGTCAAGGCCTCCTTGCGGCTGGCCGAAATCCCCGGCTGCGCCAGCTTCGCCTCGATCTTGCGGATGTCGGCGTCGGCTTTGTCCTGTTCCTTGCGCAGCTCGGCCTGCGCTTCCTTGTTCATCCTGACGCCCTGCGCCTTGTCCTCCGGGCCGTGGCTGGTGAAGGAGAAGATCGCGTACATCAGGAAGGCGCTGAACAGGAACAGGGCGAAGGGCGACACGAATTTCGCCCGCTCGCCGTGGATATAGCGCCGCGTCAGATGGCCCGGCCGCAGCGCCAGTTCGGGCAGCGTGGTCCAGATCTTGCCCTCGAAATGCAGCACGCCATGGGCCAGGTCATGGCCGATCGCGGCGAAGCTGCGATGCAGATGCGCCGCCTGCCCGCATTGTGCGCAATAATTGCCGTTAATGGTCGCGCCGCAATTGCGGCAGGCGCCATGGCCGGCCGCATGGGCCTCGCCATGGCCCGGCTCCACCGCGCGCGCCAGCATCCCCCCGGTGATCGCATCACCCGCCGCTTCGATTTCCCCCGTCATGGGACCGGAGGATATCAGGGCTGTGGGGCGGACACCAGACGGCTTGCGTCGATATCAACTCGGCTTGGTGCCCGGCGGCAGGCCATGCGGCAGGCCCTGCCGCCCCATCGTCCAGTTCGCCTCCAGCCGTACCAGCGGATTGGGGGCGCACCAGATTTCGCCCGATTCGCTCAGGCCTGTCACCCAGATCAGATTATGTTCCTGCCCATAATCGATGACCGCCAGGGCATAGCCCTTCCCCTTGCCTTCTACATGGACGGGTAGGGGCGGGTCGAGCTGGGTGAAGGACATGGGACATGCTCCGGCATGAGGGGTGCCGAAAAGAATGCGGCGCACGAACCGGAGTTCCCGGGTCGCGCGCCGTCTTGATCCGCATCAATCAGATAGTTGGACGGTCTGGCCTTGCGCAGCAGCGGGTTCCGATATCCTGTCAGGCGATCGGCCGCGCCATGGTAAAGCCCGGCGGCGCACTGTCTTCCCTATGACGATGATACATGTCCATATAGACTTGCTCGGCCTGGCTGCCGGGGCAGGTCACGCCATAGACATCAACGATATAGCCGAATACGCCCATCCCCACTGATCCGCCGCGCGCGAAAGCAGGGGCCTTGCCATCGGCGCATCGTAGCCGGGACAGATAGGCCCTCTGGCCTTCCGGGCCGTTGGCGCGAACCGGATTGTCCTGGCTGCCCAGCGGAAAAGTGGCCGCCTTGTCGATGGCGGTGCGCAATGCCTTGCCTGACAGGCCCCCACCCAGCGCCTTCATCATGGCGGCCATGTCGTTGGTGTCCTGCGCCATCGCCCCGCCGCTCAGGCAAAGGCCCATGATGGCCAGCGTCAGCCGAAATCCGTTCATCCGCGACATGCGTGTCCCCTTCATGACCCTCCCCATAATGCAATGGGGAGGGTGGGAAAGTCACGCGCCTTCGAGCAGTTTCTCGCGCTTGATCTTTTCCTGCCACACCAGCGGGGCGAGGCGGTGGACATTCTGCCCTTCGCTGTCGACCGCCACGGTCACCGGCATGTCCTGGACATCGAACTCGTAGATCGCCTCCATGCCCAGATCTTCGAAGCCGACGACCTTGGCGCCCTTGATCGCGCGCGCGACCAGATAGGCCGCGCCGCCGACCGCCATCAGATAGGCGCTCTTATGCTTGGCGATGCTTTCCGTCGCCGCCACGCCGCGCTCGGCCTTGCCGACGCAGCCCAGCAGCCCCTGTTCCAGCATCATGTCCATGAAGCTGTCCATGCGGGTCGCGGTGGTCGGGCCGGCCGGGCCGACCACCTCGTCGCGCACCGGATCGACCGGGCCGACATAATAGATGACGCGGCCCTTGAAATCGACCGGCAGGCTCTCGCCCTTGGCCAGCATGTCCTTGATCCGCTTGTGCGCGGCGTCGCGGCCGGTCAGCATCTTGCCGTTCAGCAGCAGCCGGTCGCCATGTTTCCAGCTCTGCACGATTTCGGGCGTCAGCGTGTTGAGGTCGACGCTGATCGCTTCCTTGCTCGGCTTCCAGTCGACCTGCGGCCATTGCGAAATCTTGGGCGCTTCCAGATAGGCCGGGCCGGAGCCGTCCAGCGTGAAATGGGCGTGGCGGGTGGCAGCGCAATTGGGGATCATCGCCACCGGCTTGCCCGCCGCATGGCAGGGATAGTCGTAGATCTTGACGTCCAGGATGGTGGACAGGCCGCCCAGGCCCTGCGCGCCGATGCCCAGCGCATTGACCTTGTCGAAAATCTCGATCCGCATCTCCTCGATCTTGTTCTGCGGCCCGCGGAGCTTGAGTTCGCCCATGTCGATGGGCTCCATCAGGCTTTCCTTGGCCAGCGCCACCGCCTTTTCCGCGGTGCCGCCGATGCCGATGCCCAACATGCCGGGCGGGCACCAGCCCGCGCCCATCTGCGGGATCATCTCCAGCACCCAGTCGACGATCGAATCGCTGGGGTTCATCATCTTGAACTTGGTCTTGTTCTCCGAGCCGCCGCCCTTGGCCGCCACGTCTACCGTCACTGTGTTCCCCGGCACCATTTCCACGTTCAGCACGCAGGGCGTATTGTCCTTGGTATTCTGGCGGGCGAAGGCCGGATCGCGCAGGATGGAGGCGCGCAGGCGGTTTTCGGGGTTCAGATAGGCCTTGCGCACGCCGTCATCGACGATGTCCTGCATGGAACGGCTATTGTCGTCCAGGCGGCAGTCCATACCCCATTTGATGAAGATGTTGACGATGCCGGTGTCCTGGCAGATCGGGCGATGCCCCTCCGCGCACATGCGGCTGTTGGTCAGGATCTGCGCGATCGCGTCCTTGGCCGCCGGATTGGCTTCGGCGTCATAGGCTTTGCCCAGCGCGCGGATATAATCCATCGGATGATAATAGCTGATGAACTGGAGCGCGTCGGCGACGCTCTCGATCAGGTCGGCGGTTTTGATGAGCGTCATCTACCCTGGTCCTTATGTGCGGCCAGCCTCTGCACGGCCGGTCCCTGCAAGGGGCAGCGGCTAGTGCGTAATCGGCCCCAAGTCCAGCATCAGCCGTCCGCAAAGGGGAAGAGGTGCCACCAGGGCTGCTTCTCCTCCAGCACGCGGGCGACGCTCGGTCGCGCCCCCAGCCGCGCCAGATAGGCCGCCAGCCCCGGAAAGTCCGGCGTTAGCGGCACGATCCTGTCGGCGTAGAACAGCGCCGGGGCGGCGGCGCAGTCGGCCAGGGTGAAGGCTTCGCCCACCGCCCAGCGCCGCCCGGCCATTCGCGCCTCGATCAGCGCATAGGCCTTGGCCAGCAAATCGCGTGCCTGCGTCACGCCCAACGAGTCGCGCTGTTCTTCGGGCCGTAGCCGGTCGGCCACGATCGCCTGCATCGGCGCCATCACATAATTGTCGAACAATCGATCCATCAGCCGCACCTCCAGCGCCGCGTCGGGATCGGCGGGGATGGGGCGAAAGGTGCCGGCTTCATGCTGGGCGAGATATTCGATGATGACGCTCGCCTCGCCGATCGTGGCGTTCCTGGCCGGATCGTGCAGCAGCGGGAATTTGCCGATCGGCCACAGCGCCATCCACTCCTGCGCGACCTCTCCATCCTCCAGCATCCGGCCCGCAAAGGGCGCGCCATTTTCGTAGAAGGCGATCAGCACCTTCCAGCAATAGGAGGAGAGGGGGTGGTAATAGAGAATCATCGAACATCCTCCGCACATCCGCAGCATCCTGCGCATCTGGCCATATCCGGCATAGCGCGCCCCGGCCATGACGGGCGGCATTGGCGATCGAGGGTCGCAAGCCTTTAGACCTTCGTCTGAATTTGGCTGACAAGCGAAATTTATTTTTCAGCCTGCATATCCCCCTTGCCTTTTTTGGGGGCAAGGCAAGTCCATGCGTCGCCCGCGTGCCAGGCGGTGAAATGACTCCGATCGGCGACGAACCGAGTCTTTCAATTGTCATTTACCCTCTTGCGCCTGCAACCGGCTATGGCACTATCTGTGGTATCGGGTTAACGGGGGTTACCCAACAGATTGTGATTGCGTCGCTGGCTGATTTTCCGGTGCGGGGGGATTTTTGTCCCTGCGATTGCTCGGTTGGGCCCTTTTCCGTCCCCGGAGTGGTGCGGTTCATGCTAGGATGCGCGGCTTGTCGCGACCCGCTTGACCGAATCGAACGGAACAGGAACATCGGGGGCTCGCATGGATTTTCGGGATAGTGGACAAGGTGCTGGCGACGTGGCGACTGTGATGGACGATCTTTTGGATGATATGAAGGCGCAGGCCTCGGCCGCGCCCGTGGAAACGCGGGCGGAGCCGGAGGTGCTGACCTCCTCGACCGTGCAGGCGCGGCGCTTCGCCGTCACGACCGATCCGTCGCGCGACGCGCTGCTGACGGAGTTCGGCAAGGACACGCTGAACGACCGATATCTGCTGCCTGGCGAATCCTATCAGGACCTCTTCGCCCGCGTCGCCGCCGCTTATGCCGACGACGCCGCGCATGCCCAGCGCGTCTATGATTATATTTCGCGCCTCTGGTTCATGCCCGCGACGCCGGTCCTGTCGAACGGCGGCACCGGGCGCGGCCTGCCGATCAGCTGCTATCTCAACAGCGTGGACGACAGCCTGGAAGGCATCGTCAACACCTGGAACGAGAATGTCTGGCTCGCCTCGCGCGGCGGCGGCATCGGCACCTATTGGGGCAATGTCCGCGGCATCGGCGAACCGGTCGGCCTCAACGGCAAGACCAGCGGCATCATCCCCTTCGTCCGGGTGATGGACAGCCTGACGCTCGCGATTTCGCAGGGGTCGCTGCGTCGTGGCTCCGCCGCCTGCTATCTCGATGTCTCCCATCCGGAGATCGAGGAGTTCCTCGAAATCCGCAAGACCAGCGGCGACTTCAACCGCAAGGCGCTGAACCTGCATCATGGCGTGCTGCTGACCGACGAGTTCATGGAAGCGGTGCGCGACGGTGCGGACTTCCATCTGCGCAGCCCCAAGGATCAGTCGATCCGCGGCACGGTCAATGCCCGCGCCCTGTTCCAGAAGCTTGTCGAGGTACGGCTGGCCACCGGCGAGCCCTATATCGTGTTCAACGACACGGTGAACCGCATGATGCCCAAACATCATCGCGATCTGGGGCTGAAGGTATCGACCTCCAACCTCTGCTCGGAAATCACGCTGCCCACCGGTCGCGACCATCTGGGCAATGATCGCACGGCGGTCTGCTGCCTGTCGTCGATGAACCTGGAAACCTGGGACGAGTGGAAGGATCATCCGACCTTCGCCGAGGATATCATGCGCTTCCTCGACAATGTGTTGCAGGATTATATCGACCGCGCCCCGCCCGAAATGGCGCGCGCCAAATATAGCGCGATGCGCGAACGCTCGGTGGGTCTGGGCGTCATGGGCTTCCACAGCTTCCTCCAGGCGCGTGGGCTTCCCTTCGAAGGCGCCATGGCCAAGTCGTGGAACCTGCGCATCTTCAAGCATATCAACGCTCAGGTGAACGAAGCGTCGATGATGCTGGCGCAGGAACGCGGCCCGTGCCCCGACGCCGCCGATCAGGGCGTGATGGAGCGCTTTTCCTGCAAGATGGCGATCGCGCCGACCGCGTCGATTTCCATCATCTGCGGCGGCACGTCGGCCTGTATCGAACCGATCCCGGCGAACATCTACACCCACAAGACGCTGTCGGGCAGCTTCTCGATCAAAAATCCCTATCTGGAAAAGCTGCTGGTCGCCAAGGCGAAGGACAGCAGCGCGGTGTGGAACTCGATCCTGGAGAAGGGCGGCTCGGTCCAGCATCTCGACTTCCTGAGCCAGGAAGAAAAGGACACGTTCAAGACCAGCTTCGAAATCGACCAGCGCTGGCTGCTCGAACTGGCCGCCGACCGCACGCCCTATATCGACCAGGCGCAGTCGCTGAACCTGTTCATCCCGGCCGATGTGGAAAAATGGGATCTGCTCATGCTCCACTTCCGCGCCTGGGAACTGGGCATCAAGTCGCTCTACTATCTGCGGTCGAAATCGGTCCAGCGCGCGGGCTTCGCCGGCGGCGTGGAGGCCGACAATACGATCGACGCACCCAAGTTCGAAATCGGCGAGACCACCGACTATGACGAGTGCCTCGCCTGTCAATAAGGGTTTGACGCCGGGCGCGACGGCCTATGCCGCCGCGCCCGCGCATTCAGGCTTCTTCTTCGAACGTCACCGCGACGTCGGCATTGGCGGAAAGCCGCACCGTGCCGTCATCCTCGACCGCCGCGATCAGGCCCTGGCTGATATAATGATGATGCCCCTTATGGCTGCCTTCCCCGCTGTCCTTCTTGGTCAGTTTGATCCGGTCACCGTCCATATGGTCGACGGTGCCGACATGGACGCCATCGGCGCCGATCACTTCGGCATGTTCCTGAATGCTGTTGAGGTCGACCATGATATTTCTCCTGTGCGGGGGGTAGCGACGTCTCAACGTCCCGTCCCCGCCCGGGTTGCAACCGCCCTTCATTCGTAACGATTTCGCCCGGAGTTCCGTCCCATGCCTCTTCTTCAAGCCTCCAAGGTGTACAAGCCCTTCGAATATCCCTGGGCCTATGAATATTGGAAGCGCCAGCAGCAGCTCCACTGGTTGCCCGAGGAAGTGCCCTTGGGTGAGGATTGCCGCGACTGGGCGCAGAAGCTGTCCGACCATGAGCGCAACCTGCTGACGCAGATTTTCCGCTTCTTCACCCAGGCCGACGTGGAGGTGCAGGATTGCTACCACGAAAAATATGGCCGCGTGTTCAAGCCGACCGAGGTCAAGATGATGCTGACCGCGTTCAGCAACATGGAAACCGTCCACATCGCCGCCTACTCGCATCTGCTCGACACGATCGGGATGCCCGAAAGCGAATATAGCGCTTTCATGCAGTATAAGGAGATGAAGGACAAACACGACTATCTGCAACAGTTCGGCGTCGACACGGACGAGGATATCGCCCGCACGCTCGCCATGTTCGGCGGCTTTACCGAAGGCTTGCAGCTCTTCGCCTCCTTCGCGATGCTGATGAACTTCCCGCGCTTCAACAAGATGAAGGGGATGGGGCAGATCGTCACCTGGTCGATCCGCGACGAAACGCTCCATTGCGAAGGCATCATCAAGCTGTTCCACGCCTTCTGCGCGGAACGCAATTGCCTGACCCCTGCGGTCAAGGACGATATCATGGACATGTGCCAGAAGACCGTCCGGATCGAGGATGCCTTCGTCGATCTGGTCTTCGAAATGGGTCCGGTGCCCGGCATGACGCCCAAGGACATCAAGAAATATGTCCGCTACATCGCCGACTGGCGTCTGGGACAATTGGGCCTGAAGCCCATCTACATGATCGACGAGCATCCGCTCCCCTGGCTCGCGCCGATGCTGAACGGCGTGGAGCACGCGAACTTCTTCGAAACCCGCGCGACCGAATATTCGAAGGGCGCGACGCGCGGCCAGTGGAACGACGTCTGGGACGCCTTCGACCGCCGCCAGAAGATCAAGGGCAGCGACGCGGCCAACACCGACGACACCGACCCGGACATGTTCAAGGCGGCGGGCATCGCGGCGGAGTGACAATGATCGAAGGTGGCGCCTGCGATGGCGCCACCTTTACGCTTCCAATATGCCTTCGACGGCGGGACCCGTGCTTTGCGTCCATAACGGACCCATCTCGCGCCAAAACGGCGCGAATCGCTTTATGCTCGCCCCATGACCGAGCCAGCCCCACCCCTCACACATCCCGCCATCACAGCTATATCTGCAATGTCTGCGGCAGCGACCATGTCACGCGCGACGCCTGGGCGGCGTGGGACATGGCGGCGCAGCATTGGGTGCTGGAGGTCGTCTTCGACCAGTGCTGGTGTCATCGCTGCATGAGCGCCACGCGGCTCGACCGGGTCGTGCTGACCAGCCCGATCACCTTTGCCCCCCCCGATCCGGCCCCGATCCCGCAAAGGACCGCGTCGCCGGGGTGAAGCTTCCTTAACCCCGCTCGCTTATCATGCGCGCCATGTTCTTCGGCGTCCGCCTCCGCTCGATCTTCACCAGCCGCTGGTTCGCGCTGCTCTGGGCGCTGCTGGTGATCCTGACCGCCATCCAGTTCGTCGGCTCCGGCGACGACAGTCCCGGCGCGCAGGACGACAACGCTGCCGCCGACGGCCTCACCAACGACCAGCGCGCCGCCCTCGCCAACGCGCTCTGACGCCGTTGGCGCCCTAGGCGCATCCGGCCGATCCCGTCCGCGCTGTCCTACATGCCGCCGCTACGCTATGCTCTGCCCGTTCCTTCGCATCGTCAGACCGCATCCCGCCGTGCGAGGGGGAAATCGTCCTGCAAAAAACTTCCCAGGGTCGACAGGCATGAAGTTCCGGAAGTTCCGGTCGCCCGCGCCGCTCCTTACGCCCCTGTCCCCCGACTGAACGACGCGTTTTGTTCCGTTCATGCAACATCCCCTAATCTCGCGGGTTCTACCGCCACGATACCCAGAGGGAAGGAGTCCCACCCGTGAGATTTTCGTTGCACAAGGCCATCGCCGCCCTGTCGCTCGGCGCAATCGCCCTGACCGGCGTCGCCGCCACCCCGGCCTTCGCCCAGCCCGGCCAGCATAATCGGGAGCATCGCCAGGAACGGCGCGAGGATCGCCGCGAATTTCGCCAGGAAAAGCGCGAGGACCGTCGCGATTTCCGCCAGGATCGTCGCGCCGATCGTCGCGATTTCCGGCAGGATCGCCGGGAAGACCGCCGCGATTGGCGCCAGGATCGCCGCGCGGACAATCGTCGCGCCGACTATCGCCGTCCCGGCCGTCCGGTCTACAGCTATGACTGGAACCGTCCCGATCCGCGCTATGGTCGTTCCTATCGGCCCGACCGCTATTATCGCACCGGCTACGCCCCGATCCGGGTCGATCGCCGCACCCGTATCTACCGCGGCTATGACGACCGCTATTATTGCCGCCGGTCGGACGGCACCACCGGTCTGATCGTGGGCGCAGCTCTGGGCGGCCTCCTCGGCAGCCAGATCGACCGTGGCCAGTCCAATGTCGCGGGCATCCTGATCGGCGGCGGCGCCGGCGCGCTGCTGGGTCGCGAGATCGACCGCGGCGGCGTCAACTGCCGCTAAGTCGGCACTAGCACCAGGGGTGGCGGCTGCCATCCCAGCGTCGGGCCAGTCCTTCGGCGACCAGTTGTTCGCCGATCGACTGGCCCCCGCGCGTTACCAACCGCAAGGCCCGGCCATAGCGGTCGCTGTCGCGATCGCCGCTTTCCAGCGAGAAAGCCCCTTCATTCATCAGCGCCTGCAATCGCCGTGTCGCACGCGCGCCCAGTTCGCCCTCCGCCAGGCAGCGCGGGCCATGGGTTTCGGGCGTGTCGATGTCGGCGATGCGATATTTCTCGCCGCGGAACCAGAATGTGTCGCCATCGACAACGCAATTGGTCCCGCCGCCGCTATGGCAGAAGGCGAAATCGGCCCGCAGGCCGTCGGCCGCAACCTCCGGCGCTGGCGCAGCGATCGGAGGCAGGTCGATCCGCGCGATCCAGTCCGGCCCATACCAGCCAAGCAGCAAGCCCAGGCACAGCATATAGAGAAGCGCCGGCCCGCTAAATCCCAACCGGACCTGCCGGCCACGCGCATATTTCTGTCTCGCCATGCCCCGCTCTAGCGAGCGTCCGGCAAACAGGGCGTTAAAGCCGATCCAGCTTTTCACCGATCCGGCGACGATCCGATTTGACGCCGGTCAACGCCATGGACCGGCGCACTATCATCCCGGCCGGGATCATCCGAAACGGCGCTTAAAGGATGAACACCGTCGCCAGCGCCCAGCGCTATTCGTCCTCCTCGGTCGGCCCCATCTCATCTTCCTCATCGTCCATTTGCGGCTCGCCGGCATAGGCGTCCATGTCGATCCGGCCGGACCGGTCCATCTCGGTCATCTTGTCGACCAGATCGGGCACGTCGTCGGGGATGATCTGCGCCGGGTTGGCGCGCCCGCCATGTTCGCTTTCTTCGGCAAGGTCGGTGGAGCGCGCCCGCGCATCATCCGCGACATCCTGCGCCTGGGTGCCGGCCTCGGCCTGTTCCTTATTGTCTTCCAGTTCGCGGTCGGGGGTAGGGCGGTCCATCGCATGTCTCCTTGGGGCCTGATGCCCGATCCTTCCCCAACGGCCTTGCGCGCCCGCCGTTCCGGGGAAATGACTGGCCCGGAAATGACTGGACAGTCTTTCGTCAAGGAGGCAAAGGCCGCTCTGATCCTTTCGCACTGCAGCAGGAATCTCCCATGCCCCGCCAGCTCATTTCCTCCGGCTCGCCCTTCGAGGCGCAGGTCGGCTATTCGCGCGCCGTCGTCCAGGGCGACTGGTGCTTCGTCGCCGGCACCACCGGCACCGATCCCGAAACCAAGACCATGCCGGAATCGGTTGTGGAGCAGGGCCGGAATGCGCTCAAGGTCATCGGCAAGGCACTGGACGACGCGGGCTTTTCCTTCTCCGACGTCGTGCGCGTGACCTATTATATCACCGACGCGGCCTATTGGGATGTGATGGGCGATATCGCCGGCCCTGTGTTCGGCGACATCCGCCCCGCGGCCAGTTGCGTCATCGCCGGCCTCGTCAAGCCGGAGATGAAGATCGAAATCGAAGTCACCGCCTTCAAAGGGTAACAGGAGCACCGCATCATGATTACCATGTATGGCATCAAAAATTGCGACACGATCAAGAAGGCCCGCAACTGGCTGGACAATGAGCGGGTCAGCTACAGCTTCCACGACTATAAGGTCGCCGGCGTCGACAAGGCGAAGCTGGAAGAATGGGTGATGGAACATGGCTGGGAAACCATCCTCAACCGCTCCGGCACCACCTTCAAGGCGCTGGACGCCGGGGACAAGGCGCATATCGATGCGGACAAGGCGATCCTGCTGATGATCACCAACCCTTCGATGATCAAGCGCCCGATCCTCGACACCGGCCGCGAAACTCTCGTCGGGTTCAAGGCGACGACCTATGAAAATGCACTACAGGGCGTGAAGGCATGATCGGGCGGGGGCTGGCGCGCATCGGACTGTATCTGTTGATGAGCCTCATTCCCCTCTCTGCGGTTCATGCCGAACCGATCCTGATCGCCCATCGTGGCGCCAGCGGCGAACGGCCCGAACATACGCTCGCCAGCTATGAGCGGGCGATCGATCAGGGCGCCGACTATATCGAGCCGGACCTGGTGTTGACCAAGGACGGCGTGCTGGTCGCCCGGCATGAAAATGAGATAGCCGGCACCACCGATGTCGCCGAGCATCCTGAATTCGCCGATCGCAAGACGACGAAGACGATCGACGGGGTCGCCATGACGGGTTGGTTCACCGAGGATTTTACCCTCGCCGAACTGCGCACGCTGCATGCGCGCGAACGGCTGCCCGATGTCCGTCCGGCCAATCGGCGTTTCGACGACCTTTATCAAATCCCGACCTTCGAGGAGATATTGAAGCTGGTCCGCGCGAAGGAGGCCGAAACCGGCCGCCGCATCGGCCTCTATCCCGAAACCAAGCATCCCGGCTATTTCGCGGGGCTGGGGCTGCCGCATCAGGCCGCGCTGCTCGATCTGCTCGGCCGCTACGGCTATCAGAGCGAGGCCGACCCGGTCTTCATCCAGTCGTTCGAGGTCGGCAATCTGAAGGCCCTTCGCGCCGCGACCCGGCTGCGCCTGATTCAACTGGTCGATGCGGAGGGCGGCCCGGCCGACCTGCCCGGCACCAGCTATGCGGACATGCTGACGGTCCAGGGCCTGACGGAGATCGCCACTTACGCCGATGGCATCGGGCCTTCGGCGGCGCTGATCATCGCGCCCGAAGGCCCGACCGCGCTGGTTGGCCGCGCCCATGATGCGGGCTTGCAGGTTCATGTCTGGACGCTGCGGATGGAAAACAGCTTCCTGCCGGCCCAATATCAGCGCCCCGACGATCCGCAGGGTCGCGGCGACTTCGCCGGCTGGGTCCGTGCCATCGCCGCCACCGGGGTCGATGGCGTCTTCAGCGACTTTCCCGCGCAGGCGCGCGCGGCTCTGTCCGCCACCGCACCCTGATCGGCGATGGCGCGCCAAGCGAAAACTTCTTTCTCTCTCGCCTCGCTTGACTTGCCAAAGCGGGTGCGCGGGCGAATAACGGACCCATGTTGTCCCAGAAGACCCGTTACGCCATCCGTGCGCTTCAGCATCTCGCCGATCGCTACCGCCAGGGTCCGGTACCCCTCAATGAAATCGCGACGCGCCAGAATATCCCATCCAAATTCCTGACCGTGATCCTGTCCGAACTGTCGCGCGAAGGACTGGTCGCGACGCAGCGGGGCAGGGACGGGGGCTATTGGCTGGCGCTGGCGCCGGTGGACGTCAGCTATGGCGACATCGTCCGGCTGACCCGCGGCTCGCTGGCGCTCACCCCCTGCGCCAGCCGCTTCGCGCATGAAAGCTGCACCAACTGCCTGCCCGAATCGGAATGCCGCCTGCACCGCGTGATGCTGCGCGTCCGCGACGAAACCGCCAAGGTGCTGGACAGCATCAGCCTGGCGGAGCCGTTTGCGGTCGAGGCGGGAGAGTAGATCGTGGTAGGATTGGGGATTGTGTTGGCGCTGGCATCCACACATGGATCTGCTTTAGCGGACGATCGACCATCGGCGCATGCTTGTTGGATTGAACGCGCAGTCATTGAAAATGCCGATATTCGGATTTTCTTCGACAGCGATGCCCCACTTGAACGGTCTGAAATGCATGAGATGGTGGCAAAGGTTGGGTCCATCCTATCCCCTCTTGCGACCCATCATAGCGGGTGCACTATTTCCGTTGAGCGAAGGGATGGAAGTTTAGGTCTGAAGGTGGAAGCATATGACGCACTGCCGGGTCTGCCAGTGCAGCGCTTTGAAGAATGGATTCCAGCGCTTCAGGCCCGTTCGCCCTGAGTCAGTCGAAGGGCTGTTCTTCTGCTTCCAATAAAGGACAGGGCTTCGACAGGCTCAGCCTGAACGGCGGAGGGGTTGCGCATGGTCCACCTGTCCGCCACATCAGCCGCATGACCACGCCGCCGCTCAAAGCCGTCCTGATCCCCGTCACCCCGTTGCAGCAGAATTGCACCCTCTTCTGGTGCACGGCAACGATGCGCGGCGCCTTCGTCGATCCGGGTGGCGACCTGCCGGTGCTCAGGAAGGCGGCCGAGCAACATGGTGTGACGATCGAGAAGATCCTCGTCACCCACGGCCATATCGACCATTGCGGACAGGCTGGCGTGCTGGCGCGCGACCTGAATGTCCCGATCGAGGGGCCGCATGAGGATGATCGTTTCTGGATCGACCGGCTGCCGCAGGATGGGGAGCGCTGGGGCCTGCCCGGCGAGAGCTTCGAACCCGATCGCTGGCTGGTCGACGGCGATCAGGTGACGGTCGGCCAACTGATCTTCGATGTCTATCACTGTCCCGGCCACACGCCTGGCCATGTCGTCTTCCACCATGCGCCCAGCAAGCTGGCGATCGTGGGCGATGTCCTGTTCCAGGGATCGATCGGCCGCACCGACTTTCCGCGCGGCAATCATCAGCATCTGATCGACGCCATTACGGGCAAGCTGTGGCCGCTGGGCGGCGAGACGGCCTTCGTGCCCGGCCATGGCCAGATGAGCAATTTCGCCCATGAGCGGCGGACCAACCCCTTCGTCGCCGATTCGGTGCTGGCGGGATAATTACCCCCGCGCCGCCATTGCCGGCGGCACGGGCATTGCCCGCGTCGCGCTATAGGCGATCGTCAGCGCGGTGATGGCCATCGCGACCATCACGCCCCAGGTCAGCAGCGCGCCGCCCGCGCGCCAGACCGTGGGCTGGTCGGCGTCCATGCCGAACGCATGGGCGACCCGCGCCACCACATAGACCAGTGCGCCGATCCACAGCCAGAGCGACGCGCCCACGGCCAGTTCGACCAGCGCGAAGAGAATCAGCACGATCGGCGTATATTCCACGAAATTGGCATGGGCGCGCATCCGCCGCGCCAGCAGGCTGTTGCCCGCATCGCCATGCATCACCTTGTCGGCGATGCGAATGCGCGCGCAGCGAGTCGCGATCCACAGGTTGAGCAGCGCGCAGGCCGCGGCAAAGGTCAGGGTGATCGGCAGCAGCATGGAATATCCCCTCGTTTCAGGCGCCATATCCTAGACGGCATGGACGACCGGGCAAGGTCAAAGGGAAAGGCCAATGGGAAAGGCCAATGGGAAAGGAAAGCCTTGCACCCCCGACAAAAAGCGCTATAGGCGCAGGGCTTCGCGATCACCCGGGCCGCATGGGTCTGCGGCGCCGTTGGCGTCAGCTTTTCTGTTCGGAACTGGCCGGTCGTACAACTTGATATTATACGGAACAAGGTGCCGACATGGCTGTCCCCAAAAGGAAAACGTCCCCCTCCAAGCGCGGTATGCGCCGTAGCCACGATTCGCTGCGCGTCGAAGCATTTCAGGAATGCTCCAACTGCGGCGAGCTGAAGCGTCCCCACAATCTGTGCGACGCCTGCGGGCATTATAACGGCCGCGAAATCGTCGCCGTCGGGGCGTAAGCCCATCCCCATCTCCGCAAAGGGGTGATCTGAGTGTCCAGTCAGCCGCGAATCGCAATAGACGCGATGGGCGGGGACGAAGGCGTGCGCGTGATGATGGCAGGCGTGGCTTTGGCCCGCCACCGTCATGACGGGCTGCGCTTCACCCTGTTTGGCGACGAGACGCAGATCAAGGCTGCGCTCGATCATCACCCCAACCTGCGCGCGGCGTCGGAAATCGTCCATGCCGACACCGTCGTGGCGGGTTCCGACAAGCCGAGCGTGGCGATCCGCAAGAAGAGCAGCTCGATGAGCATGGCGATCGCCGCCGTGAAATCGGGTCAGGCGGGCGCGGCCGTGTCTGCCGGCAATACCGGCGCGCTGATGGCGATGGCGAAGCTGGCGTTGCGCACCATGCCGGGCGTCGATCGTCCCGCCCTGGCGGCCTTGCTGCCGACGCTGGGCGACAATGACGTCGTCATGCTGGACCTGGGCGCCAATACCGAGTGCGACGCCCGCAACCTCGTCCAGTTCGCGGTAATGGGCGCGGCCTATTCGCGCATCGCCTTCGACCTTGAACGGCCGCGCGTGCGCCTGCTCAACATCGGCACCGAAGACCTCAAGGGCACCGACGAGATTCGCGACGCCGCCGCCGTGCTGCGTAGCGCAAAGACTCTGCCGCTCCAGTTCGACGGATTCACCGAAGGCGACAAGATCGCGCGCGGCGACGCCGACGTGATCGTGTGCGACGGTTTTTCCGGCAATGTGGCGCTCAAGACGGCGGAGGGCACTGCCCGTTTCGTCACCGATGTGCTGCGCAAGGCGTTCACCAGTTCGATCCGCTCGAAGATCGGCTTCCTGATCTCCAAGCCCGCCATGCACCTGCTCAAGCATCATCTCGACCCCAACAACCACAATGGCGCGGTCTTCCTCGGCCTCAACGGCGTGGTCGTGAAGAGCCATGGCAGCGCGAACGACAAGGGCGTGGCCAACGCCGTCCATGTCGCCGCGCGCCTGCTGGAGGAAGACATCACCCGCCGGATCGCCGCCGACATGGCGGGCATCCAGTCGCTGTCGGCCGCCGCGTCCAAGCTGGAGCAGCCCGTCAAGTGATCCGCCGCTCCATCCTGCTCGGCACGGGCTCGGCCCTGCCCGTTCGTGCGGTCAGCAATGCCGAACTGGCGCAGACCGTCGACACCAGCGACGAATGGATCGTCGAGCGCACCGGCATCCGCAACCGCTATATCGCGGGCGAAGGCGAAACTACGGCCAGCCTGGCCGCCGACGCTGCGCGTCAGGCGATCGAAGCGGCGGGCATCGCCGCGCAGGATATCGACCTCATCATCCTGGCGACGGCGACCCCCGACCAGACCTTCCCGGCCGCCGCGACCAAGGTGCAGGCGGCACTGGGCATCGACGATTGCGTGGCGTTCGATGTAGCGGCGGTCTGTTCGGGCTTTCTCTACGCCGTGACCGTGGCCGACAGCATGATCCGATCCGGCGCGGCCAACCGTGCGCTGGTGATCGGGTCGGAAACCTTCAGCCGCATCCTCGACTGGGAAGACCGCACGACCTGCGTCCTGTTCGGCGACGGCGCCGGCGCCGTGGTGCTGGGGGCGGAGGAGAGCGCGGACGGCGCGCGGGGCATCCTCGCCGCCAAGCTCCATGCCGATGGCCGTCACAACCAGCTTCTCTATGTCGACGGCGGCCCGTCCACGACCCAGACGGTGGGCAAGCTGCGGATGCGCGGCCAGGAAGTCTTCCGCCACGCCGTGGTCAATCTCGCCTCGGTACTGCGGGAAGTGATGGACATTGCGGGCCTCACCACCGACGAGATCGACTGGCTGGTGCCGCACCAGGCCAATGCCCGCATCCTCGACGCAACTGCGCGCAAGCTCAAATTGTCGCCCGACCGGGTGGTGGTGACGGTTGATCGGCACGCCAATACTTCCGCCGCGTCCGTGCCGCTGGCGCTCGACCATGCGGTGCGCGACGGCCGGATCAAGGCGGGCGATCTGGTCGTGCTGGAAGCGATGGGCGGCGGCTTCACCTGGGGCGCGTGCGTCCTGCGGCTTTAGGCCTGCACGCAGGATAGGCGGCGCTTGCCAAAGCGCTGCGAATCGATCACATTTCAGACAGATCATCCGCGAAGATGGTCGCTGGGGCCATGAAGTGGGGATGTTCGATGACCGGCAATGCAACCTTGACGCGGGCGGACCTGGCTGAAAGCGTGAACCGCCATGTCGGCCTGTCGCGGGCGGAAGCCGCGGCGCTGGTCGAATCGATCCTCGAACATATGTCCTGCGCGCTCGAACGCGGGGAGAATGTGAAGATTTCCAGCTTCGGCACCTTCGTCCTGCGCGACAAGACGGAACGTATGGGCCGCAATCCCAAGACCGGCGTCGAAGTGCCGATCGAACCGCGCCGGGTGCTCACCTTCCGCGCCAGCCAGACAATGCGCGACCGGGTCGCCGCAGTTTAAAGTGCGGCTGGCCGCTTTTCCAGCATTACCATTGCTTTACCATAGTTGACGTCCGGTCGATTATGGGTGCAACATCGCTGTCATGGAAAAGGCAGAGGGTGCATTTCTGACCATCAGCGAGCTGGCCGGCGAGCTTGGTCTTCCCCAGCATATATTGCGCTATTGGGAAACGCGTTTCCCACAACTGCGTCCGCTACAGCGATCGGGCAACCGCCGCTATTATCGGCCCACCGACGTCGCGCTTGCGCGCCGCATCCACCAATTGCTCAATGTCGAGGGTTTCACCGTCAAGGGCGCGCAAAAGGCGCTGGTGGATGGCAATGGCCATGCGCCCGCCATGCCCGTCGTCAAGGCTGCGCCGCTGGATCCTTCGGACCTTCTGGCCCGCCTTATGGCCGTCCGTACCGCCCTCGCCAGAGCGATCGGCGACTGACCCTGTTTATGGCTTCGGTGCGCGATAGGGTATGAAGTCGCCCAGCGCGCAGGCGCCGGTCGTGATGCCCGTCTGCAAATTGGCGGTGGTGGTGAAGTCGCCCCGGCACATTTGCGATCCATAGCTGCGCACGATCATCGTGTCGCCATAGGTCAGGCCGCTGCAACTGCCGATCAGGTCATTCTTGTACACCAGCTTGCGGTTGACCTTGTAGAGCAGGACATTGTTGCTGATGACCGTCAGGTTGGTCTGCGGTTCGCGATTGATGCAACTGACCTTCTCGCCCGCCACCTTGCCGGCCAGCGCCTTGTCGAGTTTCGTGGCCTGCTTGTCGGTCAGCGGCGTCGGCTTATAGCTGCCGGTGCAGGCCGCCAGCAGCAGCGGCGCCATCCCAATCCATCCGCGCATCGCGATTCTCCATCATCTCCGCATCTAGGACGCCGCCATAGCGCAAAAACCGTCAGGCCGCGTCCTTTGCCGCGCGCCGTTCGGCCAGTTCCGCCACATTGCGCGCGCGCATGAAGATATTCGTGTCCCGCTCCAGCCCGATGCTGGTCGGCACCGTCGCCTCGCCGCGCGACCGCGCCGCCTCCACCGCCGCGACCCGTCGTGCCAGCGCGGCGTTGCCCGGCTCCACGCCCAGCGCAAAGCGGCCGTTGGAGAGCGTATATTCATGCGCGCAATAGACGATCGTGTCGTCCGGCAGCGCGGCGAAGCGCGTCATATTGCTGAACATCTGCGCCGCCGTCCCTTCGAACAGCCGGCCGCAGCCCATGGCGAATAGCGTGTCGCCCACGAACAGGATCTGATCGTCGGCCAGATGATAGGCGATATGCCCCGCCGTATGCGCCGGCACCGCCATCACCGCAGCGACATGGTCGCCGATCCGCACGCTGTCGCCTTCGACCACCGTCCGGTCCAGCGTGCCGATCTTCTCGGCCTCCGCCGCCGGGCCGGTGATGATGCATCCGCCCCATGCCTCTGCTGCCGCCTTGATCGCCGCATTGCCGCCGACATGATCGCCATGCCAATGGGTGTTCCATATCTGGCCGATGGTCCAGCCGCGCGCGGCCGCCGCCTGCAACACCGGTTCCGCCACCGCCGGATCGATGGCGACGGTTTCGTCGCTTGCCCCGTCGTGGAGCAGCCAGACATAATTGTCGTTGAGCACGGGGATGCGGACAACCTCCAGCATGGCGTTCACCAGACGCCGATATTGGGCATCGACGCCCAGGGCTCGGCCGGTTCCAGCCGCCCGTCCTGCAACAGTTCGATCGAAATAGCGTCCGGCGTCCGCACGAACGCCATATGCCCGTCACGCGGCGGCCGGTTGATCGTGACGCCGGCGTCCATCAGGCGCTGGCAGGTGTCGTAGATATTCTCGACCTGATACGCGATATGGCCGAAATTGCGCCCGCCATCATAGGTTTCGGCCGCGCTGCCATCGCTCGGCGGCCAGTTGTAGGTCAGCTCGACCTGCGCGTCCTCGTCGCCCGGCGCGGCGAGATAGACCAGCGTGAAACGCCCTTGCTCGCTGTCGAAGCGTTTGACTTCCTTCAGCCCCAGCAGGTCGAAAAAGGCGATGCTCTTGCCGACGTCACTGACGCGGATCATGCTATGCAGGAATTTGGGCAAATCTGTCTCCGTTCGTCGCTATAAAGCAACGGTTCATCTCGGCGATCGTAGCTATGTTCCCAAGATAAGGTCGCGCATCCCCGGACGGAAGAGGAAAGCATCAAATGGCGTTGGAAATGCGGGACAAGGTTTTGCTGGGCGGCGCGGCGCTGCTGGCGTTCGGTGCGATCGCGGGCGGCTATCTGCTGGGCGACGGGCTGAAACGGGCCAAGGCGGCGGACCGCTCGGTCACGGTGCGGGGCCTGGCAGAAAAGGACGTGACGGCGGACCTCGCCACCTGGTCGATCAGCTATTCCGCGACCGGCTTCGACCTGCCGACCGTTCGCGCCGAAATCGACAATAACACCAAGGAATTGCAGGCCTATTTCACCGGCCTCGGCTTCAAGCCGGGCGAACTGACCCCGACCGGCGCGGGGGTGAACCAATATCTCAACAATGGCGTCAACAATATCACCATCACCCAGCGGATGCTGCTGCGCACGACCGACATCGCCCGCGCGGAAAAGGCGGTGGCGCAGCAATTCGACCTCGTCCGTCGCGGCGTGACGCTGCAGGAAGGGTCGGGCATGAAATACAGCTTCACCAGGCTGAACGACGTGAAGCCCGACATGGTCGCCGCCGCCACGAAGGACGCCCGCGCCGCGGCCGAACAGTTCGCCAAGGATTCGGGGTCCGGGGTAGGGGGTATCAAGAGCGCCACCCAGGGCTATTTCTCGATCGACGCCCGCGATGGCGAAGGCGGCGACGGATCGAGCGACACGCCTTACAAGAAGGTGCGCGTCGTCACGACCGTCGACTTCTACCTCAAATAACGGCCAGCCTCCCCCTCCGTCTCAGCACCGGCCCCGGCGACGATCCCGACGCGAACAGCGATCTTCCTTGTCGCCGATGACCGCGCCGACGGCGCCACCGATCGCCGCGCCTTCCACTGTGCCAAGACCGGTGGCGCTGCCCACGACCGCGCCGCCGGCGCCGCCGATCAGGCCGCCGCGCGTCGCGCCGCGCGAACAGGCGGTGGTCGCCATCGCACCGACCAGCAGCAGGCCGATCGCCGCGCTTTTCTTCCAATAACTGTCCAACTCGCTGTCTCCTTCACGCAATCCCGCTACGGACGAGCGAACGGGGCGAAGGCGAAAGCGGTTCCGTTACAAAGTCTTGCTGGTGATCTTAACGTGCAGGCTGGGCGACCGGGAGCCGCGACAGATTGTCCGCCGCCGCCTTGCCGGACGGCGCGTCCGGGGCCAGCCTCATCGCCCGCGCCCAGGCCGCGCGCGCAATGTCCTCATGATCGGTCAGGACCGCGATATTGCCCTCCTCCAGCGCCACGGAGGCATCGTCGGGCGACAATTGCACCGCGCGCGCTATATGCGCCTGCGCCAAGCTCATCTCGCCCGACCGGCGCGCCAGCGTCGCCGACAACAGCCAGCCCAGCGGGTCTTTGGGCGCCTGTACCAGTGCGATGTCCAGCGAATCGCGCGCCGCATCCGGCTCGTTCAGCGCCACCAGCGCCCGCGCCCGGTCCAGATGGACCTCGCCCTTTTCCAGCCCGTCGGGCAGTCCGCGCGCCAGCGCCGCATCGAAATCGCCCCGCGCCTTGGGCAGGTCGCCGCTCGCCATCGCGGCATTGCCGGCCTGCGCCCATAGCCGCGCCGCCTCCACCATCTCGCCACTGCGCTCGGCTTCCTCGGCCGCCTGCTCGAAGGCGACGATCGCGGGCGTCCAGCGCTCGGCGCGCGCATAGGCGAAGCCCATACAGTGGCGCGCGTAGAAGCCGCCTCCGTCGATCCGCCATTTCTGGGCGAAGGCGATCCCGGCGTCGGGCGATTCGATCGCCTGGTCCAGGCACGCCTGGAAGGGCGCGGCGAATTTGGCGGGAACGGGGATCTTCCCATCCGCCCGCGCCGGGGCCGTCGCCGCAGGAGACGCCGCCGCCGCCGCTGCAGCGGCGCGCTCTTCCTGCTTCTCCTTGCGGCTGCGGTTCATCACCGCCTCGATCTCGGGATCATAGGCCTGGAGCAGGATCGGCAGGAAAAGGAGCATCAATGGGTATCCACAATTTGGGCCAACAGGCTGGCGACGGTGCGGATCAACAGGGCGATGTCGCCGTCGCGCGACAGACGATGGTCGCCGTCCTTAATCAGCAACGTCTGCACATCCGATGAACGCAGCCGCGCCGCCGCCTTCACCGCCACATACCAGGGCACGTCCTTGTCCTGCTGACCGTGGAGCAGCCGCACCGGGCAATCGATCGCGATCTCGCCCTCCAGCAGCCGCAATGCCTGCCCCGACTGCCAGAAGGCCAGCGTCGTGACATAAGGGTCTTCGCTATATGGTGACGGCTCCTCGATCCGCCCCTCGGTCGTCAGCAGCGCCTTGTCCGCGTCGGTAAAGCCCCATTCGGTGAAGTCGGGCGCGGCGGCGATGCCGACCACCCCCACCACGCGGTTCGGCCGTGCAAGTGCCACCAGCAACGCCAGCCACCCACCCATGGACGATCCGACCAGCACCACCGGCCCCTGCGTCAATGCGTCCAGCAGCAACAGCACATCGTCGCGCCAACTCGCTAGCGTCCCGTCGACAAAGCGGCCTTCGCTGGCGCCGCAACCGGCATAGTCCAGCCGCAGCATCGCGCGACCCTGCTCTGTGGCCCACCGCTCCAGCGCGACCGCCTTGCTGCCCTCCATGTCGGACATGTAGCCGGGCAGGAAGACGATCGTCGGTCCGACGCCACCCTGTCGCCGATAGGCCAGGCGCAGCCCGTCAGGCCGGGCAAACAGCGCGGGCGGGGTGGCGGGAATAGCGTTCACGGTTGCATCCTTCATGATCTTGTGACGACGATTCCGCCTTAGACCGGCTTTTTGCGATGGCGAGAAAAATATTGGAGACAATGCGTTGACAGCATTGGGGGACCCGGTTAGAGGCGCCCTCCTACCCCGTGCCCAGATGGCGGAATTGGTAGACGCACCAGCTTCAGGTGCTGGCGATCGCAAGGTCGTGGAGGTTCGAGTCCTCTTCTGGGCACCATTTGTTCTTCCGGGGACATCCGAGGACGTCCGAAAAGTGGCTGATTTCAGCCACTTTTTGTGCTAAGACCGTCCGGTCAAATCCGGGCTGATCCGGCACCAATCGGGAACAAATATGGTATCCTGCATGGTATCGAAGGCCCCTTATGGACGGGCCGATACCATGGGAAAACTCTACGCGACGACCGTTACGAGCGCCAGGCCGAGGGAGCGCGAATACAAGCTCACCGACGGCGCCGGCCTCTATCTCCTCGTCAAGCCGAACGGCCGGAAGCTCTGGCGGCTGAACTATGCCTATCTCGGCAAGCAGCGCACGCTCTCCTTCGGCGCATGGCCCGATGTCGGTCTCGGCGATGCGCGCGAGCGGCGCGACGAAGCGCGCAAGCTGATCGCGGCCGGCCTCGATCCTTCGCACGAGGCCAAGCTCGCCACCGCGCGCGAAATGCTGTCCGAGGAGAACAGCTTCAAGCTGGTCGCCGAGGAATGGGTCGCCAAGCAGGAACGCGAAGGGATGGCCGAGATCACCCTCAGCAAGATTCGCTGGCTGCTCGACAAGGCCTATCCCAGGATCGGCAATCGCCCCGTCGCCAAGATCACGGCGCAGGAGGTGCTTGTTGTCCTCCGCTCGATCGAGGCCACTGGCCGCTACGAAAGCGCACGGCGCATGCGCAGCGTGCTTGGTCGCGTGTTCCGCTATGCCATCGCGACCACGCGGGCCGAAACCGATCCGGCACGCGACCTGCGCGGCGCGCTCACCGTGCCCAAGGCCAAGCATCTCGCCGCCATCACCACGGACAAGGGCGCGGGCGAACTCATGCGCGCGATCGAAGGCTATACCGGCCATGCCATCACCCTGTTCGGGCTCAGGCTGTCGGCGCACCTGTTCGTGCGCCCCGGCGAATTGCGCCAGGCCGAGTGGAGCGAGTTCGACTTCGACCGTTCGGTCTGGAACATTCCCGAGCAGAAGATGAAGATGCGGCGGCCGCACCGGGTGCCGCTGTCCACGCAGGCAACCAAGCTCTTCGAGCAGCTCTGGGAACTGACAGGCACGGGGAAATACTGCTTTCCCTCCTTCCGCTCGCCGCGTCGCCCGATGTCGGAGAATACCATCAATGCGGCGCTCCGGGCGCTCGGCTTCGGCCAGGAGGAGATGACGGCGCACGGTTTTCGGGCGATGGCGGCGACGCTGCTCAACGAAACGGGCAAGTTCAATCCCGACGCCATCGAACGCCAACTCGCCCATATGGAGACCAACGCCATCCGGCGTGCCTACACCCGCGGCGAATATTGGGACGAGCGCGTGCGCATGATGCAGCACTGGTCCGATCATCTCGACCAGTTGCGCGACGGCGCCAAGGTGCTGAAGCCGAACTTTGCTCGCGGCTGAAAGGCCGATCCTGATCAGGTATCGCGATAGGTCCAGTTCGTGACCTTGGCGATCGATTCGAATATCCCGAGCGGGTCCGACTGAAGCGGGTCATGGAGTGACGCGCGCGCCTCCGCCCATTCCAGCCACTCGCCGGCCGGTTTGCCGTCGATGAGCGACGTGGAGTCCGGGATCGCGGCACGAAGCGCGCCGAGAAAGTCTCGGGCAAGCTCGGCTTCGCGCCACTTGCCGGCATGTTCGAGCAAACGCCGAAAGCGGTTCTCCTCGAGCTTCCGTTGCTGCTGCAGCTCATATCGGCGGCGCTCCTCGATTTGTCGCAGCCGTTCCCGCTCCTCCGCCCGTTCGCGCGCCATCGCCATCAAGGGGAATGCGGCAAGCAGGGTCACCAGGATATCACCAGCCATTGTCTCGATCGTGCCCTTGCGACCGTCCTGCCATTTGTGCGGCAAGTCGCCGGGCAACCAGCGTTTGACCTCGAAAACCAGCGTATCGGTCTCGACCAGTTCGCGCCTGTATTCTTTGCCGGCGTACCATCGCCTCTCCTCGGGGGTGAGCGGTTGCCGCACCTCCTTAAGCTTGGGCTTCACCTGAAATTCGATCTCGTCTCGTCCGCACCGGGCAACGAGTCCACGCCGACCGTTCTCGGTGACTACGACCTGCGCCGCCTCCAGCGCCTTGAGCAGTGCATCGAGTAGCCTGAGACGGCGCCGTTCGGTTGGCGTAAAAGGCGCGGCAGGAACCGGTCGGTTGGCCCAGATGTCGGCGACCGACCGTCCCTTCGCGATGGCCTCCTTTCGATCCGCAAGCCAACCGGCAATGATGGGATGCGGATCCGACAGACGCTCGGTTACGTGTACCGGCCTGGCGTTTTGGCGCGCGGCCGCGAGAGCGCTGTGCCCGACTGGCGTGACGCCTCCAGCAGTGGGCGGGACAATCGTGATCGTCTCGTCCGTGCCGGTCCTGGCAGGCGGCAATGCCGGCGTAGCGATGCCTTTGCCTGCGGCGATCTTGTTCCAATGCCCGGCTCGAGGACGTGGAATGTCGAACCGATCGCAAATCTTGGCCAGCCCTTGGTCGGATATCCCGAACCGCTTGGCGAGATGGCTGACGGGATGTGCCCAGACCAGCGCATGAAGTTCCTGGCGGGTCAGGCTGGCGGGACCAACCGGGTCACTTTCTGAATTCGTCCGTTTCGCACTGTTCACTGCCATCTCACCAACAAGACTGCCCTTCATCCTATGTCGCCTGACGGCAGACACTTCAGGCGCGATCATCCCTGGTAATTTCTCGCGAAAGTTTTTCCGCACCCGAGTGGCCGGCAATCGGCGTTTCATGCGTTGGCCAGGACGCCTGATCGTCCACGCCGCGGGCCGATCACAACCCGAAACCCCGGGCTTGCTTCTCTTCGATCCTGCATTAGTCTGATCTGGCACCGCTTTTTTGGCGGTGCCGAGGCGTGAGAACCTCGCATGGGATGATTTACCCGCCATCGTGCGGCCGGGTGGCCGACGCGCATGTCCAAGCCGTTCGCGGCCAAAGGCGTCGGCGCGTGTTCTCATGTCAAATGGACCGAGACGGCCTACGAACGTGGCAGTGAGGCAGGCTCCTCCCACTGGACCGGCATCCTGACGATCCTGACCAAGCCGCCGGTATCGGCCGACACGCTCCGCAAGAACCCGCTCGGCATCTACATCGACGCGATCGACTGGAGCCGCGAACTCGAGCCTGCGGCGTCGACTGCTCCAGCGCGCAGCGCGCAGCCGCCCAGCAACGTGCCGCTCGGCTCGCCGCTCGACCCGAACCTTGCCGCTCAACCGACAGCTAATCCGGAGACCCAGCCATGACCAGAACTCTCGCAACCGCCGCGCTGTTGGCGCCTTGCCTGTTCCTTGCTGCCCAACCCGCCGAGGCGACCACACACAAAACCACGCCGGTCGCCGCGGCCAACCGCGCAGCGACGATCGAACCCGTCGCGCAGGGCTTCATCAGCGCCGTGCAGGTCTATCCATTCGCCGATGGCGCCATCTATCATGTCATCACTGCCCCCGAGCGGGTGACTGACATCGCGCTGCAACCGGGTGAGACGCTGATCGCCGTCGCCAGCGGTGACACGGTGCGCTGGGTGATCGGCGATACCACCAGCGGATCGGGCACGGAGAAGCGAACCCATGTGCTGGTCAAGCCGTTCAGCGCCGGCCTGTCCACGAATCTCGTCATAACCACCGACCGGCGCAGCTATCATATCGCGCTGACCAGCATGGCGAAGACGGCGATGGCCGCGCTCTCCTGGACCTATCCCCAGGATGCGCTGATCGCACTGAAGCGCGCCGCCGAAGCGACCGAGGCGGCGGCTCCAGTGGCGGCCGGGATCGAGGTCGAGCAGCTTCACTTCAATTATGCCGTATCGGGCGATCGACCGGCCTGGCGGCCATTTCGTGCTTTTGACGACGGGCGGCAGACCTTCATTGAATTCCCGGCGACGCTGGCCGTCGGCGAGGCACCGCCCATCTTCCTGGTGGACAGGAAAGGCGATGCCCAGCTCGTCAACTATCGCGTGAAAGGCCGCTACTACGTCGTCGATCGGATCTTCGACGTCGCCGAGCTTCGCCTTGGCACGAAGCACCAGCAGATTGTCCGCATCAGCAGGGTGGCGGAAGGCGCACCCAAGCGGAGGGGATCATGACCGTCGAGGCGGCAGCCCCACCGGTACCCGAAACCCCCGCCGCACCGGGCAAGGTGGATCCGGAAACGCTGGCGCTTCGCGCCCAGCCTGCGCGGGCGATCCGCTTCAAGCGGGGAGCCGTCGTGGCCATCGCGGCGCTCGGCTCCGTCAGCCTGATCGCGACGGCCTGGGTCGCGCTGCGGCCGTCCGCGCTGCACCTCGCTGGACAAAGCGACGACCGGACGGTCGCGGCGAAGGCGCCGGCCGATACGCTGAGCGGACTGCCGGGGAGCTATGACGACGTGCCCAAGCTCGGACCGCCATTGCCGGGCGATCTCGGCCGGCCGATCCTCGATCATCAGCGCGCGATGGGCATCGCGCCGGCGAGCGGAGAAACCGGTCGCGCGGAACAGGCCCCCGCGACCGAACGCGATCGGCGCGCGGCGGAGCTGAAGGCGGCGCGCGAGTCGAGATTGCTGGTGCAATCCGGCAATCGCACCGATCCGACCCGCAGCGCCGATGCGGCGCCATCCTCGCCACCGGTCGCAGTCACCGATGCGTCGCGGCTCGCTATAGATCCTGATCGCGATCCCAATGCCCAGCAGCGCAAGGCCGACTTCGTCGCAGCGCGCGACACCGGCGGCGACGTCAACGAGCATCGGTTGAGCCCGCCAGCGTCGCCAAACATGCTGTCCGCCGGCAGTGTCATCGCGGCGAGCCTGATCACCGGACTCAGGTCCGACCTCCCCGGCCTCGTCACCGCCCAGGTGACCGAACGCGTCTTCGACAGCGCAACGGGCAACATCCTTCTCATTCCGCAGGGCGCGCGGCTGATCGGCAGCTACGATAGTGTAGTCGCCTTCGGGCAGAAGCGCGCGCTGGTGGTATGGCAGCGGATCATCTTGCCGGACGGCAGTTCGATCCGGCTCGACAACGTGCCCGCAACCGACCCGTCGGGCTATGCCGGGCTCGCCGACAAGGTCGATTTCCACACCTGGACATTGCTCAAGGGCGTCGCGATCTCGACCCTGCTTGGCGTGGGCGCGAACGTGACCTTCGGCGGGGAGAGCGATCTCGTCCAGGCGATCCGCGAATCCACGCAGCAGAATGTGTCCCGCGCCGGCGATCAGATCACCTCCCGCAATCTGCAGGTCCAACCGACCATCACGATCCGGCCCGGTGCCCCGGTCCGGCTCGTCGTCCATCGCGATCTCATTTTGACTCGCTGGAAAGAATAGGAGGAAAGACATGGCCGAACTCAAACTCGGGAAGCTGCCCGACCGCACACCCGTGAAGCTGACGATCTCCGTTCTACCGGAACTGCAACAGGCGCTTGCCGATTACGCCGCGCTCTATGCCGAAGCCTACGGACGCGAAGAACCGGTCGCAGAGCTTATCCCCGCGATGCTGACGGCTTTTCTCGAAAGCGACCGCAGCTTCGCTCGTTCGCGGACCAGATCATGACCCGCGGGTTGAGTGACGACGAGCGTCGCAAGCAGGCGCTCGAGGCGATAGCCGAGCAGGATGCACTGCCGATGGAACCGCTCACCGTTCGGATCAAGACGGCGGTCAAGTTGACGGGTATCGGCCGTTCGACGCTCTATGAGCTTATCCAATCCGGCGAGATCGAAACCGTCAAGATCGGGCGGTCCACGTTCATCCCCTACCGATGCATCAAGCGATTGGTAGAGCGCTAGCTGGTGAGAGCTTCAAGATAAGGCCGCATGATACGCCATGCGCCGCCGGCGATGGCCGCTTGCGCGATCACGCCCGGGGTCGCTCTGCGCTGGGCAAGGGCCGCGCGCAGCCCCTCCACCGCAATGGAGCGTTCGACCAGCCTGGAGTTTCGAAACAGATCGGCGAGCGTTTTCGGAACCGAGTAGACCGGGACGCTGACGCCCGAAATCATGTGATGCTCGACGCCTTGATGGAGATATTTCTCGCTGAGCCGGATAATCCGCGTGGGAGGATAGAAAGCGACGGGCGACCAGTCTCCACGGCCGATCGCAACCCACACTCTGCGCGGCATCTGGTCGGTGAGTTCGTGGAATGCGAGCGCCGAAACCATGGCGATCACCCCCTTCGGGATTTTCTTCACGGTCTCTGCAAGCGCATGAGCAGCATCAATCGGCGCTTCCGGGCGCTGATAGAGTCCACGCGCTACACGCTCGATCTCGCCGGCCTTCACTGCACGCGCGATCGTTTCCGAGGCTATTCCGGCGCTGCGAAGTTCCCGAGCACGCACAAGGGCGCTGCATTGGAGCAAGCGCGTCAGGCGATCACGCTGGTTCGCGGTCTTAATGGTCATGTGACAATTCCTATGTAAAATTAGAATATGTCAGAGGTTTTGTCACATGGGTTTTCTCGGGCTGATTTCGTAGAGTTGCCATGAAATTCCCGAGCGGGAATAATTCAGCCCTTCGAAGATCCGTGCGTCAGATAATTTCCCGATCGGGAATAATTGCCTTGTTTAGGCTGGCGGGATCGATTATATTCCCGCTCGGGAAAATGGATAGCAACGCACTCGGCAGGATCGTTCGGGAAGAACGCAAGGCGCAAGGGTTGCGGCAGCAAGAACTCGCCGCAGCTTGCGGTGTCGGAGTGCGCTTCATCGTCGATCTGGAGGCAGGCAAGCCGACGCTGCAATTGGGCAAGGCATTCCAGGTTCTTGCGACCCTCGGCTGCGATGTTTCAATTGCAACGCCAGCACGCATCAAATGAGCAAGCAGCTTTCCATATGGTGGGGCGGTAAGGTCGCCGGATTCCTGCACCTCAACGACTATGGCGACATGGGGTTCAGCTACGCACCCGAATGGCTCGAAGACGCCGACGCGCCAGCGCTGTCTTTCTCGTTGCCAAAGCAGGTCGAGCCGTTTGGCAGACGGGTATGCCATTCCTTCTTCGGCGGTATTCTGCCGGAAGAGGGGCAGCGTAGCGCGATCGCCAGGGCATTAGGCGTTTCGGCCGGGAATGAATTCCAGTTGCTGGAGCATCTCGGTGGCGAAGTCGCCGGCGCACTGATGCTGTTACCGGAAGGTCAGCTTCCACCAGCACCTGCGAGCGGAGCGCCCGACATTCTTGATGATGAGCATTTGCTGCAATTACTGCAGCATCTGCCGATGAGACCCATGCTCGCCGGTGAAGGCGGTCTGCGCCTATCCCTGGCGGGCGCGCAGTCCAAGCTGCCCGTCCTGCTGATCGACGATCATATCGCGCTCCCGGCACCGGGGCAGCCCACCAGCCATATTCTCAAGCCACCGATCCCGCGGTTCGAGCAGACGACCGAGAACGAATATTACTGCATGACCTTGGCCCGAGAGATCGGGCTGGACGTGGCGTCGGTCACCATGCGGAGGGTCCGGGATCAATCCTTCCTGCTGATCGAGCGTTACGACCGAACTCGGGACGCCGACGGCCGATTGGTTCGCCTTCATCAGGAAGATTTTGCCCAGGCGTTGGGCATCCCGTCACAGCGCAAATATGCCAGCGAAGGCGGCCCAACGTTCAAGGACAGCTTCGCTCTGCTACGCCAGGCCGCCACCCGCCCCGCGCGCGACATATTGAAGCTGGCGGATGCAGCCGTCTTCAATCTGATCATCGGCAATGCCGACGCGCACGCCAAGAATTTCAGTCTGCTGCACATCGACGGGGCAATCCGGCTTGCGCCGCTCTATGACCTACTTTCCACGGTCGCCTATCGCGATCTGTCGCCCAAGCTGGCGATGAAAATTGCGAAGAAGGCAACGCTGGAAGAGATCGAGTCGCGCCACTGGGATCAGTTCGCGGAGGACGTCAATATTGGTGCCCCTTATCTTCGGCGTCGCATACGGCAGTTGTGTGAAGTGACCTTGGCGCAATTGGAGACGCCCGACAGCAGCCTGAAACAGAGGCTGCCAGGCAGTGAGAACTTTGTCAGGTTTGCCGATCTGATTGCTGATCGGGCCAGGCGCTTGCTCATCAAGGCGGGATGACTCGGCCAGCCTCTGGGCTTGGGTCGATCTGCCTGGGACGTTCGGATTTTAGGTTATTGTGTTGCGCGGAAATTAGGTTTTTGCGCCGACCAACGCCTGGAGCGAATCACGCCGCTGACGGACTCAATTTCGCGCTTGAACATGCGCCGAGGGACTCGAACCTCCGAAGCAAAAAGTCCCAGGGTATCGATTATGGTATCGACCGATGACAGCCATAGTAAGATACTGAATTATAGAGATAAATGTGGCGTTTTCGAGTCCTCTTCTGCTCGAAGTCCGTGGACGTTCAGCAGCGTCCGGCCATGTCCAGAACGGCGCTTGCGACTTGAGGCGGTATGACCCCCGATTCCCTGTGATGTCATCAGCCCGCTGGGTAAGCAGGTGCCGACCTTCACCGCACGGGTGAGGTCGGCATCAAACCGTTACATGCGATAATTCAGCGTCACGCCGATGGTGCGGAATGAGTTCGGGCCGAAATTATGCCAGTAATTGCCGCCCAATGCACCGTCGCTCACCCCCGAGGGACCAGTATAGAAATTGGCGACTGGATCGGCAAGGATGTAGCTGGGCACGCGTTTGTCGAACAGGTTGCGCACAAAGGCCGTCACGGACAGCCGGTCATCGGAGGTGCGGGCACCTATCGAAAGGCCGACAATCGCATTTGCTTTGACGCGCGTTTGCGGATCGTTTGTCTGGGAGAATTTGAGGGAGCTGCGGTGGTAGACGTCACCCTGCAAGAAGCCGATCCAATCCCCCAAGACCGGATGCTCGTAACGAGCGGTAGCTGTCGTGCTCCATCGCGGCGCATTCGCGAGCTGGTTCCCGCTCACGTCTGTCGTGCCGTTGGGCAGGCAGACGTTCGTGCCACTCGTGCCTGTCGGTTGACCGTAGTAACACGGAACGCCGGACAGGTTCTTGTACTCCGTATGATTGTAGGTGGTGCCACCACTGATCGTCATCCCTTCGAAGGGCAGCGCGGTAAACTCGACTTCGGCACCCCTGGTCTTCAATTGACCCGCGTTGAGAGTCATGAAGCCGGCTGCGGTACCCTGTTTCTGCGCCTGAGTTTGATATCCATCGAAGGTCGTGTCGAACAGCGCCACGTTTAACCGGAGCCTACGGTCGAGCAGCGTCGACTTGAGGCCGAGCTCGATGCTCTTGGGTATCTCGGGATTGACGACGGTCCCACTGAGCTGGTCGAACGTTGGACCCTTATAACCTCGCGAGTATGTAGCGTAGGCAAGCACATCCGGCGCGATTTTATAGTCGATACCAAAGCGATAGGATAAATTATTCTTGGTGAGCCGACGTGTATAATGGGTGTCGGGGCCATATAGCGGCAGGATGGCCAGAGGGTTGGTTATGTCTAGCTTATAGCCGATATCGTCATGTGTGTAGCGGGCGCCCGCGGTCAGCCCCAGGTCCTCCGTGATTTTGAATTGACCCTCGAAAAACCCAGCATAGCTTTTGGTCGGGGACACGCCGTCTATATTTCCCCCGAGGAGCGACAGCCCGGGGGGAACGGGTGCCCCGAGGTTTGCGCCCTGTAGGAGAAACTCCCGAGCGACAAGGTTCAGATAGAAGAACCCCAGCTGGTAGCTGAACCGGCCGGCCTGTGGTGATGAAAGACGCAGTTCTTCGGTAGTTTGATGGCGCGTTTGGCCGCCGGTGTTGACACTGAATAGGTCGGCCGTAGTCGTATCGGTGTCGATCGAGGTGTTCATCTTATAGTTGCGGTATGCAAGTATGTTGGTCAGCGTATAGCCGCCGCCCAGCTCGACTTCCGCTTTGAGCTGTACGCCATACACGTCGGAGTCGTTGTCATTGGGGACATCGGTGGCCATGCTGGTGTTCTTGGGGGACGCGAAAACGCCATTGGACGCGTTGATCGTGTCGATCAAACCACCCGGCGCAGTAAAGCGATGCACGAGCACACCTTCACCCGGTCCTTTGGAACGCTGGTAGTCGCCCGCGAGCGTCAGCCGGATCGCATCGCTCGGCTCCCAAAGAAATTTGAGGCGGCCACCATAAGCCGTATTGCCGAGGTTCTGATTGAGAGTAACGTCCCGAACATAAGCATCCTGACGTGTGACGAAAGCGGAAAGCCGAAGCGCTGAATTGCTCGTGACAGGAAGGTTGGCTGCTGCCTGGAGCGTAGCGACATTGCCGGATCCCGGCGCGTTCGTGTTGCCGTACTGGGCGTTGGCCAACAGCTCGGTGCGCCCCAGTTTCGGCTGCGTCGTAACGATATTGATCAGGCCGGCTGCGGCGTTTTTCCCGAATAACATCCCCTGAGGCCCGCGCAGAACCTCGACACGCTCAAGATCGAAAAACTGGATGTTGCCGAATTGCGGGCGGCTCATGGCGACATCGTCGATGACGATACCGACGCTCGACTCGACTTGGGGCCCGAAGACGGTCGTTCCGACACCGCGAATAGTGAAGTTGACGGCACCAGTCTGCTGATTGCTCGATTGCACCTGCAAGCTTGGGGTCAGGTTCACGAGCTGGTAGGCATTGAGAACCTGATGCTGCTCAAGGGCAGTAGCGCTTACAACGCTGACGGCAACGGGAACGGTCTGGGCGCTCTCGCTGCGTCGGCGTGCCGTGACGATGATGTCTTCCAGCCCTTTGCCGCCGGTGGATGCCGCTTGCCTTGCTCCAGTTGGCGCAGAAGTGGCGGACATGGCCTGCGATGGGCTGGAAGTCAGCTCGGCATCCGCCGCCGGAGCCGCTGCCTCTGCCGTCATCTGCGCATGTGCAGGTGCAGAGACCGCTCCCAGCATGCCGACCACACCGACACTGCCCAGCAGGGCGCGCTTGCTTTTCATTTGAATCCTCCCGTTCATTTTTTTGCCAAACTCAAGTGGTCATCCTCGCTACAATAGGAATATATATTCTGTCAATTATATAGATGGAACAGTGACTCCAGATGGGCCGCTTCTGAAACCCGACATTGACTGGGCCAGGTCGGGCTATTGTAGCAGGCGGACGCGCTCGGCTTGGGATGACCTTGTTACATGACCGGAGCAGGGATTCCCTGAGTGAAATCGAGGTGCTTAGATGGCGTCCTTGGCCGACGGCTCAATGCCGATAGACGCGGGGGCATCAAGAGATTGGGCGAAGGCCAATGGGGGATGCGCAAAGGCGAGACGTCCTATCGTCGCCGATGGCGCAAGGTACATTGGCGACCGGCACCTGGTTGGCTGATCGCTCCTCGCTTCGTTGCTTGTGTTGAGTTTAGCATTGAGGAGTCAGCGAAATGAGTCGAAATTCCGGCGGCGCTCTTGACGGAATAAAAATTCTATTTCATCCTGGTCGGGATGGTGAGCTGCAAAGAGGATATGAACGCATTGCCGCGACGGCGCGTATCTAGTGCGCGAGGGCGTGTTCGGGCAACGTCGCAGACTCGCTGATCGAATGCGACATGGTCAGAAGCGGCGGAACTGAATGCGGCTCACACCAAGCGGTTCGTAGCGCGGCGATACCGCGAACAAGAAAGTAAGGATCGATGGAGAGAGAGATGACGAAGCAGGCCTCTATCGACCGGCTGGAGCGGGCAATGGCGGTGACCGTGGAAGCCGACATGCCGGTGCCGATGCGCGATGGCACCATCCTGCGCGCCGACGTTTACACGCCGGAAGGTCCGGGGCCGTGGCCTGTCCTGCTGTCGCGCACGCCCTATGGCCGGGCGGCACCGGATCACCTGATGGTTCTGGAACCTGTTCGCGCGGCGCAAAAGGGCTTCATCATCGTGCATCAGGACACCCGCAGCCGCGGCGGGTCCGAGGGCGAGTGGATGCCGTTCCGCCACGAATATGACGACGGCCATGACAGTGTCGAATGGGCGGCCCGCCTGCCCAAGGCGAACGGTCGCGTCGGCATGTTCGGCGGCAGCTATGTCGGCAATACCCAATGGATGGCCGCAGCGGCGCAGCCCCCGTCGCTCGGCGCGATCTCGCCGATGGTGACGTGGTGCGATCCAATGGACGGCCTCTACGGCCGTGGCGGCGCGATCGAATGGGGCGTCGAACTGCCGTGGACGATGCAGATGGGGTTCGAATATATCGTCAAGCACCCTACGCTCCCGCCCGAGGAGAAGGCGCGCCTGGGCGGGGAGCTGCTCGCCGACGTCGACGGCATGAAAGACCGGGGCTATTGGGATTTGCCCGTTCGCCGCAGCCCGACGCTCGAAAAATACAAGCTGCCGGGCCTGGGCGCGATCCGCGCGATCGACGAGCCCGAGACGGTGGCATGGTGCCGGGTGGCCGGTCAGCATGACCGGATCGACGTGCCGAGCCTCCACTGGGGTGGCTGGTATGACATCTTCCTGCAGGGCACGCTGGACAATTACGTCGCGATGGCGGCGGCCGGCAAGGATGCGCGGCTTCTGGTCGGCCCGTGGACGCACGGCATCTTCCGCGATCCAATCGGCGACCTGTGCTTCGGCGCGATGGCGTCGCGGCTCTATGCCCCCGTCCATCCGCACGGCGACACGAATGACTTCCAGCTGGCGTGGTTTCGGCGCCACTTAACACCCGATGCCGAGGTGGCGCTACCCGACACGCCGGTGCGGATCTTCGTGATGGGTCGTAATGAATGGCGCGACGAGCCAGCCTGGCCACTGGAGCGCGCCCGCACCGAGCAGCATTTTCTGCGCAGCGGCGGCGGCCTGACGACAGGCAAACCGGATGCCGCGGAGGACGTCTCGACCTTCACCTACGATCCTGCGGACCCTGTGCCGACGCTCGGCGGTCCGCTCGTTATGGCGGCCGCCTATCCGGCGGGGCCGCTGGACCAGGCGCCGGTCGAGGCGCGCGACGATGTGCTGATCTTTACCTCCGCGCCACTGACGGAGGAGGTCGAAGTGACTGGCCGTATCCGCGTCGTCCTGCACGCGGCGAGCTCGGCGCCATCGACCGACTGGGTCGCGCGGCTGTGCGACGTGCATCCCGACGGACGCTCGATCATCCTGGCCGACGGCATCACGCGCGTCGTGACCGGCGCGGACGCGATCGATCGCCACGAGATCGACCTATGGTCGACCAGCAATGTGTTTCTGCCCGGACATTGCATCCGCGTGCAGGTGACCAGCAGCTGCTTCCCCCGCTGGGACCGCAATCTCAACACCGGCGATCAGGACGGCACCGCGATGCGCGTCGCGCAGCAGCGCATCTTCCATGATGCCGATCGGCCCTCCTTCATCGAGCTGCCCGTGGTCCCGGTCAGCGGAGAGATGTCAGCATGAGCCGCCAGGACTATAGCATAGCGGCGGCCAGTTTCGATGCAGCGGCGGCGCTGGCATCGGTGGCGATGGACTCCGCCGGGCATATGAACGCGGCGGAGGTCTGCTGCGATCGTCATGCCGGTGACGGAGACCGGGTCGCGCTGCGTCAGCGCGATCCGGCCGGCGAAACCCGCAACTGGACATTCGCCGAACTGAAACGGCGGTCGTCGCAGTTCGCGCATGTGCTGGCGGAACTGGGTGTGGGCAAGGGGGACCGGGTCGCCGGTCTGCTGCCGCGAACGCCGGAGCTGATCATCACCATCCTGGCCGCCTGGCGGCTGGGCGCGGCCTATCAGCCGCTGTTCACCGCGTTCGGGCCAAAGGCGATCGAACATCGTCTCACGTTCGCTGAAACGCGGGTGGTGGTTACGGACGGGGCGAACCGACCGAAGCTGGCCGGGCTGGAGCATCTGGCGGCCATCGTTCAGGTCGGCGCGACGGCGGGATCGGGCGATCGTGACTTCTGGTCGTCGCTCGAAGGCCGCGATGAAGGGCTGGAGCCGGTTGCGTGCGATGCACAGGACCCGTTCCTGATGATGTTCACATCGGGCACCACTGGACTGCCCAAGCCGATGTTCATCCCGCTGCGCGCGGTCGCCCCGTTCATGAGCTACATGCGCGACGCTGTCGGCCTGCGCGAGGATGACCGCTTCTGGAACCTCGCCGATCCCGGCTGGGGCTATGGTCTCTATTATGCCGTCATCGGTCCCCTGGCGATGGGCATTGCCACCCTGTTCCACGAAGGAGCGTTCAGCGTCGAGTCGACCTATGCGACGATCGCCGACCATGGCATCACCAGCCTCGCCGGATCGCCTACCGCCTATCGCATGTTGATGGCCGACGGCCCGGAGAAGGCGGCGAAGATCAAAGGGCAGTTGCGCACGGTGAGCAGCGCGGGCGAACCGCTGAACCCTGAGATCATTCGATGGTTTGACCAGAATCTCAGTGTGACGATCCACGATCATTACGGCGCGACCGAACTAGGCATGGTCCTGTGCAACCATCACGGCCTCGATCATCCGGTACGGATCGGATCGGCCGGCTACGCCACGCCTGGGCATCGGGTGGTCGTGCTGTCGCCTGAAGAAAAGGAGCTGGGCATAGGCGTGCCGGGCGAACTGGCGCTCGACATCGCCGGCTCGCCGATGATGTGGTTCACGGGCTATCATGGTCGCGAAACGCCTGCTCTGGGCAAGGCCTATTTTCGCAGCGGCGACATGGTCGAGTTGAACGACGATGGCAGCATCTCGTTCGTCGGGCGCGCGGACGATGTCATCACGACGTCCGGCTACCGGGTCGGCCCGTTCGACGTCGAAAGCGCGCTGCTCGAACATGAGGCGGTGACCGAGTCGGCCGTCATCGGCAAGCCCGATCCCCAGCGGACCGAGATCATCAAGGCGTTTGTCGTGCTCCAGCCAGGCTATGAGCCGGGCACGGAACTGGCTGATCAGTTGCGGCTCCACGTCCGCTCGCGCCTGTCCGCCCACGCCTATCCGCGCGAGATCGAATTCGTCGCGGACCTGCCCAAGACGCCGAGCGGCAAGGTACAGCGTTTCCTGCTGCGCAACCAGGAAATCGCCAAGACCAAGGCACCGGCATGAGGCCGACCGTCCTTTGTATCGGCGGCGGCGAAGCTATGTCGATGGCTTTCGAGCAGGTGGTTTGAGTGATGGCGGAACCCGATAAGACCGTTTCCGCCTACGACGCGGTCGGCGACCGTCGCTCCGTGCGCGCCTTCCTCCCCACCGCCGTAGCCGATGAGGCGATCGACCGGATACTCGTGGCGGCGTCGCGCGCGCCGTCAGGTCAAAACATGCAGCCCTGGCAGGTCCACGTCGTGACCGGCGACACGCACGCCCGACTGTGCGCCGAGGTTACCACCGCAGCGTCCGCCGGGGAGCGCAGTGATGAATATCCCTATTTCCCAGCCGACATCCGTGAGCCTTACCGCAGCCGTCGGCGCAAGGTCGGCTTCGACCTCTTCGCGATCTACGGTATCGGTCGAGACGATCTGGCGGGGAGACAGCGCGCGCTGTTGCGCAATTTCGACTTCTTCGGCGCGCCGGTAGGGCTGTTCTTCACGATGGAGCGTGACTGGGGCTATGGTGCCTGGATCGACATGGGCAATTTCATGACCAATGTAATGACGTTGGCACCGGCGTTCGGTCTCGCCACCTGCCCGCAGCAGGCCTGGGCGGAATATGGTGCCGCGGTCCGGCGCGTCCTGCCGGTGCCGGATGAACAGGTGATCGTCTCTGGCATGGCACTGGGCTATGCCGATCCGGGGGCCGTTGTGAACGGGCTGGTGACCGAGCGCGTCGGCATCGACGAGTTCGTCGTTCGACATCGCTGAGCGTTCGCAGCAGGATGCAATGCTGGCCATCGCGCAGTCAGTCATCGCGGCCGCAATGATGTCGCTAGGAGCCGGTGCCTGTAATCTTGCGGCTGGCAAGCCCTATCGCAAGGGATTGCGCGAGACACATTGATGCCGCCAGAGAACGGAAGCCGCGGACTTCGGACTCGCGAACCTGGAGAACCAGCGCATCCTCCTTGGTAATGGCACCGATGACGCTGTCGGTGATAGCGATCACTGCGCCATGACCGGCGAACGCATCGACGAGGGCAATCGTTTCGAGGCTGTACGGCGCATAGCTGATTGCCACCAGGACGTCCCCGTCGCGCACGCCGCGGGCTTGCTGCAGGTGAAGGCCGCCGACCCCGTCGACAAGCACAGTCCGTTTGTCAGCCTGCGCAAGCATGTAGGTGAGATAGCTGGCGACGGGGAAAGAGCGACGAAAACCGGCGACATAGACCGTGTCGGCCTGCTCGATGAGGTCGATGGCCTGGGTCAGTTCGCGCATTCCCACCGAGTGGTTCAAATTCTCCAGCGCCAGGATGTTGCCCTTGACGAATTCGGACAGTAGCTCGCGCGGCCCCTCCGCCTCTCCGGCAGCGGCATAACGATGCTGTCGTATTCGCTCGGCATAGCCAAGCGATCGGTCCTCCTTGAGCAGTCCGTCCCTGATCAGGCGCTGCATCGGGCTGGCACCGGAAAACCCGAACGCCTGCGCGAATCGGACAATAGCCGAAGGCTGCACGTTGCTGCGTTCGGCCACGACGGCCACCGTTTCGAAAGCAAGGTCGTTGGGTTCGTCCAGAATGTGCCGGGCTATGCGCTGCAAACGATCGCTCAGCGCATCATAGCGCTCGCGTATGGCGGAAAGGAAGGCCTCAAGGTCCTCAGGCGGGGTGTTCATCGTTTGCATCACGCCGACATTGACCATGAAATGGATTTCGGAACAACCATTTCATAATCGCTCTCGATATGGCATTCGTGCCAATCGCCCCCTCGGCACCGCGTGCACCACCTGCGCCTAAGCGACGGTGAACGCGGCACGGAAAGCGTCGAGCGCGACGGCGGGATCGCCCGATGCCCAGCCTTCCAGCCCGACAACGCCGTCATAGCCCATGTCTGCCAGCGCGCGTGCGATTGCGGGATAGTTGATCTCGCCCGTTCCAGGTTCACAGCGGCCCGGCACGTCGGCAACCTGGATCTCACCGATATAGGGCAGCGCCTGGCGGCATAGCTCGATCAGATTCCCCTCACCGATCTGCGCGTGATAAAGGTCGAGCATCAGGCGAAGCGAGGGGCTATCGACGAATGCGATCAGCTCCAGGCATTCGGCTGCCCTGCCGAACGGCACGCCAGGATGGTCGACAGCGGCGTTCAGATTCTCCCGCACGAAGGTCACGCCGGCTTCCTCGCCCAGGTCGGCACAGCGTGTCGCCCGCCTGCAGCCACATGACGCCCGTCACTTCGGTCGCCGGTCGCGGCGGCAGGCCGTCGCCGCCTAGCCCGGTGCCGTGCAGGTTGAGGCGGGGCACGCCCAGCCGTTTGGCGACCGCCACAGATTTGCGCGCCGTCGTCAGCAATTCATCGGCGCCGTCGCGGTCAGCGAGGCGACCGCGGACGTAGCCCGTCATCGATGAGAAGGTGGCGCCGCTCGCCGCCAGCGCGTCGATATCGTAGCGCGTCCAATCCCATATCTCCACCAGGAACCCGGCTGCATCGATCCTGCGCACGCGCTCCAGCGGCGGCAAATCGACGAACAGCATCTCGCTTGACGCCGCGAGCGGAAAGGAGACGCCTGAAAAGCGGCCTTTGTCGGCGCTCATTGGTCGCTCCCGGCTCCAAGTGCCACCACGCTGCCGGTGCGCGCGGACTGTTCTGCTGCCTGTGCAAGCAGCAGCGCCCCGACGCCGTCGTGCTGGTCCGCCAGCGGCGTCGCCTTGCCTTCCACCATGTCGGCGAAATGGTCCATCTCGATTCGATAGGCGTCGGCATAGCGGTCGAGGAAGAAGTTTTCGAACGGTGCCTTCTTCGCACCTGGCTCGGTCCAGCTTTCTACTGTGGTTTCCAGCACATTGTCGGCGCGAATCAGTCCCCTGGACCCGAAGGCTTCGATTCGCTGGTCATAGCCATAGCCGCTGCGCCGACTGTTGGAGATGACGCATAGCTTGCCCGTGACGGTGCGCAGGATGATCTTGGCGCTGTCAAAGTCGCCAGCCGCGCCGATTTCCGGATCGACCAGCACTGAGGCCGAGGCAAAGACACTCTCGATCTCCTCGTCCAGCAGCCAGCGCGCCATATCGAAATCGTGAATCGACATGTCCTTGAAGATGCCACCCGAAGTTTTGATGTAGGCTGGCGGTGGCGGAACGGGATCGTGGCTGATGATATGGAGCGTCTCCAGCGCGCCCACCGCGCCTTGTGACAGTTGCGCGCGCAGGCTGGAGAAATTCGGGTCGAAGCGGCGATTGAAGCCGAGAAGCACCTTCGGCCCGACTTCCTCCAGTTCCTTCAACGCCCCCAGTGCGCGATCGACATCCTGATCGAGCGGCTTTTCGCAGAAAACATGCTTCCCGGCCCGGGTCGCGGCGAGCGTGTAATCGAGGTGCGTGTCGGTCGAACTCGCGATCACGACGCCAGCAACCTCGGGGTCGGCCCAGACCTGCTCTACGTCGGCGCTCTGCGCAGCATGCATCCGCGCCAGCCCAGCGGCATCGCCATAAGGGTCGACGACATATTTCAGCGACAGTCGCGCATTTCCCGCCGCGTTGGCGGCGTGGATCTTGCCGATCCGACCGGCCCCGATGACCGCAATAGCATTCATGTCCGACCCTCATAAAAATAGAATTTATATTCCGTCAATCTAGCCATCGGATGTCCCGTTGGAAAGGGGAATATATCCAAAACATACCACATCGCCCGGAAATTAATAGAATTAATATTCTATTTCTTTATTGACAGATATTCCCGTTCCTATAGCCTGCACGGGAGAGGAAAATGCGATGGCCGAAATGATCGGATTCACCGTGTCGGCGCGACAGGCGAGGCTGCTGCGTTCGAAAACAAGGCGCTTGGCCATTTTGCTGTTCCTCGCCTATGCTTCCCTCATCACTATCTTCCAGGGTGTGCAGAACATCTTGCTGCCCCCCGTCGTGCAACGGCTTGCGCCTGACGCCAAGGTGTCGACGATGGCGCTGCTGATCACCCTCGCATCGGTCACCACGGTCATCTCGCTTTTTGCGGGGGGCATCGTGTCGGATCGGACGCGATCGCGCTGGGGGCGGCGGACGCCGTCGCTGGTGCTCTCGTGGCTCGCCAGCGTCATCCTGATGCCGATCATGGGCATCGCCGACTCCATCGTGCTCCTGGCGGTGGTGCTGCCCATGCTGTGGTTCGCGCTCAACTATTACCAGTCGGTTCTTCTGGCCGCGCTGCCCGATCGCATCGCGAAGGATGAACTCGGCTTCGCATCGGCCGCGATCGGCCTCGGCGCGCCGGTCGGAATCTTCTGCGGCGTCAATCTGGCGGCATTCGCGTCGAACACGCTCGCAGGCTACATTCTTCTGGCGGTTCCCTTCACGATCCTGACCTGGACACTGGTATTGCTGGAACCGGAGGCATCGTCGGTCGACATGCCGGTCCCGCCCCGACATCCCATGTCACTGACCAACTTCCTAGCGCAATTCTCCAGCGTTCGGGAACGCAATTTCGCGCTGGCGCTCGCGTCGCGCTTTCTGATGTTCCTGTGCTATTTTGCGGTCAGCGGGTATATGTTCTACATCGTGCAAGATTATATTGGTGCGGAGAATACACCCTTTGGCAGCGCCGCAGCGGGGGTCAGCATCCTGCTGAGCGTGATGACGGTCACTTGGCTGGTGGTCACGTTCGGATCGGGATATTTCGCCGACCGGATTGGTCGCACCGCGCTTGTCGTCGCACTCGCTTCCTTCGCCGCCGCGATCGTCACCCTGCTGCCAGCGGCAAGCGCGAGCTGGCCAATTATGCTCGCTTTCGCTCTTGGCATCGGGCTGACCTTCGGCGCCTATTTCGTACTGGACCTAAAGCTTGCCACCCTCGTCCTGCCGACGCCGGAGACCGCCGGACGCGACCTAGGTATCCTTCTTGCGGCGGGGTCCGCCCCCGGGGTCATCTCCCCTGCGATCGCTGCGTCGATCATCGAAGCCGGCGGCTATCCGGCGTTGTTTGTTTTCGGCGCGGCAATCGCCGCGCTGGCGGGCGTGTGCGCGATCCGGATTCGCATCGCGCGCTGAACGCAAAGCGCGGTTCAAACATTGCAAGCTTGCAGTAATTGTTCTATTAATATATATTATAGAAATATCATTCTGGAGTTGGTCTCGACATGCAAGTGGTGACGGAACGGTCGTATCTCGACGCGTCGACGGTCGACAGCGCAGCTGGCTGGGCGCCTATCGATGCGATGATCCGCGACGTGGTCGATCGCGGGCTGCTCAGTGGCGCCGTAACGCTGGCTTGGCATGGCGGCGGACTGGCGCATGACTCGGTAATCGGATGGCAGGACGTGGCCACGACCACGCCGATGCGGCGGGATACCATTTTCCGGCTTTTCTCTATGACCAAGCCGGTCATGGCGGCTGCGATGATGATCCTGCGTGATGAAGGGCGGTGGGCACCCGAGGACCGGCTGGAGGACCATCTTCCGGAGCTTGCAGGGTTGCAGGTGCTGCGCGGCGTCGACGAGGACGGCGTTGCAATTCTCTCACCGCCGCGAAACCCGCTGCTGATCGAGCATGTAATGACGCATCGCGCCGGTTTTACCTATGGCTTCAGCGACGAGCCAGTCGATCGCGCGTTCCGCGCGGCGGGAGTCCCAAGCCTCCCGCACAGCCTGCCGCTTGCCGACTATCTCGCGCGGCTCGCGCGCGCGCCGCTCGCTTTCGATCCGGGCACGGGATGGCGTTACGGCGTCGCCATGGATGTGCAGGGGGCCTTGGTCGAGCGGCTGAGCGGTGTGTCGCTCCGCGACTTTATGATGGAACGAATTTTCGCGCCGCTCGGGATGGTCGATACCGACTTCCTCGTGCCGGAGCCAAAACGCGACCGCTTCGCCAGCCTGTATGTGCTGCCGGGCGACGCCCTGGTGGAAGCGAGCGTCGACGGGCCGATGCCCTACGACAACATGGCGCATGTCCCGGCGCGCGACCTCGTGCTGCCCTACGAGCGCAGTCCCGCCTTTGCGTCTGGGGGCGGGGGGCTGGTGTCGACGGCGGGCGACTATCTGCGCTTTGCACGGATGCTGCTCAATCGGGGCGAACTCGAAGGCGCGCGCATTCTGAGCGCCGGGGCGGTCGCGGAGATGACGCGCAGCCACACGCCATCAGACCTCCTGACCGGCGAATTCGGCACGGCACCGCATGTCCTGCGTCCAGGCTACGAATATGCCTATAACGGTGTGGTCGTCACCGATCCGGTGGCGGCGGACGTTCGCCTGGGACGCGACACCTATTTCTGGGACGGGGCGGCGGGGTGCTGGTTCTGGATCGACCCGACCAACGATATTGCGTTCGTTTGCCTGATCCAGCTGCTGGCGGATGCCGAGCGTCTGTCACTGCAATTCCGCAGCCGCGGGCTGGTGGCCGATATCCTGTCAGCCAAAGCGGGCCAGTGGCAACAAGGGGGAGAAGTCGGATGAGCGAAACAGTGGCTGCGGCCAGACCTCTGGACCTCATCGCCCTGGGCCGGTCCAGCGTCGACCTTTATGGCGAGCAGATCGGCGGTCGGTTGGAGGACATGGGTAGCTTCGCCAAATATATCGGCGGCAGTCCTACGAATACGGCGGTGGGCGCTGCGCGGCTGGGGCTGAGGACGGGGTTGATCACCCGTGTCGGCGCTGACCATATGGGACGCTTCATCCGCGAGGAACTCCAACGCGAAGGCGTGGACGTGTCAGGCGTGGTCAGTGATCCCGATCGCCTGACCGCGCTCGTCCTCCTCGGCATCCGCGATCCCGACAGCTTCCCGCTGATCTTCTATCGCGAAAACTGTGCGGACATGGCGCTGTGCGAAGCGGATATCGACCCGGAATTCGTCGCTTCGGCCGGCGCGCTTCTCATCAATGGCACGCATCTGTCGCGCCCCGACGTGCGCGCCGCGAGCCTCAAGGCGGCGCGGGCGATCAAGGCCGCTGGCGGACAGGTGATCTTCGATATCGACTATCGGCCAGTGCTGTGGGGGTTGGCGCAAAAGGACAATGGCGAGGACCGTTTTGTCGCGAGCGCGGTCGTGACCAGCAAGCTGCAAAGCGTGCTGCCGCTTTGCGACCTGATCGTCGGCACCGAGGAGGAGATTCATATTCTAGGCGGCACGACCGATACGCTGGCGGCGCTGCGGACGATCCGGGCGGCTACTGACGCGTTGCTGGTCTGCAAGCGCGGCGCCGACGGGTGCGTGGCTTTTCCGGGCACCATACCGGACAGCCTCAATGGCGGCATCGTCGGGCGCGGTTTCCCGATCGAGGTGTTCAACGTGCTGGGCGCGGGCGACGCCTTCATGGCCGGGTTCCTGCGCGGCTGGCTGCACGGCGAATCGTTCGAGACCTGCTGCACCTATGCCAATGCGTGCGGCGCGCTTGTCGTGTCGCGCCACGGCTGCGCGCCCGCCGAACCAAGCTGGGCGGAATTGCAGACGTTCCTCGGGCACGCTGACTGGCCGCGGCGCCTGCGCGATAGCGTGGTGCTGGAACAGGCGCACTGGTCGACCAACCGTCACCCGGATTATCCGGACCTGAACGTCCTCGCGATCGACCATCGCAGCCAGTTCGCCGAGATGGTCGAGGCGCTGGGAACTGAAAACCTCGACCGCGTGCCGCGATTCAAGGAACTGGCACTACATGCGCTGGAGCGTGTGGCGTGCGAGAATCACGGCTTTGGCCTGCTGGCCGACAGCCGCTACGGTTCCCGCGCGCTGGAGGCGGCGGCGGACACGCCCTATTGGATCGGCCGACCGATCGAGTTGCCCGGCTCGCGTCCCCTGCAATTCGAGGGTGGACGCGAAGCGGCGACGATCCTGGCCGACTGGCCGCTCGACCATGTCGTCAAGTGCCTGGTTTTCTATCATCCTGACGACGCACCAGCGCTGCGCGAGGCCCAGGATCGCCAGATCTTGCGGCTGTTCGAGGCATGCCGACACACGCGGCACGAATTGCTGCTGGAGGTGATCGCATCCAAGCATGGCTCGATAACTACCGCGACAATGGCTGATCTGGTGGACCATTTCTATGCGCTTGGCGTATATCCGGACTGGTGGAAACTGGAGCCGGCTAGTGAACCGGCGGCCTGGACTGCGGTGGAGGCGGTGATCCGCAAGCATGATCCCCATTGCCGTGGTATCCTGCTGCTGGGTCTGGCCGCTACGCAGGACGCACTTATCACCAGCTTCGCCGCGGCGGCGAACAGTTCGATGGTAAAGGGTTTCGCCGTCGGACGGACGATCTGGGCAGAACCGGCAGCACGATGGCTGCGGGGCGTCATCAATGATGAGCAGGCTGTAGACGAGATGGCTGCAAATTTTCACGCGTTGGTGATGGGCTGGCGGACAGCCCGTGCGAAGCAGGCCGCATGAGTGCCTTAACGATCCGATTGACGACTGCGCAGGCGCTGGTGCGCTGGATGGCGGCGCAACATGTCGCCACTGACGCAGGCGAGGTGCCGTTCTTCGCCGGCATATGGGCGATCTTCGGCCATGGCAATGTCGCAGGGCTGGGCGAGGCGCTGGCCGACGTCGGCGACACGCTGCCAACCTACCGCGCACACAACGAACAGGGCATGGCCCACGCCGCCATCGCGTTCGCAAAGGCGCACCGGCGCGAGCGGGCGATGGCCTGCACCACCTCAGTCGGGCCAGGCGCCACCAACATGGTGACCGCCGCCGCGCTGGCGCACGTCAATCGCCTGCCTGTCCTGTTCCTGCCCGGCGACGTCTATGCCAGCCGTCGCCCCGATCCTGTGCTCCAGCAGATCGAGGATTTCGGTGACGGTACGGTCAGCGCGAACGACTGTTTCCGCCCGGTCAGCCGCTATTTCGACCGCATCACCCGGCCCGAGCAGATACTCGACGCGGCGCCGCGTGCGATGGCGGTGCTGACCGATCCGGTATCCGCAGGGCCGGTGACGCTGGCTTTGTGCCAGGACGTGCAGGCGCAAGCCTATGACTGGCCGGAAAGCTTTTTCGTGCGGCGCGTGTGGCGGCGGCGGCGGCCCCGGCCCGACGAGGGGGAAGTTAGTGCGCTGGTGGACGCGATCCGCGCGGCGGAGCGCCCGCTGATCGTCGCTGGCGGCGGCGTCCTCTATTCGCGCGCCGAAGCCGCGCTGGCGGCGTTGGCGCAGGCAACGGGTGTACCCGTCGCAGAGACCCAGGCGGGCAAGGGCGCGCTGGCATGGGATCAGCCCGAGGCGCTCGGTGCGATCGGTGTCACCGGCACCAGCGCCGCCAATCGGGCGGCGGCGGCGGCGGACCTGGTGATCGGCATCGGCACGCGATTGCAGGATTTCACCACCGGCTCACGCACGCTGTTCGGCGGCACGCTATATCAGGTCAACGTCGCTCCGCACGACGCGGCGAAACACCATGCGCACGCCGTGGTCGGCGATGCCCGCGCGGTGATCGAGGCATTCGCGACGCAACTGGAAGATTGGCAGGTGCCGACCGACTGGCGCGAGGCCAATGCCGCTGCGTTGACGACATGGAACATCGCCTTCGAGGCCGCGACAGCGCCCGGTGACACGCTGCCGTCGGACGCACAGGTGATCGGTGCGGTGTGGCGACAGGCGAACGATGACGCGGTGGTCGTCAGCGCAGCAGGCGGCCTGCCCGGCGAGTTGCACAAGCTGTGGCGCACGCACCGGCCGGGCGGCTATCATGTCGAATACGGCTTTTCCTGCATGGGTTACGAGATCGCAGGCGGGCTGGGCGTGAAGATGGCCGATCCTTCGCGCGACGTGGTCGTGATGGTTGGCGACGGCAGCTATCTGATGCTCAATTCGGAACTGGCGACCTCGGTCATGCTGGGACTGAAGGTCACGGTCGTGCTGCTCGACAACCGCGGCTATGGCTGCATCAACCGATTGCAGCAGGCGACCGGCGGACGGCCGTTCAATAACCTGCTCGCCGATACGCGGCACGACATGCTGCCTGCGATCGACTTCGCCGCCCATGCCCGCAGTCTGGGCGCGGGGGCGGAGAAGGTGGCGAGCCTGGCCGAACTCGATGCCGCGCTGGCGCGCGCCGCGGCGTCACCGATCAGCTATGTCGTCGTGATCGATACCGATCCGGTTCCGACGACGGCGGCCGGCGGCCACTGGTGGGATGTCGCCGTTGCGGAGGTGTCCACACGCCTGGACGTGCTGACAGCGAGAGCGCACTACGAGGATTCCAGGAAGGGACAAGTGAAATGACGATCCGTTGGGGTGCCAGCCCGATCGCCTGGGCCAATGATGACCTGCCCGAACTGGGCGGCGACACGACGCTCGACGCGCTGCTGACCGATGTGAAGGAGATCGGTTTTGACGGTGTCGAACTCGGCAACAAATTCCCGCGCGACGCCGCCACGCTGAAGCCGATCATGGCGGGGTACGGTCTCGACATCGTCGGCGGCTGGTATTCATCCAGCCTGCTGACCCGCGACGCCGATGCCGAGATCGAAGCGATGGCGGATCATCTCGCGCTGCTGGAGGCAATGGGATCGAGCGTGTTCATCCTCGCCGAAACCTCCAACGCGGTGCACGGCGACCGGTCGAGCCGGCTCGACACCCACCCGCAGCTTGCCGACGATGCGTGGGTGCGTTTCGGCCAGCGGCTGGATGCGGTCGCGGCCCATGTCAATGAACGTGGCTTGCGCTTCGCTTACCATCATCATTGCGGCACCGTCGTCGAGACCGCCGCCGAACTCCGCCGTTTCTTCGCGGTGACCGGCGACCATGTCGGACTGGTGCTTGACACCGGCCACGCATATTGCGGCGGCATCGACCCGCTCACGGTCGTGCATGAGCGGCTGGAACGCGTGAACCACGTCCACTGCAAGGATGTGCGCGCCGCCCGGCACCAGGCGTTCCTCGCCGACGGCAGTAGCTTTCTCGACGGGGTGGTCGGCGGCATGTTCACGACGCCGGGCGATGGCGATTACGACTTTGCGCCGTTCATGCGGGCGCTGGCCGGGGTCGACTATACCGGCTGGATCGTTATCGAGGCGGAGCAGGATCCTGCGATCGCCAATCCCCGCACGTACCAGCAGCTGGGCCTCGACACGCTCAGGCGTCTCGCCCGCGATGCCGAGCTGGTCATATGAGCCTGCGCGTTCGCAGCCAAACGCCCGACGCCAGCGGCGTCGTGCTGGACATCACGCCGGAGAGCGCGGGCTGGCGCTATGTCGGCTTTCGGGTCGTCAGGCGGATGCCCGGCCAGGCCTATGACGGGATTGAGCATGGCCGTGAGGCCTGCCTCGTCATTCTATCGGGCACGATCGACGTCATCGGCAACAATGAGCGATTCACGGGCGTCGGTGGACGCAAGGACGTGTTCAACGGCCCGGCCAGCTCGGTCTATGTGCCGGCAGGAACGCCCTATCGGATTGAGGCGGGCAGCGTTGCCGAGATCGCCATCTGCACCGCACCCGCCACGGGCAAGGGCCGACTGCGCCTGATCCCGCCGGAGGATGTCGGCCTGGAAACGCGAGGGCAAGGCACCAACACCCGCTTCGTGCGCAACATTCTCGACGACAAGGCGGAGGCCGAGAGCCTGCTCGTGGTCGAAGTGATAACCCCCGGCGGGCATTGGTCGAGCTATCCGCCGCACAAGCATGATCGCGACGCCTATCCCGAGGAGACCTTCCTCGAGGAGACCTATTATCACCGCTTGTCGCCACCGCAGGGCTTCGCCTTTCAGCGCGTCTACACCGACGACCGTTCGATCGACGAGACGATCGCGGTCGAGGATGGCGACGTCGTCATGGTGCCGCGCGGCTATCATCCGGTGGGGGCCGCGCATGGCTACGACCTCTATTATCTGAACGTGATGGCAGGCCCGCGTCGTAACTGGGTCTTCGCCAACGACCCGGCGCACGCATGGATCGTGCGCGCTCCCGTGACAGACAACGCAACAGGAGAGTGACGATGGCTCTAGACCCCATATTGCAGCAGATGCTCAATCAGATGCCGATCCCCGCGTCAGAGAAATTGGATATCGCGGCCTACCGCGCGGCGGCTGAGGCGTTCCGCCCGATGATGGTCGGACCCGAGGGGCCGATAGCCGTGGCATCGATTGAGGATCGCACGCTGTCCGGACCGCGCGGTGACATTGCCATACGCATCTATCGCCCCAGCGGCGCGGTCGAAGGCACGCTTCACCACTATTATGGTGGCGGCTGGTCGGTCGGCAACATCGACATCATCGATCCGATCGCGCGACGGCTGGCGCGCGACCTGTCGATGGTGGTGGTGACGAGCAATTATCGCCTTGCGCCGGAGAATCCCTTCCCGGCGGGTCTCGACGACTGTCTCGTCGCGGCGCGCTGGACGCTCGATCATGCCGGGGAACTAGGCGGCGGCGATCAGCCGGTGGTGGTGAGCGGAGAGAGCGCCGGCGCCAATCTCGCCGCCGTCGTGGGGCTCGTGCTGCGCGATGAGCGGCCGGGCAGAAGCTTCGACGCCCAGTTGCTCGTCCATCCGGCGGTGGACCTGCGCGACACCAGCTTTCAACGCGCCTCGGTCCTGGCGGATGCAGACCCCTCGCTGCGCAGCCATTCGCTCCGCCAGCTTTATCCCTTGTACAGCGCCGGGCACGACCACGCCGACCCGCGCCTCTCGCCGCTGGCGGCGGACGACCTGTCCGGGCTGCCGCCGGCAGTGATCGCCGTCCTGACGGTCGATCCGCTGCGCGACGAGGCCGTGGAATATGCCGATCGGCTGCGTGCCGCCGACGTGCCGGTGGAGCTGATCGAGTTCGGTAACCTGACCCACGGCTTCACGGGCCTCACGGTCGTGGTGCCTGCGGCGGATCGCGCGTTCACGCGAACTTTGGCCGGATTACGACACATGCTCGCGCGCAAGAGCGCGACGACCGCCCGGTCCTGACCCCCCTTCAAGGAGAAAGACATGATTACGTCCCCCGTCCGCGAGGTGGAGCATTTTATCGGCGGCGCGTCCGTGCGATCCTCCTCCGGCCGCGCCGCCGACGTGTTCGATCCCAACACCGGGCAGGTCCAGGCGGGCGTCGGGCTGGGCGGGGCCGCCGATCTGGACGCGGCGGTCGCTGCGGCACAGGCGGCGCAACCGGCGTGGGCCGCGGTCAATCCGCAGCGGCGCGCACGGGTGATGTTCGCCTTCAAGCAGCTGGTGGAAACGGAGATGGAGTCGCTCGCGCGGCTGCTCGCCTCCGAACATGGCAAGGTGGTCAGCGACGCCAAAGGCGACATCCAGCGCGGCCTTGACGTGGTCGAGTTCGCCTGTGGCATCCCGCACCTTTTGAAGGGCGACTATACCGAGGGTGCCGGGCCGGGAATCGACGTCTATTCGATGCGCCAGCCGATCGGTATCGGCGCGGGGATCACGCCGTTCAACTTCCCAGCGATGATCCCGCTGTGGATGAGCGCGGTGGCGATCGCATGCGGTAACGCCTTCATCCTGAAACCATCGGAGCGCGACCCGTCGGTGCCGGTGCGTCTCGCCGAACTGTTCAGCGCGGCGGGCCTGCCCGATGGCATTTTTCAGGTCGTGCACGGCGACAAGGAGATGGTGGACGCGATCCTCGATCATCCCGCGATCGGCGCGGTCAGCTTCGTCGGCTCGTCCGACATCGCCCAATATGTCTATTCACGCGGCGTCGCGGCGGGCAAGCGCGTGCAGGCGATGGGCGGGGCCAAGAACCACGGCATCGTCATGCCCGACGCCGACCTCGACCAGACCGTCGCTGACCTGTGCGGCGCGGCGTTCGGCTCGGCGGGCGAGCGCTGCATGGCGTTGCCGGTCGTGGTGCCGGTCGGCGCGGATACAGCAGAGCGGCTGAAGGCGAAGCTGATCCCGGCGATCGCGGCGCTGCGCGTCGGCGTTTCCACCGATGCCGACGCGCATTACGGGCCGGTCGTCACCGCCGAGCACAAGGCGCGGATCGAACGCTGGATCCAGACCGGGGTGGATGAGGGCGCGGAGCTGGTGGTCGACGGCCGCGGCTTCACCCTGCAGGGGCATGAGGACGGTTTCTTCATCGGTCCCAGCCTGTTCGACCACGTTACGCCCGACATGTCCGCCTACCGCGAGGAGATATTCGGTCCGGTGCTGCAAATCGTCCGCGCTTCGAGCTTCGAAGAGGCAATCACGCTACCCTCCAGGCATCAATACGGCAACGGCGTAGCAATCTTCACGCGTAATGGCGATACCGCGCGCGAATTTGCACAGCGCGTCAACGTCGGCATGGTCGGCGTCAACGTGCCCATTCCCGTGCCAGTAGCATATCACAGCTTCGGCGGCTGGAAGCGTTCGGCATTTGGCGATCAAAACCAGCACGGGATGGAAGGCATACGCTTCTGGACCAAGGTCAAGACCATCACCCAGCGCTGGCCTGCCGGCGGCGCAGTCACGGATTCGAGCTTTGTCATGCCGACGATGTTGTGAACACCATTCGTGGCAAGCGACGGCAGTTCGCTTATACCAAAAGTTATTTGGGACTCTTCGCAGATCGGACCAGGGATCACGGACGCCTCGCGTGTGGCCATTGTCGAAGCCAATGGCCTGAGACTTAGGGAAATTGCAACAATTGGTGGTGCGCCATGAGCTTTGATGAACTCAGTCACGTCGTCGGCGTCTCAGAGCCGCCGCTGCTTGAGCATGTGATCGGCGAAGCGCTGGAGCGGGCGACACAGCGCTGGCCGGAGGCCGAGGCGCTCGTATCGCGCCACCAGAATATCCGCCTTTCTTGGGCCGGGCTCAAGGCGGCGGCCGATGCCTTTGCGGCAGGGCTGCTGGCGCTCGGCCTTCGTCCCGGCGATCGGGTCGGCGTCTGGGCACCGAACTGCGCCGAATGGACGATCGCCCAGTTCGCCACTGCCCGCGCCGGCATGATCCAGGTTAACATCAACCCGGCTTACCGCACCTCCGAGCTCGAATATACGCTGCGGAAAGTCGAGGTGAAGGCGCTCGTTTGCGCGGCCTCGTTCAAGACGAGCGACTATGTCGCCATGGTGGAGACGCTGCTCCCGTCGGTTGCAAGCGCGGGCGAGGCCAGGTCGGACCGCTTGCCGGCACTGGCCCATATCATCAAGATCGGCGGCGACCGGCGCCCTGGCTGGCTCGAGTTCGAGGAGGTGGCAGCGCTTCGGACCGACGCATCCGAGCGGGAACTTGTGTCCCTGGCCGCAGGTCTTCAGCCAAACGACCCCATCAATATCCAGTTCACCAGCGGCACCACCGGATCGCCCAAGGGCGCGACGCTGTCGCACAGGAATGTGCTCAACAACGCTTATTTCTGCGGTCTTGCCATGGGCCTGCGGGAGGGCGACCGGCTGTGCGTTCCGGTGCCTCTCTATCACTGCTTCGGCATGGTGATGAGCAACCTGGCCTGCCTCGTTCACGGCGCGACGATGGTCTATCCGTCGCCCGGCTTCGAGCCGCTCGCCGTTCTCGAAGCGGTCGAAGCCGAACGTTGTACCGCGCTGCACGGTGTGCCCACCATGTTCATCGCCGCGCTCGAGCACCCTGAATTCGCTCGTTTCGACCTGTCGAGCCTGCGCACCGGTCTGATGGCCGGATCGCCGTGCCCGGTCGAGGTGATGCGCAAGGTCATGACCCGCATGCATATGCGCGACGTCGGCATAGCCTATGGCATGACCGAGACCAGTCCGGTCAGCTTCCAGACCGCGCTCGATGATCCGATCGAGCGACGCGTCGGCACGATCGGGCGGGTTCAGCCTCACCTTGAGGTAAAGATCGTCAACCCGGACACGGGCGAGACTGTACCGCGCGGCCAGCAGGGTGAGCTGTGCACGCGCGGCTATTCGGTCATGCTTGGCTATTGGGAGGATCCCGAAATGACTGCCGCCGCTGTCCGCGACGGCTGGATGCACACCGGCGACCTCGCCGTCATCGACGAGGCGGGGTACGGCCGCATTGTCGGGCGTATCAAGGACATGATCATCCGCGGTGGCGAGAACATCTATCCGCGCGAGATCGAGGAATTCATCTACAGCCACCCTGCGGTCGAGGATGTGCAGGTGATCGGCGTGCCCGACGCGAAGTTCGGCGAAGAGGTGCTCGCCTGCATCAAGCTTCGCGCCGGTGCGGCGCAAGATGCCGACGAGATCATTGCTTTCTGCCGCGGGAAGATCTCCCACTACAAGGTTCCGCGCTACGTCCGCTTCGTCGAGGCCTTCCCGATGACCGTCTCCGGCAAGGTTCAGAAATATCTGCTGCGCGAAGCGATGATCGCCGATCTCGGGGAGAGCTGAAAACGCCATGCTCAAGCTTTATCATTGCCGGGAGACACGTTCGCTGCGCCCGCTTTGGGCACTGGACGAGATGGAAATCCCCTACGAGCCGGTCCTGCTTCCCTTCCCGCCCAGAGCCCTTGCGAGGGAATATCTGGACATCAATCCGATCGGCACCATTCCCTTCCTGAAGGACGGCGATGTCCGGATGACGGAGTCGACGGCTATCTGCCTGTACCTGACTGCGCGCTACGGTCCGACGCCGCTTGCGCTGTCTCCAGACGAAAAAGACTATCCGCTGTTCCTGAACTGGTTGTTCTACAGCGATGCGACGCTGACTTTCCCGCAAACCATCGTTTTGCGGTACCGGCAGCTCGAAGCGCCTGAGAAGCGAGCCGAACAGCCGGCCGCTGATTATGAAAAATGGTTCAACGGTCGGCTCAGGGCAGTAGAGTCGGCACTGGCGGATCGGGAGTGGCTGTGCGGCGGGCGGTTCACGATCGCGGATATCGCAATTGCCTACGCCTTGTATCTCGCAGACCGCGTTGTCGGTCTTGGGGCGAATTTCGGACCGCACGTCCGCGCTTACCTCGAAAGGGCGTGCGCGCGGCCAGGTTTCAAGCGCGCGAGCATCGTGGACGCGCAGGCGCCCGCCTGGCGCTAGGGCGCGCTTGGGCGGAGAGCATGAAGGCATCGCAGTTCTATCGCGAAGGTTCCGACGATCTCCTTTTCTGCGGCATGGAAACCAGTCAGCGCAAGGGGATCAACCCAACGCTGATCCTCATTTCCGGATAAAAACGTCAAGTCCGCGTCATCTTTTCTAGTTTTGCGAGGAAGAAGCGTTCGCTCCATAATTCCAGCGATTTCGCCTCCGCCGGACGCAGGAATCGCCTGACATCATCAGCGGCGGCCTTCCAGTCGACAGCGGCTATGCTGTTGCCCAACGTGTGCTGCAGCCATGCCATGTCGATCGTGAGGTCTTCCTGCCCCGCCCATGGGCCAGCCTGGATCAGGGCGGCCTCGAGATGCATCAGATTGGGAGACACCCCGTTCGAGACATACCAGGAAAAGTCATACCAATCCCTGCCCTTCAGATATCCTCGGCAAAGAAGTGCATGGATTTTCAGCGCGAGGTTGGAAGGCAGATCCTGATGCCGCACCTCGTAATCGGCGGGAAAATCGAGAAAGGTGCTGGCTTCGCCGGATCGCGGCGGCGGATTGTTGTCGATCTCCAGCTTGATCTTGATCGTCCTGCGACGTCCCGTGCCTGCAAAGGCCAGATCGAGCTGACTTGCGATGGAATCATCCTTGAGCACCGCCTCCCGAACCGCCTTGTCCATCCTCTCCTTGGGCTGGGCGTCAAGCTTCAATCCAAACTGCGCGAAAACCTCGACCAGAATTTTGAGATAGGGAGCCCAGTCGAACTCGGGGTTCGGTGACCGGAGCATAAAATCGAGATCTTCGGAAAATCTAGGCAGGCGGTGCAGAATGCGCAGGCTGGTGCCACCCTGGAAAAGAGCGATATCGAAAAAATCGCCACGCCAGAGCGCGTAGAGAGCGATCTCCTGCACGATCTCCTTGGTCGCATTCTCTTCCTCGACTGCGTTGGTCGCTCCATACTGGCGGAGCTTCTCCTGAATAATTTCAATCATCCGTAAGACGTCCTTTGGCCGCGCCATTGATCGTCAGAATAGCCTCTTCGAGTGAATGGAGGAACATGTTGGCGGCCTTGTGCCTATAAACGGGCCGGAGCGCGTAGAAATCCTTGCGCCTGAGCGATCGCAGCCGGTCCTCGTCGATCCGCATGCCCTCGGTGAGCCAGTCCAGGCCGGACCAATGCTCCTTCCGTAAAGCGACAAGATCGATCAGTGCCCGTAAGGGTTGTGCGACAAATGCCGTGAGCTTGCCGAACTTTTCGCGATCCACGCTCGTCAGGAATTGGTATTTCTGGAGCGCAAGCGGGTGAAAGCTGAATTGTCCGTAGGATGGCGTATCATGGGTGATCGTCTTTCGGCCGGGTGAAACGCTTGCCGTGGTGAAGACGGCCTCCGGAATCCAGCCATGGTAGGCCAGAGCCGTCTCGAAAGAGACGTAACTGCCCGGCAGGAGCGCCTGCGCCACGACAAAGGGATGGATGGCATCGTTGCTGGTGCGCCGACCGAGCAAATAGGTGGCCCGTTTGAGACGGATCAACGAACCGTCCTTCAGCGCCCTATGAACCAGAGCATAGCGGCGGGCATCGCTGCCGCCCAGAAGGTCACGAAGCTGACCTTCACTGAAGATCCGATCAGCAAGGCTTGATTGTGTGACCTGATCAGCAAGCGCGTTCATAAAATTCCAGATACTTTCAAATAGTGAAAGTTTCAAGAATTTCTCGAAACGGCGTGAGTGATATCTTCCTGTCCAACACAGCCTCGCCGAATCACCTGCCGACGCACATGATTTTGGAGGCTTGGGGACTCACATCATTCCGACAAAAAGTCCCAAGGTATCGAGCATGGTATCGCCCCGTGATGACTCTCAAAAAATGGCGGTTTTCTGCGTCGGAACAGGCCGTTTTTGAGTCCTCTTCTGGCACCAATACTGGCTCTGGATACGTCCAGATAAGTCCAGTAAGCGGCTGGTTTCACAGCATTTCTTGACCGAGAATCGCCAGACACCGTCCGGCGAAATCCGTCTAGAGGCATGTGCAGCGACCACAAATGCTGCCCTTTTTGTTGCCCTCGGATCGACCCGGCCTTGCTGGGAAAACGACCATGCTGACCTACATCCAGATCAATGCCGCCAAGCCGAGAGCGAAGGCTTGGAACCTATCTTCGGATCACCGATAGGGCGAAGGATGTCATCAAGTCCGGCGGCGAATGGATTAGCTCGATCGATATCGAGAATGTCGCGGTCGCCTGTCCGGGCGTGCGCTTTGCCGGCGTGATCGCCGTCTATCATCCGAAATGGGAAGAGCGTCCCCTGCTGGTCGTCGAGCCTCAGCCGGGCGCTGTAGTTACGCCCGACGAGGTACGGTCATTTCTTTCGGAGCGGATCATCAAATGGTGGCTGCCCGATACGATCCTGATTTCCGACATGCCGCTCACCGCGACCGGGAAGGTAGATAAAAAGCGCCTGCGCGAAATACACGCCAAGCAACCATCTCACAGCGAAGGAATTGTTCATGCCGAGTAACCCGATCGACGGCTTTGAGGTCGATCCGGCAAGTCTCGCGTCGATCGGCCGGGACCTGCAGCGCCCCGAATGCATCCTCGCCGAAGCCGACGGCACGATATGGTCCGCCGATGCGCGCGGCGGCGTGGTGCGGATCGCCACCGATGGTTCGCAGACGCTGATCGCCCAGGGGGACGCCGTCCCGGCGAGCGCGACCGAACAGTTCACGCGGATAGTCAACGACACCCTGCCCAACGGCATGGCCTTCGCGCGCAACGGCGACATACTGATCGCTAATTTTGGCACCGACCGGCTCGAAGTGATGAAGCGTACGGGGGAGAGCTCCGTCCTGTATGATGCCATCAACGGCAGGCCGTTCGGGCGGGTGAACTTCGTCCTGCGCGATAGCCGCGACCGGCTGTGGCTGACCGTGTCGACCCGTGTGCCCGACCTTATCATGTCGATGACCCCTTCGGTGCGGGACGGCTACATCGCGCTCGCCGACGAAAAGGGGATCCGCATCGTTGCCGACGGCCTCCATTTCACAAACGAAATCCGCCTCGATGCCAAAGAAGAGTGGCTCTACGCCGTGGAAACGTGCGGAATGAGGGTCACCCGATTCCGCGTCGCCGACGATGGCGCGCTCAACAGCCGCGAAACTTACGGCCCGGACAATCATGGCCGGATGATCGACGGTATCGCCTTCGACAGTTTCGGCAATCTCTGGGGCACGCACATCTTTACTGATCGGATCTTCGCGATCACTCCGGATGGCGATCTGCGTATCATCCTGGACGACGACCGCGACTCCGAAGCTGGACGGCAATTGCTCCAGGCCTATGCCGAGGAGCGGCTCACGCCAGAGCTAATGCTTGCCTGCGGCAGCGCGCTGGCGCCGTGGATGGCGAGCGTCACGTTCGGCGGGCCGGACCTCAGCACCGTTTATATCGGCAGCCTGAGAGGCACGACGATTCCCTTCTTTCGTTCGCCCGTGGCTGGGGCGCCCCCGGTCCACTGGGCCGATCAACGTCTGGAGCGCCGCTGATGACGACGAGCCTCGGCTTGGCGGGAAAGCGCGTTCTCGTGACCGGCGCCGCCAGTGGGATCGGACTAGAGACGGCACGATTGCTAGCAGAGGAACAGGCCGTCCTCATTCTGATGGATCGCGACCAAGAGGCGCTCGCGAGCATCACCCGCGAACTCGGCGCGGTGGCGAGTGCTGGCGGCGACGTGACGCGGGAACAGGATTGCGAGGCGATGGTCGCTGCGGCGACCGCCGCGGCCGGTGGCCTCGACGGGCTGGTGCATTGCGCCGGTGTCAGCGACCGCGTCGCGAAGGCCTTCGAGATCGATATCGACGAGTGGCAACACATAGTCGATGTCACGCTTCGCGGCACCTTCCTCGCCTGCCGCGCCGCAGCCCGCGTGATGATGCCGCAGCAGCGCGGATCGATCGTAGCGATGTCGTCCATAAGAGGCCTGATCGGTAGTCCGCGGCGCCACGCTTACGGCCCTGCCAAGACGGCGGTTGCGATGATGGCCAAGAATCTCGCCTGCGAATGGTCGTTAAGCGGGGTTCGCATCAATGCGGTAGCGCCGGGCTTCATCCGGACGCCGATGACTGACCGTCTAATCGCGGAAGGCAAACTTGACGAGAAGCTCCTCACCGATCGCACGCCGATGGGCCGGCTGGGGGCGCCAGCCGAGATCGCGCGCGCGACCGCGTTCCTGCTGTCGGACTGGTCAAGCTACATTACTGGCGTGACGTTGCCCGTCGATGGCGGATGGGTCGCCTATGGCGGCGCCGGTCCAGTCGAAACGCATTGACCATGTTCGTCACAGCATTTTGCAAAACAGGAGAGCCCTCGTGAAGCTGGCGACATTTATCAAGGACGGTCAGGCGGTGCCTGGCGTCGTCGCCGATGGTGGCGATGCGCTGATCGACATCGTAGCGGCCGCCACTGCTCAGACCGGCTCGGCGCCACGTCATCTCGCCAGCATCCAAGCCATTGTCGAGGCGGGCGATATGGCGCTCGCCGATCTTCGTACCATCGTTCGCCAGTCCGGGACGGATCATCGGGTCGCCCTCGCCGATGTGCGGCTGCTCGCGCCGATACCGCGCCCTGTACAGATCCGCGACTTTCTAGCCTTCGAGAAGCACATGATTCAGGCCTATGACGGCATACGCCGGCTTCGGGCGAGCCTGGCGGACGATCCGCCAGCCTACATGGAGATGATGGAACGCAAGGGTATCCTTCGCGTGCCCGACGCCTGGTACGAGAACCCGCTATACTATCGTGTAAATCCTGCAAATGTATGTGGAACCGGCACCGACGTGCACTGGCCGGCTTACAGCAACAAGATGGATTTCGAGTTCGAGTTCGCCTGCGTCATCGGCAAGCGAGGCAAGGATATTAGCGTCACCGACGCGCGAAGCCATATTTTCGGCTACATGATATTCAATGACCTGTCCGCGCGCGATGAACAGGCACGAGCCATGCCTGGGCAGATGGGGCCGGGCAAGGGCAAGGATTTCGATAATTCCAAGCCCATGGGACCGTTCCTGGTGACAGCGGACGAGATCGGCGACCCTTATGCGCTCGCCATGACCGCGCGCCTGAATGGTGAATTGTTTGTCACGGCCTCCTCGTCCGAAATGAATTGGCGGTTTGAGGAACTCATTGCTTACATCTCGCAATCGGAAACCCTTGAGCCTGGGGAGATCTTCGGATCGGGCACGGTCGGTGACGGATGCACTATCGAGACTGGCCGGGTGATAGCTGACGGCGACGTCGTAGAACTCGAAATGGAAAAAATCGGCGTTCTGCAAACGCGCTTCATCGCCAATGCGCACGAAGGCGTACGGCGCGTTTCTGTCATGCCGCACAACGTTGTCGGCGACGTGAGCGCCGTCGCATGACCCAGAACAAATCCGGCTGCGACATCACGATTGCGCAACTCGACTGGGATCGAGCGCTTGTCTGGCACTTCAAGGAGCACGCTACGCATGCCCGGTAACAAACAGGTCCTCGTTGCGGGCCGACCTGCGGCCATTCCGCAGGCCGAGCATTTCGAGATCGTCGACAACGAACTGCCTGCTGCCGCACTAGGCGAAATACTGGTCCGCAACCTTTTCCTCTCGGTCGATCCCGCCATGCGGGGCTGGCTGGCCGATACCAGCAACTATTCCCAACCGATTGAAATCGGATCGGTAATGCGCTCGTTGGCGGTGGGCGAGATTGTCGAAAGTCACGTGCCCGGCTTCGTGGCGGGTGAACGAGTAAAGGGTTGGTTCGGGTGGCAGCAGTTCGCTGCCGTGACGTCGGATGCGGTGATCCGCAAAGTCGAGGATTTCGATCTGGCGCCGTCGCTCGCCTTGGGCATTCTCGGTCTCAACGGCGTCACCGCCTTGCTGGGCCTGGAGAAAGTCGGGCGGCCGAATGCCGGCGATACGGTCGTCGTTTCGACCGCCGCAGGTGCGGTCGGCTCAGCAGTTGGTCAGATCGCCAAGCTTCTCGGCTGCCGGACGGTCGGCATAACGGGCGGGCCGGAGAAGCTTGCCATCTGTCGCGATGAGTTCGGTTACGACGTGGCGATCGACTATCGGGCCCCCGACCTCGATCGGAGCTTGGCTGCTGCCTGCCCGCAGGGCGCAAATGTCTATTTCGACAATACGGCTGGCCCGATCAGCGATGCGGTCTATCGGCAACTCGCGCTTCGTGCTCGCGTCGTCACCTGCGGAACGGCCTCCGTGGCGTCCTGGAGCCCTGCCCCGAGCGGTCCGCGCGTCGAGCGCATCGTCATGACGCGACGCGCGCAGATCGGCGGATTCGTGGTTCTAGACTATATGGACGAGTTCAAGTCCGCCGGCGTTCGGCTCGCCCAGTGGGTGCGCGAGGGAAAGTTGAAGTATCGCGAGGAGATCGTGAACGGGATCGAGCAGTGTCCCGGCGCAATCGCCGACCTCTACCATGGCCGTAACTTCGGCAAGCGGCTTATCCGGCTGGTCTGATGGCGGATCTGGCGAAATCCACTCCCGCGTCGGGGCCACTGGCGGGCCTGCGCGTGATCGAGTTTGCGGGCATCGGCCCCGGTCCGCATTGCGCGATGCTTCTGTCGGACATGGGCGCCGACGTTCTCCGTGTCGATCGCGAAGGTGGAAATGGTTGGCCAAATCCAGTCGTTGATCGTGGACGGGCTACTGCGGTCGTCGATATTCGCAGTGCTGAAGGGCGCGCATTTTGCCTCGACGCGAGTGACCATGCCGACGTTGTGATCGAGGGCTTTCGTCCGGGGGTCATGGAACGCTTGGGCCTCGGCCCCGAGGTGATGCGTAAGCGCAATCCGCGCCTGATCTATGGCCGGATGACGGGCTGGGGACAGGATGGGCCGCTCGCATCTACCGCCGGACACGACATCAACTATATCGCGCTGTCCGGCGCACTGGCGGCGATCGGAAAGCTTGGCGCCCCGGCGACTGTGCCTTTAAACCTCGTTGGCGACTTTGGCGGCGGCTCCATGTTCCTCGCCGTTGGAATATTGAGCGCCTTGTGGGAGCGTGGGCGATCTGGCGAGGGACAGATTGTGGACGCGGCTATCGTCGACGGGGTGGCCTCGCTGATGACCATGTTCGCCGGCCTTCTCCCTGCAGGACGCATATCGCTCGCACGGGAAGATAATGTCCTCGGCGGCGCGGCACCTTACTATCGCACCTACCTTTGCGGCGACGGTAGGGAGATTTCCGTCGGTGCCATTGAACCCCAGTTTTTCGCAGCATTTCTCGAGAAGCTTGGGCTTGACGCTTTCTTGCCGGATCAGCACCGCAAGAAGCGCTGGGGTGCTTTGACACAGTCGTTGGAAAAGATCTTTCTCACGCACCCGAGAAGCTATTGGACGGAATTGTTTGCAGGGACCGACGCCTGCGTAGCGCCTGTATTGGAACTGCACGAAGCATTTTCCCAGCCGCATTTGCAGGCGAGAAACTCCTACGAAATGCGCGACGGCGTCATGCACGCGAGGCCCGCTCCCCGCTTCTCCCGCACGCCGAGCGCGATCCGTGGCTCAGCCGACGGCGCGAACCTGCTTGCCGGTTGGAAGGCCGCGAGTTCAACCGAGGCAACCGCTGCGACGGGCACACATAGCGTGCACGAGGATCAGTCCGACAAACCAGAGGAAATCGACCTGTGACTATCACGCCCGACAGACAGGCAATCGACGTCGGCATTCTCGTGTCTGACATCGATCGTAGCCTCGCTTTCTACCAGACGATTCTCGGCCTCGAAAAGGTCGAGGAAATCGAGGTTTGGTTCGGTCGCTTTCACCGCCTCCGCTTCGGCGAGAGCTTCGTCAAGCTCGTCGATCCGCTTGTGCCTGCAGCCGCCAACCGGCCGAAAATCGAGGACCAGAGGGGCATCCGCTATTTGACCTTCCCCGTCCGAAACATCGACCAGATTTGCGCCACTTGCGAGCAGGCTGGAGTGCCGTTCGAAAAGCACAGGTTCGAGCTTCGTCCGGGGGTGTTCATTGCGATGGTCCGCGACCCTGACGGCACGATCATCGAATTCGTTGAACGGCGATAAGCTCTATTACGCTCACTCCAGACCGGTCGAGCCAACCCCTGCAGTATAGGAACACCTCATATGGCACAGCCTCGCAAGGTCATTATCTCCTGCGCCATCACCGGATCGATTCACACGCCGTCGATGTCGCCCTTCCTTCCGATCACCGCCGCAGAGATCTCAGAGTCGGCGATTGGTGCGGCGGCAGGCGTCAGCGCGCTTGGGCTCCAATCGCTGCTTAATGCTTTTCGGGATTACCAAAAGGACGTCGAAAACCTGATCCCGGCTCCGGTTGAGACCCTAGCCGGTGCAGTTGGCGAGGGCATGGCAGGCGCGAAGGTCGAACTCGATCGGGACGATGAAAGCGCCCAGAGCATTCTCCTTTGGTATCCAAGCGTGACCGCCGAGTCCGATGGCTACATCCGAAAAGCCGTCAAAATAGAATCCGGGGCCAAATCCGCTCTCGACCCTCATGCCCGCCATAGTGTCGTCCCTTATCTCGCCGATGATCTGCCCGGCCTCGATCTAACGGTCGCCAACGTGACCATCGTCGAAGCGGAACGGACCTTCTGGGACAAGGTCGTCATTCTCCATGGCCTGCGCCGCTGGTTCGACGCCCGGCAGGTTCTGCGTGCGGGTGGCCAGCGCGTCTCACGCCACTATTACGACATACATCAACTGATGATCGCCGGAACGGGCGCTTCTGCGATGGCCAACCCCGAGCTCGGAAGGGATTGCGTCGCGCACGCCCGGATGTTCTTCAATAGCCGCGACCTCGATCTCGCCCATGCTGAGCCCGGCAGCTTCTCCATGACGCCGACCGATGCGATGATCGCTGACCTCCGCCGCGACTATGGTGCCATGGCCGGCATGATCTTCGGCGATGTGCCCGACTTCGATGCCGTCCTCGCGACCGTCGAAACACTCCAGCGCTCGCTGAACGAACCGGCTGCATAATTATTACGGGCGGCTTCGCTCTTTGTCCGAAATTTGTAGGCGTATTTCAGACAAAGAGCAGCCGGATGCCCGAAAAGACTCGAACGATCCCGTCATTCGGGTCCAAGCTCGTTTACCGGCGCCCAGATACCCAATGATTTGATCGGCATAGCACGGCCCAATGATGTCCTTCTGAGGCATCTTGTTAACTGCGCAATTCGCCATCTAGGATTAGTGGTTTCACGAATGCTTCCGACCAAAATGCGTCGTTTGCCAAGCGGGCCTCGAATGGCAGCGTCTGCCATAA